>CAYMGG010000093.1:0-5323 GCA_964389915.1 uncultured Planctomycetaceae bacterium
AACACGCACGTGGCCAGATAGGTTCCGGCGGGCGTCGGGTGACCGTCGGCGCTGTACAGCGCCAAATCCGGCCGGCTGCGGCGGGAGCGCGCAAAGGCCAGGCCGGCCGGGGCGACCAACGCGCCGAGTTCTTTTCCCAGGGCGTTGTAGGCTTCGGCCAAGTTTGCGGTGGTAACGCCGATGGGGAGGCTGTCGGGCCGCTCCCAGGCCATGAGCAGCACGGTCCGGGCGCCGCTGCGGCGGATCTCCTCGTCCAGCTTGCGGCCGAAGTCAAAAAAGCTCTGGCGGCCGCAGACGGGGGTCTGACTCTGTTCTTGCAGCACTACATAATCCCAGCCGCCCTGGCGGATGGCCGCTACGGCCTGGCCGGCGGTCCAATGCATTTCCAGGCTGTAACTGCCCGCGGTCTGGCTGACGGCCGCGACCCCCGGGGCCAATCCTTCCAGTTGCTTGTCGATCCCCCCGTTGAAATAGGTGTAGCTGTTGCCGATGAACAGCACGCGGGTGGTGATTAGGCGGGGCGGGGCGGCCGGCTTGCTTCGAGTGGCGTAGATCCAGCCGCCGGTCAGGATTGCCATAGCGAGCAATCCGCCACCGAATTTTAACGGCACTCGACTCATGATTCGTTCGCCAGGACAAACGGCCCCAAGCTCGGCGATCTGGTCATTGCTCCGGCAGCGGAGAAGCCGGCGCACGGGTTCATTTTTTGATTAAAATGTCAGCGCCGACTTGGCGTTTGCCGTTTGAGGATCGGGGTCAGGTAGCGGCCGGTGTGGCTCTCGGGGCAGGCGGCCACGGTTTCCGGCGTTCCGGCGACCACGATCTGCCCGCCGCGCTCGCCGCCCTCGGGCCCCAGGTCGATCAGCCAGTCGGCGCACTTGATTACGTCCAGGTTGTGCTCGATCACGATCACCGTGTTGCCCAGATTCACCAGCCGGTTGAGCACGTCCAGCAGTTTCTTGATGTCGGCGAAATGCAGGCCCGTGGTCGGTTCGTCGAGAATGTAGACCGTGCCGCCCGTGGCCCGCTTGCTCAGTTCCGCGGCCAGCTTGATCCGCTGGGCCTCGCCGCCGGAGAGCGTGGTGCTGCGCTGCCCCAGGGCCACATAGCCCAGGCCCACGTCGGCCAGGGTCACCAGGCCCGGGCGGATGCTGGGCACGTTCTTGAAGAAGTCGCAGGCCTCGTCCACCCGCATCTCCAGCACTTCGAAGATGTTCTTGCCCTTGTAGCGGATTTCAAGGGTTTCGCGGTTATAGCGCGTGCCTTTGCACTGGTCGCAGTCGACGTAGACGTCGGGCAGGAAATGCATTTCGATTTTGAGCACGCCCGCGCCCTGGCAGTGCTCGCAACGGCCGCCCTTGACGTTGAAGGAGAAGCGTCCCGGCTGGTAGCCGCGCAGCTTGGCCTCGGGCGTCTGGGCGAAGAGCTTGCGGATCTCGTCGAAGACGCCGGTATAGGTCGCCGGATTGGAGCGCGGCGTCTTGCCGATCGGCGACTGGTCGATCTCGATCACCTTGTCGATCAGATCCGTGCCGCGTAGCTTGGTATAAGCGCCGGGTTTTTCCTTGGTGCGGTTCACCACCCGGCAAAGGGCTTTGCAGAGGGTCTCGGCCACCAACGTGCTCTTGCCCGAACCGGAGACGCCGGTCACACAGGTCAGCGTACCCAGGGGGAAGACGGCGGTCAGATTACGCAAGTTGTTTTCACTCGCCCCTTCCAGGCGCAGGGCGTGGGTGCGCAGATTGGCCCAGCGGCGGACTTCGGGTACGGCGATGAACTCCTCGCCCGAGAGATAGGCCCCGGTCAGGCTGCGCTGATTCTTCATCACTTCCGGCACGGTGCCGGCCGCCACCACCTTGCCGCCCCCCGTGCCCGCGCCGGGGCCCAGATCCAGCAGGTAATCGGCCGCGCGGATTACGTCTTCGTCGTGTTCGACCACGATGACCGTGTTGCCCAGGTCGCGCAGGCGCTTCAGAGTGTTGAGCAGGCGCTCATTGTCTCGCTGGTGCAGGCCGATGGTCGGCTCGTCGAGCACGTAGCAGACGCCCACCAGGCCGCTGCCGACCTGGCTGGCCAGACGGATGCGCTGGGCCTCGCCGCCGGAGAGCGAGCCGGTCACCCGGTCGAGAGTCAGATAACCCAGGCCCACGTCGAGCATGAAGCCCAGGCGTTTCATGACCTCGGCCTTGATCGGCGCGGCGATGGCCGTGCCTTCGCGGTCGAGCTTGAGCGCTTGCATGAATTCGGCCGCCCGTTCGGTGGTGAAGGCGCAGAGTTGGGCGATGTTTACCCCGTTCAGCTTGACGGCCAGGGCCTCGGGTTTGAGACGCGCGCCGCGGCAGTCGGGGCAGGGCTGCACGGACATATATTCGTGGATGCGCTGCTTGACGTATTCGCTGTCCGATTGATGGAAGCGGCGCTCCAGGTTGGGGATCAGTCCTTCGAAATCGTCGTCGCCGTGGAGCATGGCCTTGAGCATGCCTTTGGGGAACTGCTGGACCGGCAGGTCCAGGCTCAGGCCGTTCTGACGGGCGAAGTCGCGGATCAGATAATGATATTGAATGGCCCAACGCTTGCCGCCCCGGCTGACGATCTCGACCGCGCCTTCGCTCAGGCTGCGGGTGTGGTCGGGGATGAGCAGATCCGGGTCCAGTTCCAGACGGTTGCCCAGCCCGTCGCAGGTGGGGCAGGCGCCGTAGGGCGAATTGAAGCTGAAGAGGCGCGGCTCCATCTCGGCGAAGGAGACGCCGCAGTCGAGGCAGCCGAAATTTTCGCTGAATAGGTGGTCGGTCCAGCCTTTTTCACCCTCAACACTGGCCACCACCAAACCATCGGGCGAGAGCTTTAGCGCGGCCTCGACCGCTTCGGCCAAGCGCTGGCGGGCGTTGTCGTCCAGGCGCAGCCGGTCGATCACGGCTTCGATGGTGTGTTTACGGCGCTTGTCGCCCAGTTCCTTGACCTCGCGGGTCTCGATGATCTCGCCGTCGATCCGAGCGCGGACATAGCCTTCGCGGCGGAGGAGTTGAAGCACATCTTTGTGATTGCCCTTGCGGCCCCGGACCAGGGGCGAGAGGATCATCAACTTCCGCCCGCCGGCCGACTCGCGGATACGGTCGACGATCTGCTGGGCGGTCTGGCGGGAGATAGGCCGGCCGCATTTCCAGCAATGAGGCTCGCCCGCCCGGGCGTAGAGCAGGCGGAAATAGTCGTAGATCTCGGTGGTCGTGGCCACGGTCGAGCGGGGGTTGGCCTGGCCTTTGCGCTGCTCGATGGCGATGGTCGGGGGCAGGCCGGTGATATGCTCGACGTGCGGTTTCTGCATCAGTTCCAGGAACTGGCGGGCATAGGCCGAAAGACTCTCGACGTAACGCCGCTGCCCCTCGACGTAGATGGTGTCGAAGGCCAGGGAGGACTTGCCCGAACCCGAGAGGCCGGTGACTACGGTCAGGGAGTTGCGCGGGATGCGCACGCTGACGTTTTGCAGGTTATGTTCACTGGCCCCGACGACTTCAATATAAGGTTGTTCGCTCACGGCGTTCTTCCGGCTGCTTGACGATTAAAGGCCCCAATTCCGGGGGCGGGCCGCCGGGCGGGCGGCAAAATCATCAATCTACGCCGGACAAGGCGGGGGTGTCAAACGAAAAGGATAAAGAACCGCCCCGGCGTAACGACCGGGGGCGGCGAAATGTCACGCGAGCGCGAAATTTTCGTAGAAGATCCGCAGGTTTTGCAGCAGGGGCGGGGTGATGATCATGTTGTAGAATTGGACGACGCAACCGCTGAGCGGAGCGAGTTCTTCGCGCAACAAACGAAGGTGGGCGAGGATGTCCTCGCGTGTGCCCCAGGCATAGGTGCTCTGCACCGGGCAACAGCCCCAAAGCGTCACGTCGCGTCCGAATTCACGCTGGAGCGCGGGCATATCCAGACATTCCGGCTGGACCGGATTGATCGCGGTCACGCCGGCGGCGATCAAGTCGGGCAGGATCGGCCGGATATTGCCATCGCTGTGGTAGAGGACGGGCAGGCCGGGCGTGACGGCCCGGGCGGCGGCGATCACGGCTTCGTGATGCGGGCGGATGAATTCGCGGTAAGTGTCCAGGCTGACGAGCAGTCCCTGCTGGGTGCAGATGTCGTCGCCGATGCGCAATACGTCCACGCCGGCGCGGGCCAGGGCCACGGCCTGGGCCGTGCGCTGTTCGGCCAACCGGGCGAAGAGTGTAGCCGCATAATCGGGCGATTCATAGAGGTCGATCATCAACTCTTCCATGCCCCGCATCAGATAGGCGTTTTCCAGGATGGTCTGGGACATGTTGCCGACTACGGTGAAACCAAGGGCTTTACAATCGGCCACCCGTTCCGCCAGGCCTGCCTGCCGCCATTCGGCGGCCAGGTCCGGGAAGGGATACTTTTCCAACTCGGCAAGCGAGTCGACTTTTTGCAGCGGATGGAAGGATTTGTAGCCGGCGTGAAAGCCGTCGGCCGATTTGATGTCCAGCGCGCCTACGCCCCATTCTGATATCCGCGCCTCGGCCGGCAGATCCGGCAGGTAAGCGCCGAAGCGGGCGAATTTTTCCTCGCGGCTGGTCTCGGCTAGTCCAAGATATTTGAACTCGCCCTCCAAGAAATAGGCTCGTTGGGCCGGGGAGAGCGGCAACTCGGCCAGCAGCTTCTCGACCTGCGGGCCGGCGCTGCCGACGGCGTCGAAAACCAGGTGCTGTCCGCGGCGGGCCAAAACTTCGGCGACGCGGGCGCGATTCGGCTTCATGGCATTGGTCCTTACGGTTGTTTAGCGGCCGCCGACAAACGAATCCTCCAGGCGCATCACGGTCGCCGGGGCGGTTTCGCGCAGGTGGGAATTCTGCTGGCGGGCGCGCAGTTCGGTTTCGAAACGGTCCTCGTCAAAGGGCAGGGGCACCCAGGCGTCGGTCCAGGTCGAGAGGAGCATGGCGTTGGCCAGTTGCAGGCTGGCGATGCCCTCCGCGCCGGGGACCAGGAGGGGCCGGCCGGTGCGGATGGCCTGGACGAAGTCGCGGGTGACGCCGGCCGAAAGGTCGCCCTCGGCGCTGGGAGTGAGGATCTCGGTCCGCGTCTGGGGCGTGGAAAAACCGGCCGGCCGGTTGCGGATAAAATCATTAAGCGGTTCTTCCAGCCGGGTCAGGCGCAGCCGGCCGTCGCTCTCCAGGATCACCCCCCCCTGGTCGCCGATCAGTTCGATCCGCTCCACGCCGGGAGCCTCGCCAGTGCTGGCGGTGAAGACGGCGCTGGCGCCGTCGGCGTATTCGGCGTAGGCCAGGCCGCGGCTGATCGCCTGGCCCAGGCCCTT
>CAYMGG010000093.1:5333-17974 GCA_964389915.1 uncultured Planctomycetaceae bacterium
TCCACTGCCAGAGGTCCAGCGCGTGCGGCAGCTGGTTGAGGAGCAAGCCCCCGCCTTCGCCCCGCCAGGTGCCCCGCCAGGGGCTGGAGTCGAAATAGCTCTGGAGGCGCAGCCAGTTGGTGCTGGTCCAAGCGATGCGGCGCAGGCGGCCCAGTTCGCCCTCGCGGACCAGCCGGCGCAAAACTTGGTATAGCTCCACCGTCCGTCGGTTGAAGTTCAGGGCGAAGAGGCGGTTGTGCCGGCGGGCGGCTTCGGCCATGGCCCGGGCCTCGCGGACCGAGACCGCGGCCGGTTTTTCGCAAAATACGTGTCGCCCGGCGGCCAGAGCGGCGATGGTCTGTTCGGCGTGGAAAACGTGGGGCGTGGCCACGATCACCGCCTCGCAGTCACTGCCGGTCAGGAGCGCTTCGAGCGTATCGTAGCGGCGCACGCCGGCGGGCAGTTCGAGGCCGGAGCGGGCCACGGTTTCGGCCCGGTCGACCACGGCCGCAAGCTCTGCCTGGGGCACTTGGCCGGAGAGCAGAGCCCGGGCGTGCAGTTGACCGGCGTTGCCGAAACCAATGATTCCGAATTTGACGGGGGTGGACATGAACGGCTCCCAAAAAAGTCAGCGGCTAGAATGAGCGGCGGAAAATCACTTCCGGTATCCGGCCTAAACCCCCGCCGCGGCCAGTGCGTTCTGCGCCCGGGCCTGAGCCGGAGCCGCACTCCAATCGACGATCACGCCCAATGAGGGATTATCCGGCGAAAGGGTGGCTTCGTAAATAGCGGGAAAATCTTCCGGCGTCCGGTGCTCGGTGATGAGGGGCGTTACGTCCAGGCGGCCGCCGGCCTGGAGCTGGAAGAAGCAGTCGCGGTTGCGGCGCACGGTCCAACAATCTTCCGGCGTTTCGGCGTGGAAGGCCGAGCTGATGTGAGCCCCGATCAGGCGGATGTTGCGGGCATGGATGAGCGAATAGAAGTCGAATTCCACCTTGCCGTGCGGCGAGCCCAGCAGGACCAGGCGACCGCCCTTGCGGGTCAGCTCGGCGGCTTGGGCGATGACTTTGGGATTGCCCGAGGATTCGATCACCACATCGGCCAGGCGACCGTCGGTCAGCTGTTTGATCTGCTCGGTAAAATCGGGGGCCCGCGGATCGAGCGCCGCGTCCGCGCCGTAAGCCTGGGCCAGTTGGCGGCGTTTTTCGCTCAAATCGGTGGCGATCAGCGGAAAAGCGCCGGAAAGCTTGGCGAAGCGGGTGGCCAGCAGGCCGACCAGGCCCTGGCCGGTGACGATGACCGCTTCGCCCAGTTTGAGATTGGCCAGACGCGCACCGTTCAGGCTGATGGCCGCCAGTTGGGCGAAGAGCGCGGCGTCGACCGAGACTCCGGCCGGCACGCGCTGTAGATCGTGAGCCCGGCAGACGCAGGCCGAGGCATGGGGCGCCAGGGCGAAGACCCGGTCACCCACCGCCAGCGCGGTCACCGCCGCGCCGATCCGCTCCACCCGGCCGACCAGGCAATAACCCGGCTGATGCGGATATTTAACCCAGGTGTTGTTGCTCGTGGCAAAAGCCGAATGCTTGCCCGAGTAGATGGCCAGTTCGGTCCCCGGGCTGACCAGGGTAGCCTCGGTCCGGATGGCCACTTCGTCTGGCTGAAGGCGTTCGGGCAGGGCAAAAGCCTCCAATTCGCAAGCCCGCTGCCGGGGGAAGATCACGCGCCGCTCGTTCATTTTATTCTCCCTGATTTGGTTGATGAAATAATGGTGACCTTGATAAATTGACTTTATCTCGCCTAAAGCCTATAACTATCGTAACAATGTGATTATGATAAAACTATTGTGACCGAAGGGCAGGGGGGGCGGATGCCGCATATCTATGTGATCGGCCGGCCCAGTCAGACGCCCACCGTGCCGGTGGCCCTGGGCGCGCGGACCGTTGCCTGGGGCGTGTTCAAGGCCGGCGAGTACGAAGACCACCGGGTGCAGAATTTCGTCAAAGTGCTCTGGAGCGTGAGCGGGGTGGGTAAGATCCACCTGGAGCGCGGCGTTTATGAATTGCCTGCCCAATCGGTGGCGATCCTGTTTCCGGGCATGCGGCACGAGGCCCAGGCGGCGGCGGATGGCTGGGACGTGCGCTGGTTCACGTTCAACGGGTCGCTCTGCGAACCGGTGGCCCGGGCTTGCGGTTTCACGCAGGCGGGCGTCTATCCGGCCGGTCCGGCGCCGGTGGAGCTTTTCGAACAACTGCGCGAAGTGATTGCCGACCCCACGCCGCAAAGCGAGCGGCGGGCCGACGCCTTGGCCTATACGCTACTGGTGGCGGCCAGCCTGGGGGCGGCGCGGGGAACGCCGCTGATCGAAGAGGCCAAAAACCAGATCCAACGCGGCTGGCCGGACCCGAATTTTGGGATTGAAGGGCTGGCGCGTTCATTGGGCGTTCACCGCTCGCGCCTCTCGCGGCTCTTCACTGCCGAGATCGGGGTCAGCCCCATGCGCTACTTGAGCGATCTACGTCTGCATCACGCCCTGAATCTGCTCATGACCACCGAGATGACCGTCGCCCAGATCGCCCACCGCTGCGGTTACAACGACGCCAGCCACTTCTGCCGAATCTTTCGCCACGCCCAGGGCGTGACCCCCGGGCAATACCGCCGCCGCTAAACTGACGTTCGAATGCCACTGGCCTGAAACCGCCCCGCTGAACGCTCTACGGGGCGAAGCCGGGCGAGAGTTTTTTTAGGGGGCCAGGGGAACTTTTTTGCAAAAAAGCTCCCCCGGATGTGGTTGGCTCTATTCCGGCGACGTGGCGGTCCGGTCGACCGGCGGCGGAGGGGTGAAATCGGTTTCGACCGAGGGGTCTTCGTGGTGGCGCTGGTCGCGCAGGAAAGCGCTGCGGCGGTGTTCGGCCGTATGGCGTTTGGCCCGCTTTTTGAGCATGGCCGCCACCTGGGCGATCAGGGCCGGGTGCGGCGGCGAGGTGAACTGCTTGCCATCGATCACCGCCAGACTGAGGGTGACGAGTTGGGTTTCTACCTGTTCGCCCTTGCGGTTGGCACAGATGTAATAGCCCCGCCGGCAGTCCTCGGGCTTGAATAGCACCTCTTTGCGCCGGTCGAAGTCGAGGCCGATCTCGTAGAGTGGGTTGTCGTCCACCGGGCCGGAGACCACGATGATAAAATCGTCCCCCCCCACATGTCCCAGCCGGGCCGGCGAGCCGAGGGCCGGCGAGGCATCGGCCAATACCGCGGCGGCCAGCTTGATCATCTCGTCGCCGTTCATGAAACCGTACTGGTCGTTGTATTCCTTGAACTTGTCCAGGTCGGCGTAGATTACGGTGAAGTCGGGTTGATTCAAGGCTTCGCCGATCCACTTCTGGATCATCACATTACCGGGCAGGTTGGTGAGCGGATTGGCGCCCAGGGCGGTCTGGACTTCCAGTTGGCTGGAGCGGTGCAGCAATTGTTTGATGGTCACGGTGCCCAGGAACCGGCCGCCGGAGTCGATGACCAACACCGGATCGTACAGGTCATCGTCGGTCCGTTCCATGGCCAACCGGGCTAGCAAGGTCAGGCTGGTATGATCCGTCACGATCAGCGGCTCGGGCTTGATCATGGTTTCGACCGGACGTTTTTGCAGCAGCGAGTAGCCGAACTGGCCGCTGGTGGCGGCGTAAAAATGCTTGCGAGTGATGAGCCCCCGGGGCTTGTCGTCGGCGGCGATGACCAGATGATCGAGCGAGTGGTTGGCCCGAAAGAGGCGGTCGAGGTCTTCGCCCCGGGCCGTGCCGATCTGGAGGACGGTGGCGGGGTTGACGATGACCCGGATCGATTCGTCCAGCCCGGTACCGGCCAGCGGATCGACCGTTTCGCCCACCAGTTCGGTCAGCCGGGTACGGTCCTGCGCGCGCAGGTCCGGCGGCAGGGCGGCCGGTTCGGCCAGCAGGAACCCCTGCGCCTGGCCGACCCCCAGGCGCAGCAGTTCGCCCAGCGTCTCCCAGGCCTCCACCCCCTCGGCGATCAGCGTAAATTTGGCCACCTTGGCCAGCGCGTCCAGCGCGGTCAGGATGGTGCGGGCGTGCTGGCTGTCGCGCACCTGGGCGACCAGCCGGCGGTCGATTTTGACGAAGTGGGGCGAGATGCGCAGCAGGCAGTCCAGGCAGGAGCCGGCGGCGGTGAAATTGTCCAGGGCCAGGCGGAAGCCCCGGGCCCGCAGCTCTTGGAGGCGCTCGGGGAACCAGGGCAGGTGGACGAGCGGTTCGACTGATTCGAGCTCGATCACCACCTGGCTGGAATTCAGCCCGTAGCGGGCCATGACGGCCGGGGTGAAGAAGCGCAGAAAGCTGGTGGAGGCAAAGCCGGCGCTGGTGACGTTCAGGAAGAAGTTGCGCGCCAGGCACTCGCCCGGCAGCTTGGCGATCCGGCGCAGAGCCATGCTCAGGCAGGCTTCGTCGGCCTCCCACTCCCAGCCTTCGCGGCGGGCCTGGGCAAAAAAGTCCAGCGGGTCGGCGAAGGGCGGCCGGCCCCGCGAGTGGGCCTCATAGCCCATGATCCGACCGGCGAAAAGATCCACCACGGGTAAAAAGACGGTGTCGATTTCGCGATGTTCGATCTGCCGGCGGAATGCATGACTGAGTATATTGGCGGCACTGTCCGACATGCTGGATCTCACCGCAAACCTAGTATTGCTAGGCTTGACTCTTTCACTTACAGCATAACCGCCAATTATTCAAAGCATGTGACTTGGTGATTAGAACGGGGATAATTTTTGCCGCCCGGGAGACATCGGCCTACGTTTTTGTCATTTTGACCGGGAAAGAAAAAATCCGAATTACCGGCTAAAGTAGTAGCGATAGCGTCCGCTAATATTATCAGGACAACTCGTTTGGAGTCGGTATGGACGTTGGCGCTTCGACTGCTAGCTATATGTCTTCCCTGCCGGCGGTCGGCTATTCCGTCCTTGAGGCCGCCCAGAACGCGCAGGTCGATGCGGTCGAAAAGCTGCTGGCCTTCAACGCCGAGAATCAGGCCAGCACTTCGCAAATGGAATTCATCGGCACCCTGGTCGATCTCTACGTCTGACCGCTCGCCAGGCTTTCCGCGGTTTATGCCTTCCCACTTCTTGCTATTACCGCCCCGAAAAATAAACTAATCTATTCCATGGCGCGGTTTGGTTCTGTTTATCGACGCCGCAAGTTGGCGGCGGGGTGATCTCATATCCTTTGGCCGCGGTTCGGGAACAGCCGGGAATCGGGGGCGATGCGCGACGAACCGATCTGCTTCACCATCGGCGAAACCGTCCTGGCCGGGCGTCTCTGGCGGCCGGACCGGGCCGCCAGCGAAGTCGTGCTCTGCCTCCACGGCGTGGAGAGCCATGCCGCCTGGTTTGAAACCCTGGCCCCGGCCCTGACCACGCGCGAACTGGCCGTGGTCGCCTTCGACCGGCCCGGCTGGGGGCGCAGCGCCGAGCCGCGCGGCCATCTGGCCAGCTACGCCGAAGTCGTCCGGCAGGTGAGCGAGATCGCCTCCCGGCTGCGCCGCGATTACCAGGTTCTGCACCTGGCGGGCCTCTCCTGGGGTGGGCTGCTGGCGCTATATGTCGCCCTGCGCCGGGCGCCGCTGTTCGACAGCGTGACCCTGATCGCCCCCGGACTTTATCCGACTCATGACCTGAGTTGGACCGCCAAACTGCAAGCCGCCGGCGGCCTGTTGACCGGACAGCCGACGGCCATCCCCTTGCCGATCGATCCGGCGCATTTCACCAGCCGCCCGGCCCGGGCCGAATGGATCCGCGTCGATCCGCTGCGCAATTCGGCCGTGACCCCGGCCTTCTGCCTGGAAACCCTCAAAATGCGGCGGTTTGTCGATGAAATGTTGGGCCGCCGCCCGCTCCCGCCAACCCAGTGCCTGCTGGCCGGGGACGATCAAATCATCGACAATGCCGCCACCCGCCGGCGATTGGAGGGCATGGGACTGGCGATCAAGGAATATCCGGGGTTGATGCACAGCCTGATTTTCGAGGACCCGGAAGGCGTGGCCGGCGATATCGCCCGGCTGGCCGCTTCGCGGCGACACGAGGCTGGCCGCACAGAAGCCGGCGCGCGGGTTTTGGTTCTGGGGGCGGGGGCGGTGGGGAGCGCGGTGGGCGGTTTGCTGGCCCTGGCCGGCCGAGAGGTGACCCTCCTGGCTCGGCCGGCCCATGCCACGGCCGTAACCCAGACCGGGCTGCTCCTGAAGGTGGGGGAGGGGGAGCGCCGGGTGCGGCGCAACCTGACGGCCGTGGCCGACCCCGAAGCCGCGCTGGCGCGAGGCCCTTACGATCTGGTCATCCTGGCGGTAAAGAGCTATGCCACGCCCGCGGCGCTGGCCGATCTGGCCCGATTGGCCGACCGGGATACGGTGATCCTTTGTTTGCAGAACGGGTTGACTGGCGAGGAACGGCTGGTTGAGGCTTTCCCGCGGCATACGATTCTGGCCGGGGCGATCTGCGCCTATCTGGATTTCGTGGGGCCGGGCGTGGTCTGGTGGCGCGACGACCGGGGCGGTTTGACCGCCGCCATCCAGGCCGGCGATGGCGGGCTGGGCGTGTCCGTCTGGCGCAAGGTGTTTCCACCCCTGGGCATGGCGGCCGAATTCCTGACCGCGCCGGACGCCGCCCGCTCGGTCAAATGGTCGAAACTGATGCTCAACCTGGCTTTCAACGCCTTGAACGGTTTGACCGGCCTGAGCGCGGGCGAGATTCTGGCCCATCCCCGGCACGGTTCGCTGGCCGTGACCGCGTTACGGGAGGGCTTTGCAGTCATGCAACGCGAAGGCATCCGGCCGGTCGATCTGCCCGGTTATCCCGTGCGGCGAATGGCTCAGGCCTGCCGCCTGCCGCTGCCGCTGGCTCGACGGCTTCTGGCCTGGGGCGCATCCGGCTCCGGCGCCCGCAGTTCGCTGGCCCAGGATCTGGCCCGCGGCGGAGCCACGGAGATCGAAACCCTAAACGGCGCGGTAGTCGCCGCCGGCGAGCGGCTGGGCCTGCCGACTCCGGCCAACAGCGAGCTTTGCGCCCTGGTCCGGGCGCGCGGCTAAGGCACTTCTGAGGCTTTCCATGCACTTGCATGCCTTATACCATTTCCAACTATTGAAAGCCAAATACGGCCGAGTGTCTTTAGCCTTGAATTCGTCCATCTGAACATTCTGATGGGCGAAGCCGGGTGAGAGTTTTTTGGCGGGGTCCGGGGTACCTTTTTTGCAAAAAAGGTACCCCGGAATAGTCCTTATTTTTTTGAAATCGTTTTTATTGGTATCGCTAACCGGCCATAGGCCGTTGTGGTTTAGCGCTGCAAAAATTCCCGGCGGTAATCGCCGGGCGTCCGGCCGGTGGCTTCGCGAAAGCGTGCGCCGAAATAGGCCGGATCGCGAAAACCTGCCGCGAAACAGATCTCCTTGGCCGACAGTCGCGAGCTGGCCAGCAGTTCCTGCGCCAGAGTCAGACGCCGGCGCAGGATCAGCTGCCGGGGCGCCACGCCCAGCTGGCGCCGGAAGAGCAGATGCAGGTGCGGGGGCGAGACGCCGGCCTGAGCGGCCAACTCCCGGATCGAAATTTCCCGAGTGAAATTGCGGTCAATGTGTTCCACCGCCCGCCAGAGGGCCGGCGGCATGGTCACCTCCCGCCGGCGGCTTTCGGCTTCGGCCAGTTCCCAGAATAAACGGGCGTAATGGCAGCCGGCCCAGTGCGGTTCGGGCGAGCCGGCGCGTTCGAACGCATTCAGCGCCCGGCGACAAAATTGGACGCATTCGGCGGCTTCCAGCCAGACGCCATGGCGGGCGGGGAGCATGGCGGGGGGGGCCGAGATGCCGAAAACGAAGACCACGGTCTCGTATGGGTCGCGCTGGTCGGTGGTGACGGTGACCCAGGCCCCGGGACCGTACCAGAGGGCGCTGCCCGGGCCGGCGTCGACCGTGGGCCCGTTCTCCTCCGGATCATCGTCCAGCCCGAAAGCGCCGCGGCCGGCGACGATCACCTCCACCTCCTCGCGGTCGGAGGCGATCCTCCGGGGCTGATGGTGCCGGCCGGCGGGGGAGGCGTAGCGGAAGATCCGGAGTTCCCCGGTCAGATGCGAGGCGAAAGGCATATTCATATAGATAATAGTTTAGTCATATTGCTAGCGGATAATCACAGTATAAGCTCAAGTTATGAGGAATAAGCAATAATTATTTCAACATATTTGACCGCTCAGAAAAAGAGACCCCCCATGCTCGTCAAGCTGCCGTCCGCTCCCGGCCGTAATTTCGGCGAAATCACCTCCGAACGTACTCTCCGCTTCTTCCGTGCCTCCCACGAACGCGCCCTGCGTCACCAGGCGGGCGGTGAGCAGGCCTTTCGCTCCCGTAAGGAGGAGAACTGGACTCGGGCCTTTTTCGAGCTCTATGCCTCTGAACCGCTCAGACGGCGGCAGGCCCTGGCCTTTGCCTACGCCCTGGTAAATGAACCGGTGCATCTGTTCGACGACGAACGGCTGGTCGGGCAATTCTACCTGGCCGTGCCCGGCGGCTCGCCGGTCGACATGTACGGTTCGCAAGCTAGTCGCTGCCCGGCCGATTCGGCCCTACGGTGGGAAGGCTTTGATTCCGGGTCGAACATCCTGCGCCGGCTGCGCGGCGAACTGCCGGAATTTTTGGAGTATTTCGAGCTCAGCCTGCTGTCGCCCGGGCATGTCGGTTGGCATTGGGATTGGATTCTGGCGCAGGGCATTGAAGGGCTGCTGGAACGAATCGCGGCGACTGAGCCGGCTGCAGATGCGACCGGCCGGGAGGTGCTGGAGGGGATGCGCCTCTCCCTGCAAGCGGTGCTGGATTTCAGCGACCGCCACCTGGCGGAATTGGAAAAACGCTTGGCTGGCGCCGGGCCGGCGGAAGCCGCAGAGTTGCGCGAAAATGTGGAACTCTGCCGGCGGGTGCCGCGCCGGGGCGCGCGGACTTTCCGGGAAGCCGTGCAGGCCTTCCACTTCAGCTATAGCTGCACTTATTTTGAAAACACGCACGGCGGCAACGGTCCCGGCCGGTTGGATTATTACCTCTGGCCCTATCTGAGCCGCGATCTGGCTGCCGAACGAATAACCTTGGCCGAAGCCCGCGAACTGATCGACGAGCTTTTCATCCGCATCCATGAATCCTGGGGCTACGAGCGCGACGGCGGCGTGGCCACCATCGTGGTCGGCGGGTGCGACCGGGAGGGGCGGTCGGCCTTGAATCCGCTCTCGCGGATCATGGTGGAATCAATCGCCGCCTTGGGCATCACCCACCCCTCGGTTTATATTCGCCTGCCGGAGGAGGCCGACGACGCGGCCTACGAGCTGGCCGCGCAGGACATCTGCTGGGGTGGGAACCGCGCGCAAATCCTGAACGACCGGGCGATCATCGCCGCCGTCGGCCGGGACGGGCACATCCCGGTCGAGGATGCGCGCATGTACATGTGCGGCGGTTGCATGGAGCTCTCGCCGCACGGCATGAACGGGGATCTGCTCTTCACCAATTTCATCAACGCGCTGAAAGTGTTCGAGTTGGTGCTGACCGGCGGCCAGTGTCCGCCCGCGCCCGCCGGCAGCTTTGGTGATTACCATCCGGCGCCGGGCCGTTTGAGGCGTAATCTGACGGAATTCCCCGACTTCGAATCCTTTTTCTCGGCCTGGGTGGAGGAGTTGACCTGGGTTTTGCGGCTGAACTTCCGGGCCATGGATATCAACGCCCAGGAGTTCGCGCGTTGGCGGCCGCGCTTCCTCCTCTCCAGTCAGGTGGAGGACTGCATCGGCCGTGGCCGGGTCATCAACCAGGGCGGGGCGAAGTATGAGGATTTCGGTTGCACGCCGCTCGGGTTGCCCAACATTGCCGACAGCCTGACGGCGATCAAGTTGGCGGTTTTCGAACAGAAATTTGTCACCGCGCCGGAATTATTGGCCGCGTTGCGGGCCGATTTCGTCGGGTACGAGGCGCTGCATCAACGTTTGCTGGCCCTGCCCAAATACGGCCAGGGCGACCCGGCCGCGGATGCCATGGCCAACCGGGTGGTGGACGCGGTCTGCGCCATTTACGAGGGCTACGTCAATTGTCTGGGCGGCAAGGTCAAGCCTATGGTCATGACCTTCATGATGGCGCCGGTGGCGGGCGCGGCCGTGGGGGCCACCCCGGACGGCCGCCGGGCCGGTCGACCCATTGCCCAGAGCGTCACTCCGCAGGCCTGCGCTCTGGCGCGCCAGGGCATCACCGCCGGCCTGCTTTCGGCCAATTCCCTAGAGTTGCCGCGCTTCTCCGGCGGCGCGGCCACGATGTGGGACTTGGATAAAAAATTGGCCAAGCTCGAAGTGGTCAAATCGCTTCTGCGGACTTTTGTCGCCACCGGCGGGCAGATGTTCCAGGGCAATGTCACTGCGGTCGAGGAACTGCGCCACGCCCAGGTCCGGCCAGAGGAGTACGGCCACCTGATGGTCCGCGTGGGCGGTTATTCCGGCCGGTTCGTGACCTTGGGCGAGGCGCTGCAGACTGAGGTCATCGAGCGCCACCGGCACGCAGGTTGAAGTCAAGGTTGGGACCGGGTTCGGTTCAACGGCGGCCCCGTTAGGCGCCAAGGAGATTCGTTAATGAATGCGACAATCGCCACGGAACTCTCCCCCCGGCTGGTCGAATTGCGGGCACAGGTGATGGAGCGCCACGGTTCGTTTGTCAAACCCTTCAATCCCTGTCTGCGGGATGTAGCCCTTTGGCGGGCCGCGCAGGGTGAGCGGTCGAGCGTGCAGGTGCGGGCGGAATTCTTGCGTGAATTGGTCGAGCTTGCGCCGCTGGCCTTTCCCCCGGCCTGGACCTTGGCCGGCGAACATCTGACGGCCGGCGGCGGCTGTGCCTTCGGGATGACTCGGCCGGAGGCCGATCCGGCCCCGCTGGCCGAACTGGGCGTGGCGGAGGCCGATTTTCCAACCTTGCGCCGGGCGGTGGCTGAATGGCACGCGCGGCGGGCGGTCGCCACTGCCGAGGTGGCGGCGGAACAGAATCTGGGCCAGACCAATTGGGCCGACGACAGCTTGGCCTCGGTTTATATGGCCCGGGGGTGGATTGAAAATCATTCGATCCGCGATTACGCTAAAGTCTTACGCCTGGGATTTGCCGGGATTCAAGCCGAGGTGGAGGCGCAACTGGCCGCCGCTAAAATTTCCGATCCAGAATTTCCGGCCCAGGAGAATTTCTGGCGGGCGGCGCTGGCCATTTGCGTGGCCGGCTGCCGCTTGGGCGAGCGTTACGCCGCCGCCGCCCGGCAGGCCGCCGACTCGGCCTCCGATCCGGCTGAGCGCGCGCGGCTGCGGCAGATGGCCCAAGTCTGCGCGCAGGTGCCGGCGCGCGGCGCGCGGACCTTTGGCGAAGCCGTGCAGTCCCTCTGGTTAGCCCATATCCTGACCTGCGGCGAGGACGGGATCAACGCCAATTCGCTGGGCCGGCTGGATCAGATTTTATATCCTTATTGCCAGGCGGATCTGGCCGCCGGGCGGATCGACCGCGAGGCCGCGCTCGAACTGCTATGCGAGCTGGCCTGCAAGCTCTATCTGGATTACGACGTCCAGGCCATTACCCTGGGCGGTTGCGATGCGGCCGGGAATGACGCGGTCAACGAACTTAGCTATCTTTTCCTTGAAGCCACCCGGCGCGTGGAGTTCATCCGCGACCTTTCGGTCCGGGTCACTTCGCGCACCGCGCCGGAATTCATGGATGCCTGCGCCGGACTGGTCGTCAAGGGCGGCGGCATACCCTTCTTTTTCAATGACGACTGTTTCGTGCGCGCCTTGAGCGAGCGGGGCATTTCGGTCGAGGCCGCGCGCGACTACGCCCCGATCGGCTGCATCGAACTGACCATTCCCGGCCAGGCCAATCCGCACGCCGTCTCCGGCTGGTTCAATGCGGCCAAATGCCTGGAATTGGCGTTATACGACGGACGCGAACCGCGGACCAACCGCCAACTTGGACCGCATACCGGCCGGTTGGAGGAGTTTGCGACCTTTGAGGATTTTTACCGCGCCTACCAGGCCCAGGTGGAATTTTTCGCTCAGCGTCTGGTCTACCACTGCAATCGCGGCGAACTGCGGCAGCTGGACCTGGGGCCGCTGCCGGCCTGGTCGGTGCTGACCGACGATTGTATTGCCCGAGGCCGGGACATCACGGCCGGCGGGGCGCGCTACGATTATCATTCGATCTGTTTCATGGGCGTGGCCAATACGGCCGATTCGCTGGCGGCCCTGAAACGCCTGCTCTTCGAGGGCAAGAACGTCGAGCCGGAGCGGCTGCTGACCGCCCTGCAAACCGATTTCGCCGGCGACGAACCGCTGCGTCAAATGCTGCTCAAGCAAGCGCCCAAGTACGGCAACGACTGCGCCGAGGTCGACGAACTGGCCGACCGGGTCTGCCGGGATTTCATCGCTTTCCTGGACCGGCAGCGCAGCCCCTTGGGCGGACGTTATTACGCCCACCTCTTCACCTTCCTGCTTAATATCCGGGTCGGCAAGCACGTCGGGGCCACGCCCGACGGCCGCCGGGCGGGCGAGCCTCTGGCTTACTCGCTCTCGGCCCAGGCCGGGCGCGACGAAAAGGGCGTCACCGCCATGCTTCGCAGCCTGGCGCGACTGCCCCACCAT
>CAYMGG010000094.1:0-17944 GCA_964389915.1 uncultured Planctomycetaceae bacterium
GTAAAATCTATCCTCAGCGACGGCATCAGACTGTTAATTAATTTGCGTGACAAGGTGACCGCGAGTAACAAAGAGTTCTGCCTCTGCGATCTCTCCAAAGACTGCCATTTTGCCCTCAAAATTACCAATCTCCTGCCCTTTCTCGGTCACGTCAACACGTTAGACGAGTTTTTGGGCAAGCACAAGTTGCGCCTGAAGCCCGCCGGGCAGAACGATACGACGGGAATCATTAAACCGGCTCCGGCGAAGCCGCAACCGGCTCCGATGGCACCCGCCGCCGCGCCGGCCGATGAAAAACCGCTGCGCCCCAGTTCGCGGCGTCTGACGAATCAGCCCGAACCCGCCCCCAAGGTTGAAACCGACGGCACCAAACACGTGGCCACGGTTTCCCATACTACCGAAGGCTCAGGGGTTATTCGCAAGGCTTCGGGCAAGATCACCCTGCTCTCGGAAGACGAACTGCGGCGTCTGGTCACCCGGCATATGCCTAACCGCCTCTCCCTGGCCGTGGTCGAATACTATCTCAAGCGTAAGCTGACCATGATGGACATCAAGGCCATTGCCGCCGGCCTGGGCGAGAAAGAGGTCAATGTCCGCAAGACGGCCAGCGAGCTGGTCGCCCGTGGCGTGCTGAAGTCCATGGGCGGCGACCTCTACAACTACTCCCCCGATTTCGAGCTGGGTCAGAAACTCGAATACTTCTTCCAGCAGTGGTGGCATAGCCGGCCGTTGCATAGCAAGCTGCTGGGAATGGTGCTGGCGGCGGAACGGTAACGCCGGTCAAACGATGAACCGTATAAACCATCCGGGCGAAGGCTAGCGGCCTTCGCCCGGATTATTTGTTTGCAGGTGAGCCCGATTTACAGCGGCTGACAGAGCTTGAGCAGATCGTCGACGTGGGCCGTGGCCAGGCATTCGACCGTATCGGCCGCGCCGTAATAGATTTTGACCTCTCCGCTCTCTTCCAGGATCATGCCGCCGGGGAAGATCACATCGTTACGGAAACCGCCGTCGGTTTCATAGCTCGCCTCGGGGGCGATGAGCGGCTGGCGGCCCATGCCGATGACCTTCCAGGGCTGGTGCAGGTCCAGCAGCATGATGCCGGCGGTATAGCGTTTGGTCCAGCGCGCCTCCCAGCCGTTCTTGCCGCGCGAGTCGTCCAGATCGACGGCATGGAAGGTGGTCAGCCAGCCGCGCGGAGTCTTGACCGGCGGGGCGGCCGGCCCCAGCTTGTCGTTGCAGAACGGGACCTGCTCGGTGCCTAGGACCAGCTGCCCGTTGCCCCAGTAGGCCAGGTCGGGGCTGTCGCTGAACCAGACGTCGAATTTATGCGGCGGGCCGCCGCGGCTGTAAACCGGGAACGGGCGCTCCAACCGGCAGTACTTGCCGCCGATCTTTTCCGGAAACAGCACCATGTTGCGATTGTCGGGCACGGTCAGGTGATGAATGGTCCATTTTTCAAAATCATCGGTCGAGGCGATGCCACCGCGCAGGCCGTGGCGGGTGTCCACGGCAAAGCACATGTGCACCCGCCCGTCGATCACGGTCAGGCGCGGGTCGTAGGCGCGAATGACCTCGGCGTCCCCCATGGCGAAACAAGGCTTGGGTTGGACCTCCCATTTAACCCCGTCCGGGCTGTAGGCCAGGCCGATATTGGTCTGAAAGGTGCCCCGCTGTTTGAAATGATCGGCGGAGTAGTCGTTGCGGAAGACCATCACGTAACGCCCCTGATATTTGATGATGCCGGCGTTGAAAATCAATTCCGCCGGATAGGGCACGTTCTCTTTGGTCAGGATCGGATTGGCCGGATGACGGGTGATGACCGGACTGCTGCTGAGCGGTCCCAAGGGTGTAACCGGCATGGCGGACTCCTCCTCGAAAATGAGCTTTTGCTTTGGCTGTCAGAGCCAATGACAGTATAATTGCCCATTTAATTGGGAATTTCAATGGACGTTTGAATCAAAATTGTGACTTTTTGGCTTATGGTCGAACTGTTTGTAACCGCCCTCAATCATAACTATCCCCACGCGCCGGATTACGTGCTGGACCGGCCGCGTGGCTATGACGAATATGTTTTCATTCATTTCCTAACCCCTTGTGAAATCGGGAGCGCAGCCGGGCGCGAGCCCGGCGAACCGGGCGAATGCCTAATTTACACCCCAGGCTTTCCCCAGTGGAACCGCGGGCTGAGGGCACCGCTGTTCAACAACTGGCTGCATTTCCACGGTCCGGCCGCTGCGGGGTTGTTGCTAAATCTGGAACTGCCGCTTAACACCAAATTCCGTCCCCGAGAGACCAGTTTTATCGAGCCGGCCATCATTGACCTGAAGCGCGAATTGCTCGGCGGCTCGGCCTTCAGCGCCCAAGCCATCGAAGGCAAGCTTCGCCTGTTCCTGGTGAATCTGGCCCGCCGGCGGCGGTTGGACGCCCCGCCCGGCACTACGCCGGCGGAAGCGGCGCGAATCGGTGATTTCCGACGTTTGCGCACGGATATGCTCAGCCGCCTGCAAACCGCCTGGTCGGTTCCCGAGATGGCCCGCCAACTGCACCTGAGCCGCAGCCGATTCACTGTGCTCTACCGCAAGTTTTTTGGCGTCAGCCCGCTGGCCGACCTGCTGGCGGCCCGGTTGGAACAGGCGCAATTGCTGCTAGCGAGCAGTTCTCTGACCCTTGAGGCGGTGGCGGCCCACTGCGGGTTCCCCTGCCCCGAGCATTTCCACCGCCTGTTCCGCAAACGCTTCGGGACCACTCCCCGACGGAGCGCTAAAAATTAGTCGCCTCCGGCTTAATCCACCGAGCAGTTTTGCCCCGTCCACGGGCCAGATTGCCGCTACGCATTTCGATGTTTTTCCCAATTATCCTCCGCGCAGGCGCTTTTCACGAATGTCGCATAAGAGCCGCAAACATTGTCTGAATTGTGAAAAACGAATAGATAGTCGATTATTTTAATTGACTTTTTTGTTATGATTCTTATATGAAAGGATTAAAAGGAAGGGAGTTACGATGAAATTATCAACCAGAATGCGTTACGGCACGCGCGCCCTCGTTCAGCTTGCCCAAGCTTATCCCGATAAAGTGGTATCAGTACGAGAAATAGCCTTGGCGCAAAAAATTTCTTCGAAATACCTGGAGCAGATAATGGCTCCTCTGCGTTCGGCGGATCTGGTCGATGCCATCCGGGGCGTCAGGGGTGGTTATCGGCTCAAAAAGGCCCCCGAACAGATCAACCTACTGGATCTTTACCAAGCGCTGGAGGGAACGACTTCTCCGGTTGAATGTCTCGATCAACCCAATCAGTGCGGGAACACCGAAACCTGCCCGACTATGTGGATATGGCGAGAGATCGGAGCCGAATTGGCGCGCATGCTCTCTGAAAAGCGCCTTTCCGATTTGGCCAAACGCCCAGAGCACAGCCAGGTCTTAGCCGTGCCGCCGGCGGTTGCCGAGTCGGCGCTGCCGCCGCAGATCGTGCCGGCCTTATAGTCGGCCGTATCCGCCGTCGAACCGCTATTCGCACTTTGCCGCCGGGGGCGACGTTACCGTCGTCCCCGGCATATTGATTTATGGATTCCGCGCCAAGCCCGATTTTTGAATCAAGCGCCGGCCAGATCGAGCTGAATAAATTCAAAGAGGTGGATGCAGTTTTCCGGCACCTCGGTCAGATCCCAGAGATCGTCGCCCGAGTTTTCCGCCACCTGATTGTGCGACAGGATCAGATTGCACTTATCCCCGGCCAGCTGAGGACAATTGAATCGCTTGCAGACGGCCAAATCGATTTTCATGTAACCATTCTCCTCAGCGCGGCAATATCTCAGATAGGTAGTTTTCTATTCGCCCAGGTGAAAAGTGCCGGACCCGAAAAAATTATATATCACTGAGTATAAATAGTCCTTATTCTATCCGCAAGCAGTCCTTAGCGAAAATCTCGGATTAATTAGGCGTTCGCTGCCTCGGAGATAACATGCCTGCTCACGCCGCCTCCCGTGCTGCCTGGATCTGGTTGTTGACCACCTGCCTGCTGGCTTTGCTGCTCAGGGCGCAATTGCCCGCGGGCAGTCAGGATTCGACTGGCGACTCCGCTTCCACCCCGGCCCTGCGACAGGCGGCTGCCGCCCCCGCGGCTGAGCCCGTGGCCGCCCAGCCCGACCGCGCCACCCCCGAGCACCAGCCGGCCGAGGCCCAGTTGTCCCCGCAGCCGGAAGATTATGCCGTAGGCGATCTGGCCGAGGCGAATAGCGACTATTGGCGTGACGCCCGCGTCGTGGCCGTACGCCGCGAACCGGCCCCGACCGATGTCGGCGTCCGCCGGCGCCGGCTGATCGAGCGGCCGGCCGGGCGGCCGGCTCTGATCCTGGTCGACGAGGTCCTGAGCTCCGGCCTCGCGGGGCAGCGCAAACTGATGGTCGGCGACGAACTTTTGGTCAAACCGGCGGCGGGGAAAAACGCCGAACTGTCCGACCTGAACCAACAGCTTTCGGCCGAGTTGCTGCGGCCGATCGGCGACAACGGCCTGCAACTGGTCCGGCTGCCGGTGCGCACGATTGAGGCCTACGACCAGGCCTTGGCCGCCTACCGGCAGGCCGCGGCCACCGTGGCGTACGCCGACCCCAACTACATCCGCCGGGTCCGTTCCACGCCCAACGATCCGAACTACGCCACCCAGTGGCATCTGAACAACTTGGGGCTGCTGGGCGGCAAGATCGACGCCGACATCGACGCGCCCGAGGCCTGGGACATCGCCAGCGACGCCTCGAGCGTGATCGTGGCTGTAATCGACACGGGCGTGGAATACTACCACTCCGACCTCTCCGCCAACATCTGGACCAATCCGGGCGAGACGGCGGGCAATAGCAAGGATGACGACAACAACGGCTACAAGGACGACGTGCACGGCTGGAATTTTGTCGACAACGACGCGATCCCCGACGACTACAACGGCCACGGTACCCATGTGGCCGGCATCATCGGCGCGGTGGGCAATAATTCCGTCGGCGTCTGCGGCGTCTGCTGGAAGGTGAAAATCATGCCTGTCCGGGTCGGCGACGCCGACGGCAACATCACCGTCGACGCGGAGCTCTCGGGCATCGCCTACGCCGTGGCCAACGGGGCGAGCATCCTCAATCTCTCCCTGGGGGCCGACGAGTACATCGCCAGCGAAAAGGACAGCCTGACCGCCGCGGCCGCCAAAGGGGCGCTGATCGTCTGCGCCGCGGGCAACGACGGGCGCAATACGGACACTCACCCCGAGTACCCGGCCTGCTACACGATCGACGCCATCATTTCCGTGGCCAACAGCAACCGCCAGGATCTGCTCGATTCCAGCTCCAATTATGGCGCCGCCAGCGTCGACCTGGCCGCCCCCGGCACGGTCATCTACAGCACCTACATGGGCGGCAGCTACAGCACGCTCACCGGCACCTCGATGGCCACGCCCATGGTGGTCGGGGCCTGCGCCCTGCTCAAGGCCGCCCAACCCAGCCTCACGGCCGCGCAACTCAAGGCGCAAGTGCTGGCCAAAACCGACGCCCTCACCGCGCTGAGCGGCAAATGCGTCAGCGGTGGTCGGCTGAACCTGTACACCCTGCTGGGCGGCGGGCCGGTCACCCTCTCGGCCGGCACCCCCCTGGCCCACGAAGGGACCGAGTCTGCGGCCACCTTGACCGTGACCCGGATCGGCTCGACCGGCGGCCTGACCATCAACCTGACCCTCTCCGGTACGGCCACCGCCGGCAGCGATTATCAGTCCTTCACCAGCGTCACCATCCCGGACGGTTCAAGCTCCGCCACGATCTCCATCGTGCCGATCGACGACACCGAGAGCGAAGGCAACGAAACCGTCACCGTGACCTTGACCTCCGGAACTGGCTATTCCTTGGGCGGCACCTACAGCGGGACGGTGACCATCGTCGACAACGACGATGCGGTGGCCCAGTTCGTCTCCCACTTCTATACCTACTGCCTGAATCGCTCGCCCGACGAGAGTGGCTATTACGAATGGTGCTACGATCTGCATACGGGCGCCCGCAGCGGCGCGGCGGTAGGCGAAGGTTTCGTGTTGAGCGACGAATTCAAGGCTCGCGGCACGAGCAACAGCGAGTTCACCTCCATCCTTTATAATGCCTTCTTCAACCGCGAGCCGTCCGCCGGCGAGAGTTCCGCCTGGGTGGCCCAACTCGATAGCGGCGTTCTGCGGGCCGACGTTTTAAACGGCTTCATCTTCGCCCAGGAGTTCGTCAACTGGTGCGGGACTTACGGGATCACCGCCTACACCGAATCCGACCTGCAGCGCAAGAACGTGCGCGACTTCGTCCGCCGCTTCTATCAGCAGTGCCTGGAGCGCGAGCCCGACGAGGACGGGATCATCGGCTGGATGAATGCGCTGCTGGCCCAGACCAGCACGGGTGGAGACGTGGGCCGGGGCTTTGTGCTCAGCGACGAATTCGTCGCCCGGAACCTGGACAATGCGGCCTTTCTGACAGTGCTTTACCATGCCTTCTTCAACCGCGAGCCGGACTCCGCGGGTCTGGCCGCCTGGCAGACCCAGCTCGCCGGCGGCACCTCGCGGGCCACGGTCCTGAACGGATTCATCTACTCGACGGAATTTTCGAACCTGGCCGCCAGCTATGGGATCAAAGCTTATTAAACGATCAAATCCCGTGCAGGCGTTCAGGCAAAAGCACCTTTTGGGGTAGGCACATATAGAGCATTATCGCCGGCGCGAGGGTGAAGATTCCGATATAGCCGACGATGATCATTATATAGCCGACCCAGTCCGCCCGGATTCGGCTGAATTCCAAGCTTTTGGGATAGCGCGTCTTGATGTGTCCTGCTTTTTGCTTCAGTATCCCGCGTATTTGCGCCAAAGAATCAAACGGATAGGTAACCGTCGATAGATCATTGGCCAAAGGTGGGCCTTTGCGCCATTTGTCCAGTTGAATCAAGCCAACCCCGACTAGTCCTAACCCCCAGGCGACAGGCAGCAATTGCTCGCCCCACCCCAGCCTGGCCCATGCGCCGAGAAATGTCGTCACTCCGCAGCAAGCCAGGGCCTGACACAACCCCCAATGCCATCGCCAGGGTTTGGCTTCGAGGCTGGCCAGCTCCAGATCAGTGCGCAGAAAAAGCAGAATCCGCTGAAACAAATCCCAGCCCGGCTTGCCGATGACGATTTTATGGTCGGTAATGTCGTCGTAAAAAAACCAGAGAATCCAAATCAATTCAGCGACGCTTTTGTCTTCGGTACGGGCTCTAATATCGGCGATCTGCTCATCAAAATTAAAGGCGGTAATATCCTCATGGATATATCGCTCAATAATGCTGATTAATTGTTCTCGGTCTGTACGCGACACCATGGGCCTGTACTCCTGAGTGCCGAACCGTGTATTTCCTCTTGTACTGGCCGCCCGCTCCCATACTATACCAGGCTTTACGCCACCTGGCGGGAGAAACGCTTGCGAGTTCACATTATCCCCTTCGGCTGCCAGATGAACAAGCTCGATGCGGAGCTGGTCGGCGAAGCGTTGGCCGCCGCCGGGCATGAATTGACGGCCGAAACCGAAGCCGAGGCCCTGCTCTTCGTCACCTGTTCGGTGCGCGACCATGCCGAGCAGCGGGTCTTGTCCCGCCTGGCCCAGTTGCAGGCCAGCAAGGCCGCTCAGCCCGGCTTTCTGGTCGGGGTCTTGGGTTGCATGGCCCAACGGCTGGGCGCCGAGTTGCTCGACCGCGCGCCGGCCGTGGATCTGGTCTGCGGTACGCGCCAGTTCGGCCGGATCTCCGCCCTGCTGGAGCAGGCCCGCTCCGGCCCGGTGGTGGCCGTGGACGAGGCAACGGTCGATTCGCCCGGCATCGTCTCGGCCCACGAACGCCGCCGGCATCACGGCCCGCAGGCGTTCATTTCGGTCATGCGCGGCTGCAACAATTTCTGCGCCTATTGCATCGTGCCCCATGTGCGCGGCGGCGAGGAGAGCCGCCCGCCCGAAGCCGTGGCCGCCGAAGCCGCCGCCCTGGTCGCCCAAGGCGCGCACGAAATCACCCTGTTGGGCCAGAATATCGACGCCTATGGTCGCGATTTGGGCACGGATCTGGCCGAACTGCTGCGCCTGGTCCACGCCACGCCCGGTCTGGCCCGGCTGCGATTCGTCACCAGCCACCCGCGCGACATCACGGAAAAATTGGTCCGGACGGTCCACGAGCTGCCCAATGTTTGCGCGCATTTCCATATGCCCGCCCAGTCCGGCTCCGACCGGATGCTGGCGGCCATGGGCCGGGGCTATACCCGAGCCGAGTACGACCGCAAGCTGGAGCTGATCCGCCGGCTGGCTCCCGAAGCCCTGGTGGCCAGCGATTTCATCGTCGGTTTCCCGGGCGAGACGGACGCCGATTTCGCGCTGACCTTGGAACTGATCGAGGCGGCCGGCTATCAAAACTCATATATCTTCAAATATTCTCCCCGCCCGGGCACGCGGGCGGCCGCCTGGCCGGACGACGTGCCGGCGGCGGTCAAGCAGGAACGCAATCGTATCCTCTTGGCGGCGCAGGAGCGAATTTCCCGCCTCCGCAACGAGTCTCTGCACGGGACCGTCCAGGAGATACTGGTGGAAGGCGTATCGCCCCGCGACCCCGGCCGGCTGATCGGCCGGACCGCGCACAACCTGATCTGCGTCTTTGCGCTCCCGGCCCCAGCCGCGGACGACTGGACCGGCCGGATCGTCCGCTTGCGCATCGTCTCCAGCACGCCGCTGACCCTGCACGGCGAGCTTTACGATTTTAGTTGATCCGGGCCGTCCGATTCATATCATCGTCGCATTCAAAATTCACTCGGGGCGGCCGGGCCGGCCGCAGCCCATTTGAGAATGCCGATGCTGGAAGCCCGAAGCCTGACCAAGTATTACGGCGCACGGCCGGCCGTCTCGGACCTCTCCTTCGCCGCCGGGGCGGGCGAGGCGATCGGCTTCCTGGGCGCTAACGGTGCCGGCAAGTCCACCACCATGCGCCTGCTCACCGGGTTCCTGACGCCCACCAGCGGCACGGCGATCGTGGCCGGTCACGACATTGTCCGCGATTCCCTGGCCGCCCGGCGCTGCCTGGGCTATCTGCCGGAAAACACCCCGCTTTATCGGGACATGCGGGTCAGCGAATTTCTCGCCTACCGCGCCCGGCTCAAGGGCCTGAGCGGAAGCGTGCGGCGTCTGGCCGTTTCCGAAGCCGTCACCCGCTGCCATTTGAAGGATGTGGTCGGCCGGCTGATCGGGCAGCTTTCGAAGGGTTACCGCCAGCGAGTCGGCCTGGCCGACTGCCTGTTGGGCCGGCCGCGCCTGCTGATCCTGGACGAGCCGACCGTCGGCCTGGACCCCAACCAGGTGATCGAAACCCGCCAGCTGATCCGCGAACTGGGCGAGGAGAAGATCGACGGTTCGGGCCGGACCGTCTTCCTCTCCACCCACATCCTGCAAGAGGTCGAAGTCATGTGCCGGCGGGTCATTGTCATCGACCGCGGCCGGATCGTGGCCGAAGGCTCCACCGACGAGCTTTGCCGCCGCTACGGCGGCCCCCGCCGGGTGATCGCCCAGGTCGAGGCCCCGGCCGAATGCCGGGCGGCGCTGGAGGGGCTAAACGGCGTGCGGGTGCTGCGCGAAACTCCCTTGGGCGACGGCGCATTGGAGTTCGAACTGGAGTCGCCGGCCGGGGGCGATCCCCGCCGCGAGCTGGCCGGCCTCTTCGCCGCGCGCGGCTGGCCGCCGCGCGAACTGCGGCTGGAACCGGTCAAGCTGGAGGACATCTTCGCCCGGTTGACCGCGCCGCAGGAGGTGGGCTCATGAACAATTTTCCTCCCCTGCTGCGCCGGGAAGTGGGCGCGCTTTTCCTTTCTCCGGCCCTGCACCTGGTCACAGGCGGGTTCGTCCTGCTCTACAGCCTGGCCTTCTACCTGATGCCCATTCGCGAGGCCACGGCCGATTTCGCGGGCGTGGCCATGTTCATCGGCTTCATGTCCGTCTTGCTCGCCCCGCTCATCACCATGCGCTCCTTCGCCGACGAGGCGGCTTCCGGGACGATCGAGTTGCTGCTGACCGCGCCGGTCACTCCGGGCGAGATCGTCTGGGCCAAGTATCTGGCCAGTTACCTGTTCTTCCTGACTTCACTTCTGCCGGCCCTGGCGTATGTGGCCATCCTCGCCTACATCGGCGACGTGGACCGGGGCCAGACCTTGGCCGCCCTGGCCGGCCTGGCGCTGCTGGGGGCGTTGTTCGTGGCCGCCGGCGTCTTCGCCTCCAGCCTGACCGACAGCCAGATCGTGGCCGCGGCCGGCTCGGCCGCCGCCCTGTTGGGCCTGTTCATCTTCTCCTCCTTCGCCGATCCCGATTCGGGCCGGCCCGACGGCTGGGGGCAGCTCAGTTATTGGACCCACTTCCAGAATCGCCTGGTCCGGGGCATTGTCCAGACCGACGATCTGGTCTATTTCGTCTGCGCGCCGGCCTTGCTGATTTTCTGGACCTGGCTGACCGTGCGCTCGCGCGGCGTCTTTTCCCGCAGCCGTGGAGCCTTGCGGCGCGGCCCGTCGCTCTTGGCCGGTCTGGCGCTGTTGGGCGCGGTGGAATCGGCCTTGCTGGGCGCGGCCCGGGTGGATCTCACCGGGCTGGGGCCGGGCGAGTTGAGTTCGCTCTGGCGCGAGGGGCGGGCGGCGGCCTGGCCGCTCATCTGGCCGTTCCTGCTGGCGGCGGGGCTGCTGGCGCTGGCGGCCTTGGCCTGGCGCTTCTCCCGCGCGACCGAATCGGGCGGCGGTCTCTGGGCCGCCCTGCGGCGTGGCCGCGCCCTGCCCACCCTGATGGGCGGAGCCATGGCCGCCGTGATCGCGGCCAACCTTTTCGCCCTGGCCCACCTCGGCGTGCGCGAGTGGGACGTGACCGAGGTCGGAGAAAATACCCTCTCCACCGATACGCGCCTGACCCTCGACGATCTGCGCGACCGGGCGGAGATCACGGTCTTTCTCAGCGGGGGGGTCGATTATCAGGGCGTCGCATTGCTGACCGAAGTGCGCGAACTGCTGACCCGCTATGCGCATTATTCCACCCGCTTTCACGCCACGTTCATCGATCCCCTGCGCGAACCGGAGCGCGCCGCGCAGTTGGCCGCGGCCCAGGATGTTCCCCTGCAACGTCTGACGGACTGCCTGTCGTTGGCCTATCAGGAGCGCCGGCTGCTCATTCCCGCCGAAGCGCTGCTGGAGGAGCCGGAGGCGGTGGCGCGCATGACGGGCGACAAACGCTATCATTTTCGGGGCGAACTGCCCTTTACTCTGGCCCTCAAGCGGCTGCTTGATCCGCGTCTGACCCGCGTCTATTTCACGGCCGGCCGGGGCGAATTGCGCCTCAACGAAAGCGATAACCGGCCGGTTGCGGCCGGCCGCTTGGCTTCGGCTCTGCGGCGAGAGGCGCTGGAGGTCGAGACGCTGACCTTCGGGCCGGAGGCTGAGATCCCCCACGACTGCGACGTGCTGATCCTGGGGGGGGCAAAGTTGCCGCTGGGCCCGGTGGCGGCCCGCAAATTGCATGAGTACCTGGGGCGTGGCGGGCGGCTGCTCATCCTGCTGCCTTCGGCCTCGCAGGAAGAGGACGAGCCCGTCGATTCGGACCTGGAGGCCCTGCTGACCGGTCTGGGCGGCCAGCCCCGCGGGGATCTGGCGTTCGACCCGCGCCGCAACGAGGGCGGCGTGGCCAGCAATCTGCTGGCCTTGGCCAATCCGGCCCATCCCATCGCCGCCGGCGGGCCGGCCCTGACCTGCGTGCTGCCCATGGCCCGCTCCTTCAAAGAGGTCGAGCCGGCGGCCGGGTGGACCTCCGAGCGGCTGTTGACCAGTTCCGATTCGGCCTGGAGCCAGTGGCGGCACAATGGCAAGTGGGCTCGGCGGGCCGGCCCGCTGGTCCTGGCCTTCAGCGCGGCCAAGGCGGCGGCGGGGGAGATTCCCGAAGCCCGGGCAGTGGTTGTCGGCAACACCGATTTTGCCGCCAATCTGTTCCTGGAAAAGGGCTACAACCGGGCGTTCCTAATCTCGGCCGTGCAGTGGCTGGCCGGCAAGGACTATCGCGTTCGGATCGAGCCGCCGGCCAGCGTCAACCGCAAGTTCCGGCTGGCCGGCTATCAGCTCAAGCTGATCTGGTGGCTGAGCCTGGTGGCTCTGCCGCAGCTGTGGCTGCTCCTGGGCGGTTTCATCTGGTGGGTGAGAAAGCAGTAAGGATGGCGTCATGAGCGCACGCACGGCCCTCTGGCTGACCCTAGCGGCCCTGGTCTTGACCGGGCTGAACGCGCTGTTGGCTTGGCGCGAAGCGGTCGCCCGCCAGGATCTGGGGCGCGACCGGCGCCTCTTCACCCTTAATCCCGAGCAGATCGAAACCATTCGCGTCTATCGCGGCCCCGATCTGTACGCCGAATTCACCCGCGGCGAACGCATCTGGCAGGTGGAATTCCCCGCGCTCAAGCTGAAGGATACGGCCGACGCCCGGGCGGTCGAAGAGCTCTGCGCCCTGATCGAGCTGAGCCGTCGTGCCCCGGTGGAGATTGTACCGGCCGCCGCCGGCCTGGAGGACCGCGGAGCCGCCACCCAGGTCGTGGCCATTCAGGGCAACCGCAGCGAGAGCCTCTTCCTGGGCCGGGTCACACCGGACGGGAAGACCGTTTACGCCTCGACCGACCGGGAAACCAAGCTGATCCACGCCCTACCGGCCGACCTGACCGCAGTCTGCCGGCGGGACGGCGCGTCTCTACGCAGCCTAGACCTTTTCGATCTGACCCGCCAGGAGCCCGACCGGATCAGCCTGATTCCCGAAGGGGCTGACGGCTTCAGCCGGCGGATCACGCTTGAGCGGGCCGGGGCCGAATGGGTGCTCACTCACCCGGTCCGCTGGCCGGTGGCGGAGGATGAACTCGACCGGCTGCTGCGGCTCCTGCGAGGCCTGCGGGCGCAGGCCGTGGTCGCCGAATCGGCCGCCGACGTGGCCCCCTTCGGCCTGTCCGAAGGCTCGCCAAGCGTGCTTATCGCCCTCGGCGACCGCGAACAGACCGTGCGTTTCGGTGGGCCTTGCCGCGATCCCGGTGGCGTTTTTGCCCAGCGCCAGGGCCGGCCGGCGGTCTTCGCCGTCCTGCCGATTTTGAGCGAGGAGGCCAAACGCAACCAGGCCGACCGGTATCGGCGGCGGGATTTGCGCCTGCTGGCCGACCAGGCGCCGGCCGTGATTGAAGTCGTCAATCACCAGGGGCGTCTGCGCCTGACCCGGCAGGCCGCGGGCTGGGTCGCCGGCGGAGATCGGGATTTTGCCGTCGATCCGTCGGCGGTGCAGAACCTGCTCGGGGCGGTCCGGACGCTTAGCGTCCTGGGGTTCACGAGCGAGAATTCGGCCGGACCATTGGGTGAAGCGCTGAAGACCGCCCCCGATGTACGGCTAAGCTTCTGCGACCCCACGGGTAAGGAATTGGCCGGCCTGGCGCTCAAGCTAGAAAACGACCACGCCTACGGGCAGGTGGCGGGGTTACCGCAAATTTTTCAGTTCGAGCAAGACGCCTGCTCTGGGCTCATGCCGCCTCTGGTCTATTTCCGCTCCCGGCGCCTGGCCCAGTTCGATTACCGCCAGATTCAGGAGCTGGCCATCGAAACCGGCGGCGCTCGCCGGGTCTACCGGCCGGTTAACCAGAATTACTGGCAGCTCTACCAGCCGGAAACCCGGCTGCTGGAGGAGGACGGCCTGCGCTTCTTCCGGCTGGTCTGCCATTTGAGCGAACTGTCGGCGCTCAGCCAGGTCAATGACCGGGTCGAAAATTGGGCGGAGTTTGGGCTTGACCACCCCCAGGTGCATGTGGTAGTAACCTTACGCTCTTCGGAAGGTGCAAAGGATTCCGGGCGGGTAGTCTTGGATCTGTTGACCGGTCGGGCCGCCAATCTCTCCGGCGGCGCGGACAACGGCAACCGCCCCAAAATGAAGCCGCCAGTCTATGCCCGACTGGCCGGAGAGGATGGCCTGTTTTTGCTTCCGGCGGAACTGATCGCCGATTTGGAAAAAGATTACCGTTAAGGCAAGGAGCGTTGACGGGTTGAGCTACCGGCCCGCATTCGACGCTGTTTGTGGCGGCCAGTATCCACCAACCTCTGATCGCGGGGAACAGCCATGACCAAGAAAAAGACCACCGGCAAGAAGAGCACCAAGGCCGAAACTCCGGCGCCGGCCGCCAATTCGGTCAAGCCCAAGGCAACCAAAGCCAAGCCGGAAGAGAAGCCGGCGGTCGCCGAAAAAGTCGAAAAGAAGCCGGCCGCCAAGCCGGCCGTCAAGAGCGCTGCCGCCAAGGGCGGCGAATCCCCCAAGCGCAAGGGGGCGGCCAAGCCCCAGCCGATCAACGGCGGCGTTGGGGTTACGGTGCAGATTGGTCCCAGCAAGCCCGTCCTCTCGATCGCGCCGGGGGTGATGATCCGGCGCAAGCCCGACCCGGTCCGCGCCGCCCCAAGCGACGAGGAAGGCGCCAACAAGCCGCGCAAATTGACCACCAAGGAACGCAACGAGATCCGCGAGATGCTGCGCAGCAAGCGCGACCAGCTGCTCAACGGCATGAAGCGGGAGCTCGCCGAATCGCGCAACCGCTCCGGCACCAAGGCCTGCGACGAGGTTGACCAGGCCACCGACGCCTACGACGAAGATCTCTCCCTCGAAATCGCCACCAAGAACGACGAGGAACTGGAGGAGATCGAGGCGGCGCTCAAGAAGATTGAGGACGGCACCTACGGTCTGTGCGAGGTATGCAGTTGTCGCATCTCCCCCAGCCGGTTGAAGATCCTGCCGTTTGCCACCACGTGTGTGGCCTGCCGCGGCGAGGAAGAGCGCAATCGCAAGCGCGATGACAGCCGGGGCGGTCCGTGGGCGCTCGTCAATGACGAGGCCGAACCAGATGAGGCCGAATAGAGCGGGGTTTGCACTGCGCGGACTACTGGCGGCGCACTTTCTGCTGTGCGCCTGCTGCGGTTGCGACTTGGATTGGGAGGATCGGGCTCAACGCCTCTTTCTCAAGGGGGTCCAGAAAGACAACCTCGGCGATTGGCAATCGGCCAAGCGGTTTTATCAGGACGCGCTGGTCGCCAACCCCTACCATCCGCTGGCCAACCGCAATCTGGCCTGGATTCTTGACACCCAGGAATTCAACAACTTCCTGGCCGTGATCTACTACGACCGCTATCTGGACCTGGTGCCGGCCAACTCCCAAGACCGGGAGCTGCAAAAATTCCGGCAGCGCTCCCAGGCCCTGCACGAGATCTGCGACGGCAAGCTGGAAGATCCGGCCGATGCCATCCGCGACCTGCTCTGGGCGGTGCGCGACAATGCGCCGGAGTTCTTCCAGGACCGGCTGCATCCCAACCTGCTGGTCAGTCTGTCCGACCAGAGCCGCACCTGGCAGCAATACTTGCGCGAATGGCACGACAACCTGCGGGGCAAGGAATACGAGATCGTCTACCGGGAGATCGACCGCTTCCGGTCGCCGCCCGGGGCGGCGCTGCGGCTGGTGCTGACCGATTCCGGGCGCCGGCAGAAAACCACCCTCGACATCTACTTCAATCTGGGCAAGGAGGGGTTGTGGTATCTGGCCGGCATCGAGCAGCCGGAGCCCCCGCCGGAGCCTACGCCGCAGGCTCCGGCCGAAGACGAAGAGTTGTTTTTCGAAAACTGAACCCAGCGGCGGTCACACCGCTAGGCGGCGCAGTCCCTGCGCCAGGTTCTCGCCCATTTCGATCATGCCATAATCGCTGGGATGGATCAAATCCCCGGTCAGCCCCCCGGCCCGCGACAAGAGCTGCGAACCTTCGAGCAGGTGGAGCCGGCCGCTCTGGTCTTCGGACTTGATCTGGCGCAGGATGGTGTTGAACTCGGCTTCGCGACGGCCGTTTTGGTCCTCCTCGCGCAACCAGCCGGCGCTGTTGCGGAAAATCGTGATCAGGACCACCGGCTTGCCCGGGTTCTGCGTCACCACCTGCCCGACCAGGTAGCGGGCCCGACGTTCGAATTCCTGCGAGTCGAAGCGCCAGCGCATGTTGACCCCCAGCTCCAGGGTGGCGAAATCCCAATCCTTAAGCCCGGCGAGGTGATCGGCCATGACCGCTTCGCACAAGCAGGCCCCGCCCAACCCCAGATTCAGGACGTCCACGCCCAGCCGCCAAGCCGCCTGCTGCACGTAGCTGAGGTGGTGCATGGAGGAGGCCGACCCGTTGGTGATGGAGCTGCCGTAGGCCAGCCAGCGCCGGGCGGGCAACTCCTCGGCGCGCGGCGGCCGGCGGTCCCAGCCCATCGTGTCGACGCCCTGGAGCGCGACCAGGCAACGGGGCAGGAAGATACGCCAGACCTGGGGCGCAAATCGCCCGCCGGCAAAAAATTCGGGCCGCAACCGGGCGAAGAGCTCAAGCGGGCTGAAGCTGATCGTGTTCATCCCGGAACGCAGCTCGTAGACCATGACCTGGATGTCGCCGGCAAAGATGATGACCCGCTCCCCTGCCCCTTGGAGCGCGTGCAGATAGATATTGATGAAATGGGCTTCGGTGACGAAGCGAATCTCGGAGCCGGCGCTGCCCTGCCCCACCTGCCGGCCGCGGTCGGTAAGCTGTTCGCGTACGGCTCGGGGCAAGCGTTGCAGGAGGACGCCCCCGCCGCACCAGGGCTCGAGTTCGGCTACGTTGTGCAATTCCAGCGACTCGTGAAGCACGGCTCAGCCCTTTTTCTTTTGGCGCTTTTCCGCGCCCCGGCGCAACCGGTTCCAGCAGGAGGAGAGGCCCATGGCCGAGCGGACCTCCTTCATGGTCACCTTGGCTAGCTCGCGCATCCGTTCGGTGCCCTCCAGGATGATTTCATCCACCAGGCCGGTTTCGGTCTCGTAATATTTGTAGCGCTCGCGCATGGGAGCCAGGTAGGCGTTGAGCGCGCGGGCGAGCTTCTCCTTCACCTCCACGTCGCCCACCTTGCCGGTGCGGTAGCGCTCCTTGAGGTCGGTTACCTCGGCCTGGTCCGGGTTGAAGGCGTCGTGATAGCTGAAGACCGGATTGCCCTCGACCTGGCCGGGAACGTCGGCGCTGACCCGATTGGGGTCGGTGTACATCTTGCGGACCTTCTTGTCCACCGTCGCCTCGTCGTCGCCCAGATAGATGCAGTTGCCCAGGCTTTTGGACATCTTGCCCTGGCCGTCGGTGCCCACCAGGGTCGGCACCTCGCCGACCAGGCAGTCGGGGACGGGGAAGACCTCGCCGTAAAGATGGTTGAACCGGCGGGCGATCTCGCGCGCCACCTCGACGTGGCTCTCGTTGTCCTTGCCCACCGGCACCAGGTGCGCCCGGGGCAGCAGGATGTCGGCGGCTTGCAGGACCGGATAGCCCAGCAACCCGAAGGGCATCTCCTCGTCGCTCAGGTTGGCGGCCTTGGCCATGTCCTTGAGGCTGGGCACGCGGTTGAGCCGGTTGACGGTGACCATCATTTCGAAGATCAGATTGAGCTCGTAGATTTCGGGGATGGCCGATTGGAGATAGATGCTGGTTTTGTGCGGATCGATCCCGGCGGCCAGGTAATCGAGGACCAGGCCGCGGGCATTGTCGGCGATCAGGTCGATGTCGGCCCGGGTGGGTTTGGTGGTCAGCATGTGCAGGTCGGCGATGATCAGGATGGTCTCGTACTTCTCCTGCAACTCGACCCGGTTCTTGAGCGAGCCGACGTAATGGCCCAGATGCAGGCGCCCGGTGGGGCGGTCGCCGGTCAGGATGCGTTTCTGGTCGGTCATGAGCGGTTCTCCTCCGTAAAATTTCGCAGCATAAATGATTCTCCGCGCAACGGCAAGCGTTTAGCGCTGGGCGGGCGGGGAATCCGCCGGCGCCAGCAGGCGCAATTGCTCCTGCCGGGTGGCCGCCTCCTGGGTGACGATGCGAATCGTGGTGCTC
>CAYMGG010000095.1:0-15273 GCA_964389915.1 uncultured Planctomycetaceae bacterium
GACCTGGACGGACGCCGCCAGGTCCTGAGCACCGAGGAGCGCGCCGGCCTGGAAGGCAATCTGACTCTGGCCACCGAACCGGCCGCCTTGGCTGCCGCCGACCTGGTCATCGAAGCCTGGCCGGAGGACCTGGCCCTCAAGCAGACATTTTTCGCCGAGATCGAACCTTTTGTTTCAGCCTCAGTCGTTCTAGGCAGCAATACCTCCGCCCTGCCCCTGGCCGAAATCGCCCGGCCGCTGCGGCGACCGGAACGATTTCTTGGCCTGCACTTCATGAACCCGGTTCCGGCCAGCAAACTGGTCGAGATCGGTCCCCTTCCCGCCACGGCCGCCGAAACGCTGACCCACGCCCAGGAATTGGTCCAGCGGCTGGGCAAGGAATTCGTCGTAGTCAAGGACAGTCCCGGCTATCTGGTCAACCGCCTCCTGCTGCCCCTGCTGGCCGAAGCCGCCCGCCTGCTGGAGGCGGAGGCCGCCACCCCCCAGGACATCGACAAGGCCCTGCGCCTGGCCTGCGGCCACCCGATGGGACCGGCCAGCCTGGCCGATTTCATCGGCCTGGACACGGTGCTGGCCCAGCTGCACACGCTGCGCGAAACGCTGGGGGAACGCTTCGCCCCCCCGCCGCTGCTGGAAAAAATGGTCGCGGCCGGCCGACTGGGGCGCAAGAACAACCACGGGCTGCTCACCCTGCGCAAAGACGGCCGTCCGGAGTAAGCGCGTCGGCCGCTCGTCCCGGGGCACCTTTTTTGCAAAAAAAGCTCTCCGGCCCCGCCAAAAAACTCCCATCAGTTTCACATTTGCAGACGTTCGTTGACGAAGCCGGGTGAAATTTTTTTGCGGGGTCTGGGGAACTTTTTTTATAAAAAAGCTCCCCAGGGCGGTTCACCGGTCTTTGCGATCCGCGGAATGGCGATACTCCGAAGGCGAACAGCCGTGGAATTTGCGAAACACGCGGCTGAAGTAATATTGGTTCTCGATGCCGCAGCGTTCACCAACGATCTGAATCGGCAGGTCGGTCGTGCGCAAAAGCCGCGCGGCATTCTCCAGCCGCTTGCGCAGCAGAAACCGCAGCGGGGATTCGCCGAATTCGGCGCGGAAGAGCTGGCGCAGATAGTCCGGACTCAAATACAACCGCTCGGCCAGTTCGGCCACGCCGAACGGTTCGGCGAAATGCCGGTCGATGTATTCGGCGGCCCGGCGTGAAGGCGACGGCGAGGCTTCCGGCGGCGCTTCCGCCAGACGCGACACGTCCAGGGTCAGCAGCCCGGCCAGCAGATCCAGCGCCGACTGATCGGCCGCGCCTTCGCCGGCCAGCCGGCGGCGCAGCTCCTGGGTCGAAGCCGCGGCCGACTCGTCCAGCTTGAACACGCCCGGCCGCAGCCGATCCGCCCGGCCGCCGTGCACGCCCACGCAGAGTTGCCAGCCCGGCCGCCGATTCTCGATGCGATGCTCGCCGCCGGGCCGGTAGACGAACGCAGTCTGCGGGGCATAGCCGTATTCCCGCCCGTCCTGCCAGAGGCGGCCGCCGCAACTCAGATTGACCACGATCTCCACGCACTCGTGCGCGTGCCAGCGGCAGCTATGCCCCTTGCGCAGATAGATCTCAAAGGCGAATCGACAGACGGCCGCGCCCATAGAAACTCCGAAAAGTGCAAACCAGAATCCCGGGCCGGTCCATTCAACCCGCCGGCGGCAGGGGCTAGACTGGCCTTGTCCACTGATCGTAGCGGCGTTTCCTTTTCCGAAAAGGATATTCCATGAGTTCCGCCTGCCTTACCGCCTCTCCCCGCCAGCGGGTGCTCGACGCCCTCAGCCACCGGACCCCGGCGCGCGTGCCCTTCTCCTGGCAATTCGGCCTAACCGGAGAAATGAGCGCTTGTTTCGCCGAATACCTTCGCCCCCAGGGCCTGGACTGGGTCAAGCTGCGCACGGTCACAGACGACATCGTCGCGATCGCCCCACCTTACGCCGGACCGGCCATGAAGCCCGGTCACGATCAATGGGGAGTGGTCCGGGAAAAGCGCAATTACGGCCGGGGCGAATATTCGGAAATCTCGGTCTATCCGCTGGCCGGACTTGAGGATTCCTCCCGGTTGCGCGATTATCCCTGGCCGCAGGCTGCGGATTTCGATCATTCCGCGCTGGCGGTGCAACTGGCGCGGCTCGATCCGGCCCGCCCCCAGGCGGTCAAATACTCCGCCGGCAATCCGCTGGAGATCTTCTGCTGGATGATCGGGCTGGAGGAAGCCATGATCCTGCTGGTCAGCGAGCCCGAACTGGCCCACGAAGCCTTGACCCGCATCACCGACTTCTTCGCGGCCAAGCTGGCGCAAACCTGCGCCGCTGTCGGCCCGGCGCTCGACATCGTCTTCTTCGCCGACGACCTGGGCAGCCAGACCGGTCCGCTGATCTCGCCCCAGACTTACCGCGAGGTGATCCGGCCGCACCACGAACGCCTGTTCGGTTTGGCCCGGCGGCTGGCCCCGCAAGCCCGCATCATGATGCACAGCGACGGCTCGGTCTTTGCGCTGCTGCCGGACCTGATCCACGCCGGGCTGGAGGTGTTGGAGGCGGTGCAGGTGGACTGCCGCGACATGGAGCCGGAAAAGCTCAAGGCCGCCTACGGCGACCGCCTGGCCTTCCACGGCGCAATCAGCGTGCAGCAGTTGCTGCCCCGCGCCACGCCCGCGCAGGTCGAGGCCGAGTGCCGGCGGCTGGTCGATATCCTGGGCGCGGGCGGCGGGTACGTCGCCGCCCCCAGCCATGCCGTCCAGATCGGCACGCCCCCGGAGAACATCCTGGCCATGCTGCGCGGAGTGCTTGGCCCGGAGGACTACGCCCAGGCCCTGAACGAGACGCGGATCTGACCCACAGGGCAACGGCAAATCATGGTCTGACGACAGCCAACCGCTTGGCCATGTCAGCAAGTACTCGATCCATTTGTTCTTTGGCCTGGGAATCCAGCCAAACGAGTGGCCGGTATACTTTGCGAAGCAGGGTGTCGTTCAGGTCGCCGGTGCTGGAAAGAATCACAAAGAATGAAGGAAGAAAGGAGTTGGCCAGACGGATTTGATTTTGGCGTTGGCCAATGGCAACAGAGATGATGATTTCCCAGCCATCGACGGTCGCGCCGCCAATTCCGCCGCCAAGCACATACTCACCTTGAGCGTTCAGCCTGGCGCGGTATTGCGGAGCAAGGGTATACGCGGGATCTGGGCCATTGCAAGGAAGCTGTAAAAATTCAGTCCGCTCTATGTTTTTGCGCAACGCGGCTATTTGTATTGAGTTTAACCGAAAGTAGGCCGGCGCATCCTTGACCTGCGGGTGTTTAAGTTCCCCCGCGGCGTGATATGCTTCTTTATATTGTTCGGGAATCCCCGCCAATTTTAGATAACAATCGCTGGTAACCTGCCGTTCATTTACGACAATCCTCTCGCGCAGCGTTTCATTCACCCGCCCCCACTCCATAGAAACTCTGATGCCCTCAATCGTCGGTTCGGCGGCAAATGTAACCGCCGGCAGAATCAAGAATAGCCCGAGCCAAACAATGATTCGCCGTTTTTTCATAATCTCCCCGCCGTCTATCTGTACAAACGCTCCCGGGCGGGCCGGGTTCATTCATTATGGACTTCCCGCAAGGCGGTCTCCAGCCGCCGCGCGCAGGCGGGCAGCGCAAAATCGGTACGGACAAGTTCACGGGCGTTGCTTCCCCGCCGCCGGATTTCGGCCGGATCGGCTAAGGCTTCACCCAAGGTCGCAGCCAGGTTTTCGGCGGTCAGCGGCTCGACCTGCCAGCCGGTCTCGCCCGGATGCACGGCCTCGGCCACCCCGCCGGCCAGGCCGGCCACCGCCGGCACGCCCAAGGCCATCGCCTCCAGAATCAGGTTGGGCACGCCGTCCCGGTCGCCGTCCGCGGCGACCAGGCAGGGCGCGACCAGCAGTTCGGCTTCGGCCAAAGCGGCGCATAATTGCGGCCTCTCCAGACGCGGAGAAAATTTAAATTGCGGTTCGTTCAACGCCAATAGTTTGGCCTGAGCCAACAACAATTCCCGTAACGGCCCATCGCCGAACAAGTGCAGGCTCACCGCAGGTCGCAGCCGGCGCAAGCGGGCGAACGCATCCAGTAAAAGTGAAAACCCTTTCTTCTCGACCAGCCGGCCCCCGGCGGCGATCCGCCCCGGCACGGGCAATCCCCGCGGCCGGGCGAAGCACTCTTCCGGCAGGCCGTGGTACAGCAGAAAGGATCGCTCCGCCTGTGCGGCCGGGTTCGGCGCCAGGCGGATGAACTGATCGAGAGCGGCCCGGTTGCAGCCAAAAACCCGTTCGGCCTTCGCGACCGCCCGCAGGCCGGGGCGCCATGGCCGCCAGACGTCGTGCGCATGCACATAGACGCAGAGCGGCACGCCCCACCCCCGGGCCAGAGCGCCCCCCATTACCGCCGGCAGCGCCGCGAATTGCGCCAACACCACGTCGGGCCGGCCGGCGAAGCCCTGGGCCGCCCTCCTCACCGCCGGCCAGCGCCGCGCTTGCAGCCAGCCGCAGCCGGCCAAAAAACGCAGCGCGGCGAAACCGCAAAATGCCGGGCCGGCTCCGACTCGGGGGCTGGAGCCGCCCCCCCCCGCCACCGGGCGCCCGCCCGGAGTCAGCCAAGCGCCTTCACTTTCGGCCGGCCAGACCGTCACCTCATGCCCCAGGTCAGCCAAAGCCTGGGCCTCGCGCGATACGAAACGCTCGCTCCATTGAGGATAGCGGCCCGCAATCACGGCTAGGCGCATCGGCTGTTTCCCAGACAAAAAAGTTGGCCATCAAAACCAAAGGGGGAACTTTTCGTAAAAAAGTTCCCCCCGCCTCCCAGAAAGTCAATCCCGCCTGGCGTTCCGGGAACGCTGCCCTCCGGTCGGGCCGATTTTACGCTCAGAGCGGTTCGGGCAAATCGAGTTCCAGAATTTCCGGCGGCTCGATCTTGACCGGCGGCTCGGGCGGGCGGAACCAGTTGCCGGCCAGGATCTCGAGGATCAGCTCCTCGCCCTTCTCGGCCGGCAACTCGGCGAACTCCAGCCCCAACCCCCGCGGCTCGCGCAGCGACCGCCAGCAGACGCGCACGGCCAGTTCCCAGGTCTCGGCCCCGACCGGCACGCGCAACACCGCCTCCGTGCCCACCGGCGCGAGCTCGGATTCATTAAGCCCCACGAAACCGCCCTGCTCGCCGGCGCTCAGCAGCCGCGCCGGCCGCCAGTCAGTCTCGCCGGCCAGGCGGTATTCGCAGTCCAGATAGACCGGGTAGCGCGGCAGGCGACGGCGCTCGGGAATCTCTCTCATCCGTTCTCCTTGCTCCGGCCGCGCACCAACACGTTGGCGAAGTTTTGCAGGTAGAGGGAGATGATGCGCACGTCCTCGTCGGCCAGATTGGCCGCCTCCCGAGAGCGGGCCGCTACGGCCACGGCAATGGTCCGCGCCCCCACGATCACCGGCACCGCCGCCAGGTTGAAGGTTCCCAGCAGCGTCGCCAGGCTGTGCTCGCTCAGCCGCGAGAAGCGGTGCAGGTTGGCCGGTTCGACCACCACCGGCAGGCGGTTGATGAAGGCCCAGGCGGCCACGTCGTCCTCGGTGTCCAGGCTGACGGAGATGCGGTTGCGGATCTCCTTGACCCCGCCGCCGTAGGCGAAGCGCGGTTGCAGGCAGTTGGCCACCTGGCTGGGGAAGAGGATCATGAAACACTCCAGCTCCAGGGCCTCGAACAGTCGGTGGACCGTGTCCTTCAGGTAGTTGGTCGCGTCCGTGCCGCTCAGCGCCGCTTCGTTGGCGTGCAGCAGGAACTCCAGCTTGGCCCGTTCGGCGACGTGGCCGCCGCGGCTGCCGGGCTTGCCCACCCGCGAGCCGTAGCGCCACTCGTCCACCACGATGTCCAGGAGTCGCCCGACCTCGGTCACCTCCTCGCGCAGCCGGCCCAGGAGCGGTTCGATCTCGCCGGCCTCCAGGCCCAGAAACTCGGCCGCCAGGCTGGAGCATTCGTCGCGCGTGGCCGAGACTTTGCCGGGCGTGTCGCCGTAAAGCTGCTGCGCCAGCAGATTCGCGATCAAGACCACATGCACTAGCGGCGGCTCGTTCTCGGCCAGGGCCTGGCGGTCGCCTTCGTACTCGTGGCAGGCAATGGCCCGCCGGATTTCGGCCGGGAACCCCCAGAACTCGGCCAACTGGCAGCCGGCGTCGACATGGGTGCAATGGAGCAGTCGGCTTTCGGCCTCCAGCTGGGTCATATTCTGGGCGATCGCCAGGTTGAGGGCCTGGGCGTAATGCTCGGGGAAGAACTGGCCGAGGATCAGCTTGCCGATGTCGTGCAGCAGTCCGGCGACAAAGGCCTCCTCCGGCACGGCGAAATGCAGCCGGTTGGCGAACATTCGTGCGCCGACGGCCACGGCCAGGCTGTGCCGCCAGACCTGCCGGTAGTCGCGGGTGCGCGGCAGGTTGCTGAGCATGTTGTAGACCGACAGCCCCAGCACCACGTTGCGGATGGTCTCGAAACCCAGGAGCACGATCGCTCCGGTCACGGTGCGGATCTTGGCGTGCGAGTGGAGATAGAAGGCGCTGTTGGCCAGCCGCAGGGTGCTGGCGGTGAGCGACGGATCCTCCAGGATCACGTCGGCCAGCTCGCGGGCCCCGACCGCCTGGTTGCTGATCGCCTTCTGCACCCGCACCAGCACCTGGGGCAGCGACGGAATCAGGCTCTGCTCGGCTTGCAGCCGGGTTTCCAGATAGCGCAGCGCCTGCTGACGGCTCTTGAGTTCGATCATCCGCTCACTCCAGCGGCTCCAGCCGCAGCCGCGCCCCGGCCGGATCCAGGCGCACCCGGCAGGTCCGTTCGGTTCGTTCCACGTGCAGGAAGGAATCGCCGATGTGGATCACCGCTCCGGAATGGATGACGCCGTAGACCTTGACCGCCGCCCGGCAGGCCCGGCGCGCCGCCTCCTGCTCCTGCTGGATCGCCTGGTCCAGGGTCTCGACCTGCCGCGCGGCATTGATCCGGGCCTTGATGATCACAGCCACCGCCCGGCGCTTGGCCGGCGGGGTGCGCCCGAGAATCACCCGCGGGTCGGCCATCCCCAGGCGCTGGTCGATCTTCTTGACCACAGCCTCGGATTCGCGGCGCTTGTGCCACAATTCCTCCAGGGCCGCCGACAGCCGCCCCAGGACGATGGTCGTGGCCACGCCCATCTCGGAGCCGATCTCGTTGGCAACCACTCCGCCGCCGGAGCGGATCTGCCCGCCCTGGATGCGCCCCTTGCCCCGAAAGCACTGGACCGTGCCCTGGCAGTCGATCTGGCAATTGGTCAGGTCGTTGTCCACGACCACGTCGCCGCCGGCCTGAATCACGGCGTTGACCGCAAAGTGCGCCTCCAGCGAGCCGCCGCACTGGATCCGGCCGCCCTGGTGCATGCGGATGCCCCGCTGGACCTGCACGTCGCCGCCGGCCTCGACCACGGCGTTCTCGATGGCGTCGTCGACCACCACGTTGCCCGGCGCGCTCACGGAGAAGGTGTCGCGGATGCACCCCTTGATGTGGATCGAACCGCTGTCGGCATGGATGTTACCGGTGTGGAAATCGACGTCGCCTTCGATCTGCAAGACTTCGGTGACGCCGATCAGGTTGGGCTGGAAGAGGATCATCCCCTCCCGGGCGGCGAACATCCGCCCGTCGTCCCGGACCGTCACGTTCTCGCCGGCGACGATGGCCGCGGGCCGGCCGTCCTCGGCGGGCACGGGCTGGCCGAAGACGTCCCGCCCCGGCGTGCCGCGGGTGGGGGGAACGATCCGCCCCAGCTCCCGGCCGGCGGCGACCGACTTGACCAGGCCCCGCTCGCGGAAATCGATCCGCCCGTCAGCGCCCACCCGGCCGATCTCGGCCGTGGCCGAAAAGTCCGATTCGAACCGGCCGTCCAGGCCGGCCACTGGCGGCACGCCCCGGGCCAGGATCACCCCTTGGACCGCCTCGCCCGACTGCTCGGCCAGCTCCAGGCCTTTGGCCAGCGCCGCCTCGTCCAGCGGGGCGTCGATCTTGAGCGCCGCCAGAGCGGCGCGGAACTGCTCGGGCGTGGGCCGGCTGCTGACGTGGCCGCGCTCGTAGACGGTGGCCACCGCCGTCAGCCGATCCTCGGCCACCTCGATCAGCCCCTGCACCCGCACCCGCCCGCCGACCGCTTCGGGCAGACCGTAGAGCGTTGACCGAACCGCCAGGCCGCCGTCGACCGGCGCACACCCCTCGCCGGCCTCCAGCTTGAGCACGCCGGGCCGCTCGGGCCCGGGCGGGGCCAGCTCGCGGCCGCTCACGCCCCGGCCCGGCAGGGCGGGCTCGCCGTTGATTTTGCGCGCGAAAATTTCGCCCGGGAAAACCGGCCGTCGCGGATCGCCGGCCAATTCGAGGCGGTCGTCGGTCGAAGGCTGCGGGGCCTGCCCCTCGACCAGCACCAGGCCGCGGATCTCTTCGCCCGCGGCCAGCCGGCGGATCAGTTCGGCCACAGCCTTCTCGTCGGGGGAAATGCCGACTCCGGCCTCGGTCAGGGCTTGGTCGATGGCCTTCCGCGAGAGCGTGGCGCCCTCGCCCAGCGGCGGGGCATAGCCCGTCACCTGGGCCCGCAGGTCGTCAGGGGAGACTTTGATTTCGAGTTCGGCGTCGGCCCGGGACAAAACGGCTTCGAAACGGTTGGGCGTCAGCCGTTTGAGCGTCAATTCGCCCTCCGGCACGCCCAGTTGCCGGGCGGCCGAAGCCAGCGCCGCGGCCGGAGTGTCGGCATTGAGCTTAACCTGCCGCTGCCGCATGGAGACTCTCCCGGCGGTCGGGGCCGCCGCCCGCGCCACATCCTGCGAGTCTGCCGCAACCGGTTTATATCAATTGCGTCGGGGCTTCCAGCAATGTCTTTAGGTAACCGTTGAACCGGGCGGCCAGCACGCCGTCGATCACGCGATGGTCGCTGGAGAGGGTGAGGCGCAGGAGCGGGCGGACGACCACCTCGCCCTTGCGCACGCAGGGCTGGTCGGCGACCTTGCCGACCGCCAGGATGGCCGCCTCGCCGGGATTGACGATGGCCGTGAACTCCTCGACCTCGAAGGTGCCAAGATTGGATATGCTAAAGACGCCTTCAGCGTAATCGGCCGGTGTCAGCCGCCGGTTCTTGGTCCGGGCGATCAGCTCCTTGGTCTCGCCCGAAACCTGGGCCAGGGTCTTCCGGTCCGCCTCGCGGATGACCGGCACCACCAGCCCCTCGGGTTCCACCGCCACCGCGAAGCCGACGTTCATGTGTGACCGGGGCACGTAGCCGGCCGGGGTGTAGACGCTGGCCACGCGCGGATACTTGCGCAAGGCCAAGCCCGCGGCCTTGATCAGCATGTCGTTGTAGGTGGCCTTGACGCCCTGGGCCTTGAGCGTCTGGCGCAACTCGGCGGCGGCGGTCATGTCCACCACGGTGGTGAGATAGAAATGCGGGGCGGAGAGCTTACTGATGGTCATCCGCCGGGCCACCACCGCGCGCATGGCGTCGAGGGGTTCGGCCGGCCCGTCCTCCAGGTCCGGCGCTTCCTCTGGCACGAGCGAAGGCACGGGCAGGCGCGCTTGGTCGGCCAGGCCCGCGCCTGATCCCAACTGCGCGGCCAGGTCGGCGGTCAGGGTTTCGCCGGCGCTCAGCAGGACGGCCAGGACCGCACCCGCGGCCAGCCGCTGGCCCGGCTGCCAGGCTCCATGGCGCACGACTCCGCCCGCTTCGGCCGCGAGCTCGACCGTCACCTTGTCCACTTCGACTGCGCAGACCGCCTGACCGGCGGCCAGCTCCTGCCCGTCCTCGGCCAGCCAAGCGGCCAGCCGGACCGGGCCGGCGGCGCCGGCGAAAGCGGGAACGGTCAGTAGTTGCGGCATGACTGGTCCTTCCTCAAGTCCGGGCGGCGTAGGCCAGATAGGCCTCGGGCAACGCCGCCAGAATGTCGCTGGCCAAAAGCCCATGCTGGCCCAGACGCGCGGCGGCTAGATCACCGGCCAAGCCGTGCAGATGCACCCCCAACCGGGCGGCCGCGAAAGCCTCCAGGCCCTGGGCGATCAGTCCGGCGATGAGGCCGGCCAGGACATCGCCCGAGCCGGCGGTGGCCATGCCCGGATTGCCGGTTTGATTGACGTGCAACTGGTCGCCTTGAGCCACCAGGGTCTGGGCGCCCTTGAGCACCACCACCGCCCCGGAGACGCCTGCGTACTTGGTCGCGATGCCCTCGCGATTGGCCTGCACGTCGGCGGCGGTCTTGCCGATCAACCGGCCCATCTCGCCCGGATGCGGGGTGATGACCGTGGCGGCCTTGCGCCGCTTGAGCAGCTTCCAGTCGGCCCCCACCGCCGTCAGCCCGCCGGCGTCCAGGACCAGCGGCGGATGGATCTCGGGCACCAGAAGGCGCAAAAGCTCGCCCGTCTCGCCCGCCACCGGCAGCCCAGGCCCCAATACCACCGCATCGGCCTCGCGGGCCGCTTCGATCAAATGCTCGCGCGCGTCGACCGAAGGCGCGCCGCCTGCCGTCTCGGGAATCGGCAGGGTGAGCAGTTCTACACAGGAGAGCGCCGCCAGCTGGCTCAGCCTTTTCGGCACGGCCCAGGTCACGAGTCCCGCCCCGCTGCGCAGGGCCGCCCGACTGGCCAGGGCTCCCGCCCCGCTCATCCCCTCCGAGCCGGCGACCACCAGCACGCGGCCGTAAAGCCCCTTGTGCGAATCGACCGGCCGTTCCGGCAATCCGGGCAGTTCCAGTTCGGGCATCTCTTCAACTCCTTCGCTCGTTAAGCACGATTCGTCCGGCCAGGAACCCGGCGCCGAACCCGTTGTCGATGTTGACCACCCCCACGCCGCTGGCGCAAGAGTTGAGCATGCCCAAGAGCGCGGCCAGACCGCCGAAGGAGGCGCCGTAGCCCACGCTGGTGGGCACGGCGATCACCGGGCAGCGCACCAATCCGCCGACCACGCTGGGCAGCGCCCCCTCCATGCCCGCGACCACGACGATCACCCCCGCCGTGCGCAGGCGCTCCTCCTGGGCCAGCAACCGGTGCAGTCCGGCCACGCCCACATCGGCCAGAAGCTCGGTCCGGCAGCCCATCGCCCGAGCCGTGACCAGGGCCTCCCGGGCCACGGGCAGATCGCTGGTGCCCGCGCAGACCACCAAGACCGGGGCCGAGTCGATTTCCGCCGCCGGCTCGCCCAGCAACGCGGTGCGGGCCAAGAGATCGTAATCGCCGGCCGGCCAGACGCCCTGCAAACGCTTGCGGGCTTCGTCGCTCAGCCGAGTGACCAACACGAACGGACTGCGCTTCAGAATCGCGGCCGAGATCTCGACCACCTGATCCGGAGTCTTGGATTCGGCCAGAATCACTTCGGGAAAACCGCAGCGCCGCGCCCGGTCGTGATCCACCCGGGTATGCCCCAGAGTTTCAACGCCAGATTCGTTAAATGTGGCCAATGCTTGCTCGGGCGATAGATGCCCGGCGGCTACGGCCGTAAACAAATCCCGCAAATTTTGACGCATCCGGCTTTCCATTCGCAAGTTATGCCGCACATGATACTTGCCGAGGTTAACCAAGGCAAGACTTTTGGCGACATAACTCGCCGCAGCCATTGGACATAAATCATAGCATATATATACTAAATCAGGTTTTCCACCATTGCTTGTAAAATGTTGTTTTTATTGAGGAATATTTTGAGCGAGGGTGTTCCTCCCTAACCTCCCGAAACCGCGAACCTGTATGAGAGTTTTTGAAGGGGTCCGGGGGAACTTTTTTGCAAGTGCGTGCCGCACACCCATAAAACGCTTCGCATGCCCGACCGGTTCAGATGGGCGAGTCGAACAGATGGGGCAGACGTTGAGTCTATCCACCAAACGCTCGAAACGGCGAAGCCGGTTGAGAGTTTTTTGAGGGGGTCGGGGGGAACTTTTCTGCAAAAAAGTTCCCCCTTTTCGCGGCGATCAAGTCAGCCGCGCCAGCGCTTCCAGGTTCAGGCCGGCGAACTCCCCGCGCCGCGGCCACCATCACCGCGTTGTCGGTGCAGAGGGACATGGGGGCAATGGCCACCTGGCGCCCTTCGGCCTGCGCCGCCCGGGTCAGTTCCTCGCGCAGCGGTTTGTTGGCCGCCACGCCGCCGCCCAGGGCGATCCACTTCACGCCCAGTTGGCGGGCGGCCGCGCAGGTCCGCCGAACCAGGGCGTGGACCACGGCGGCCTGAAAGCTGGCGGCCGCGTCAGCCACGCCTTGGGTGTCGAGCAGGAGCGGCCCCTTCCGCCCGGCCTTCTGGCCGCGGGCGGCATAGAGCACGGCGGTTTTCAGTCCGCTGAAAGATAGAGTGCGTTCGTCTTCGGTCAGGCAGGTGTCGCGCCAGGGAAAAGCTTTGGGATTGCCCTTCTCGGCCGCCTTCTGCACCACCGGCCCGCCGGGAAAGCCCAGATCCAGAATCTTGGCCACCTTGTCGAAGGCCTCGCCGGCCGCGTCGTCGCGGGTCGCGCCCCAAAGCTCGTACACGCCTTCGGCCGGCAGGTTATAGACATTGGTATGCCCGCCCGAAACGACCAACGCCACGAAGGGAAAGGTCATTTCGGGATGCGAGTAGGTGCAGGCGGCGATATGGGCCTCCAGATGGCTGACGCCGATGAGCGGCTTGTTCCAGGCCAGGCTCAGGCTCTTGGCCGCGGTCACCCCCACCAACAGCGCGCCGATCAAGCCGGGGCGATTGGTCACGGCCACGGCCGCCAGTTCCGCCGGCGTCACCCCCGCTTCATCAAAGAGGCGTTTCAAGCCGGGCAACAGACACTCCATGTGCGCCCGGCAGGCGATCTCGGGGACCACGCCGCCGTATTCGCGGTGCAGATCGATCTGGCTGGCGACGAACTGGGCCAACACCCGCCCGTCGGCGGCGAGAATCGCGGCGGCCGTCTCGTCGCAAGAGGATTCCAGGCCCAGGATCGGGCCGGGGACTTCGGTCATGGCTGACCTTTCTTCAGCTTGGTTTCCAACTCGGCCATCGCCCGGTCGAGTTGCCGGTCGGAGGCGGGAGCGGCGGGAATCCCCACGCTCTCTTGCCGCCAGACGTCGAGCAGAGCCTGCTTTTCGTCGATGCTCAGCGGCACCTCGATCTGCGGGGTCAGCCCCTGGCCGTTGATGTCGGCGCCGTCCGGCATCAGGAATCGGGCCACGGTCAGCTTGACGCTGGCCTCCGTGTCCGGCAGGGGCAGAATCTCCTGGATGCGGGCCTTGCCGAAGGTCCGCTCGCCGATCAGCACCGCCCGGCCATTGCCGGCCAGCGCTCCGGCCACCAGCTCGGCCGCGCTGGCGGTGATCCGGCTGACCATGATGACCAGGGGGAAATCGCCCACCGAGGCCGCGTCCGCCAGCTGCGGCAGACGCTGCACGGAGTTGGAGTTTTCGGCTTGCCGGCGCTCGATGGTGATGATCGTCCCGCCGGAAAGGAAGAGGTCGGCGGTCTGCAGCCCTTCAACCAGCGCGCCGCCGTTATTGAGTCGGAAATCCAGGATCAGCCCCCGCATCCCTTCGCCCTGGAGCTTGGTCACCGCCGCCGCCAGTCGCCGGGCGGTGCCCGCGGCGAAGATGGTCAGCCGGATATAGCCCAGGTTCCCGGGCAGCAGCTTGGTATCCAGATCCGAGTAGCGCGGCAACGCGCCCCGGGTGAGCACATACTCGCGCAGGTCGCGCGGCCCGGTCGTGGGCGAGACCTCCGCGGCCACGCCCAGCGAAACCGTGGTCCCGATCTCGCCGCGCAAGGCATCGTACATGGCTTCGGGCGTCAGGTCGGCGGCCGCCCGGGAGCCGACCCGGACAATGACCGACCCCTCGGTGATGCCGGCCCGGTGGGCCGGTCCGCCTGGTAGGAGTTGCTGGACCACGATCCCCTTCCCTGGTTCGAACCGCGGCACCACGCCGATCCCCCCGACCGGTTTGTCGTTGAGCAGGTCGAGGTCGAAATTAGTCTGCCGGGGCGAGAGGAACTCGCTGTACGGATCGGAGAGCGATTCGAGCATAGCCCGCAAGGCCGCGCCGTACAGGTCTCGATCAGTCGGCGGCTGGGCAAAACGCTGGTGGATGTAATTGCGCGCCTGGCCGATCAGGCGCAGCCCGCGCGCCCCGCCCCACGAGCCGCCCGCGTCATCCGGCGGCCGGTCGGTGCGCAGCTGAAAGGTGAGCAGCACCGCCAGAATCAGAATGTCGCGCCGGCCGACCGGCGGCTTGTGCAGCGCACGCCAATCGGTCGTCGGGAAAGAGGCGGATTCAGCCAAGCTGGACATGAGCGATCCTAGCGGATTAACTTCAAACTCCGGGGGAACTTTTTTTGCAAAAAAAGTTCCCCCAAACCACTTCAAAAAAACTCTCAACCGGCTTCGCTTGGTCGAGCGTTTAAATGGGCGAATTCAGCGGACTCGGTTCTCGCGCGCCGCCTCGCGGCTGCGCCTATTTGAAATCCCGCCGGCCTTCGAAAGCGAAAAGCAGTGAACTGGGGGCGGTGGATTCCAGATCCGTGCCCGAGGCCAAACCCCGGGCCAAACGCGTGACCTTGACCTGGGTCGCGGCCAGTTCCGTGGCCAGATAACCGGCCGTGGCGTCGCCCTCGGTGGTCGGATTGAGGGCCAGGATGACCTCGGTCACGGGCGGCCGCCCCTCGCCGCCGCTCAGCCGCGCCAATAGTTCGGCCACCCGCAAGGATTCCGGGCCGATTCCGTCGGCGGGCGAGAGCACGCCCTGCAACACATGATAGACGCCCCGGTAAGCCCCGGTCTTTTCGATGGCGATGATGTCGCGCGGCAGCTCGACTACGCAGAGCAGGCCCGCGTCCCGGGCCGGATTCGCACAGATGGCGCACAACTCGCCTTCGGCCACATTGTAACACCGGCCGCAGGCGCGGATATTGCGCTTGACGTCGCGAATGGCCACGGCCAGGGCCATGGCTTCGTCCCGCGGGGAGGCCAGGATATGATAGGCCAGGCGTTCGGCCGAACGCTTGCCCACGCCGGGCAGCTCGCCGAAACGCTCGATCAGCGTCAGTACCGAAGGTGGATAGGGCGAATCCGAGTCCATGGCGTACTTCATATGGACGCGCCCGGTGTCAGTCAACCGGTTTCTGCCGTCACCGAATAAACTTCCGGCGCAGAAGCAAGCCAAACACTACGCTCCAGAAGATTAAGAAGACGATTGGCGCATCGATTCTTCCCTCCCCCTCCGGGGGAGGGTCGGGGTGGGGGAGGCGACCTGAA
>CAYMGG010000095.1:15283-17932 GCA_964389915.1 uncultured Planctomycetaceae bacterium
CTACCCACCCCAAACACACCGCCCAAAACTATAAAAACCCGTTTGGGCGCTTCCTTTTTCCCCCCCCCCTCGGGGGGTGGGGGGGGGGGGGGGAGGCGACCTGAAGCGTGCCAGGCTTTCTCCCTTCCCCCGACCCCCTCCCGGAGGGAGGGGGAGACCTCGGGCGCGGGTAAAAAAAGGCTTGCACTGTTCCGGCGCGGCGATAAAATTGCTATCTTGTGATTTTGATTGGAGTTGCGTTCATACACGGAAGCGCACCGCGTGCTGACGATCGTGCCGACGCCCCTGGGTAACCGAGGCGACATTACCTTGCGGGCTCTGGAGGCGCTGCGCGAAGCCGAGCTCATCGCCTGTGAAGACACCCGGCGAACCTGGCCGTTATTGGAAGCCTATGGCATCACCGGCAAAAAGCTGGTGGCTTGCCATGAGCACAACGAAGACGCGGCCACGGGCCGGCTGTTGGCCGAGTTGCGCAACGACAAGCGCGTGGCCGTGGTCAGCGACGGCGGCACGCCCGTTCTGAGCGATCCGGGATTTCGCCTGGCCCGGGCGGCGCGGGAAGCGGGTCTGCCGGTGACAGTATTACCGGGGCCGGCCGCCTGCATCACCGCCCTGATCGCCTCGGGGCTGCCGGTGGCGAGTTTCACGTTCCACGGTTTTCCGCCGCGCAAGCCCGGCCGCTTGGCCAAGCTGCTGCTGGCGGAGTCAGAAAGCGGGCATACGCAGATTTTTTACGAATCACCCCAGCGGGTCGGCCGCCTGCTGGCGGCGGCGGCCGAGAGCTTCGGCCCCGACCGCCGGGGGGCGATCTGCCGGGAACTGACCAAATTGCACGAAGAGATCCGCACCGGCACGCTGGCCGAACTGGCCGCCGGTTTGGCTGCGGGGCCGGGACTTAATGGCGAAGGGACGGTGGTGATCGCGGGCCGGTCCGGCCGGAGAACCGGCGCGGACGAGTCCGCGCCCCGAGAAGGAGACACAGAGTGATGAGGTCCGGTCTGAAAACGAGGCACTCAGGGGCTGGTCTGAAAAGAGAGTCCACTGCTTGGTGGCCGGAAAACTCTCGTTTTCAGACGAACACCGCCAGCGGTTCTTTTCAGACCCCGCCTAGGCGCAGGGCTTGGCTTATGGGCTGGTTCGCAGCGCTAAGCGCCGCCGGCGCGATCGCCGCCGACATGCAGCTGCCCCCCAACACGCCGATCGTGCCGTGGACCCGGTTTAGCATCCAGTATGCCGTCCGCCAACTTGGCGGCGACGGGCCGCGCGAGGTGGACTTCTACATCACCGCCGACCAGGGCCATACCTGGACCCTCTACGGCAAGGATCCCGACGCCAAGAGCCCGATGACCGTGGCCGTGCCCGGCGACGGCGTGTACGGCTTTATGACCGTGGGCACCGACTCGGCCGGCCGGCGCGAGCGCGCCCCGGTGGCCGGCACCCGCCCGGAATCGTTCGTGATCGTCGACCGCACCCCGCCGGCCGCCCGCTGGCTGCTGCCCGACTCGGACCTGCCGCCCGGCGACAAGCCGGTGGTGCTGGCCTGGGAATGCACCGACGATCATCTCGGCCCGCAGCCGGTCTCGATCGAATACACCAACGACAACGGCCAGACCTGGCTGCCCTGGCGCGAGCGCCTGCCCGCCAAGGGCACCGAAGAGTACGTCCCCTCTTCGGCCGACGGCGGCCTGATCGCCTTCCGCCTGATCGCCCGCGACCTGGCCGGCAACCGCCGCCTGGCGCGCAACCCCCACCAGCTGACTATCGACACCATTGCGCCCCAGGCCCGGATCACCGGCCCGGCGCTCTCTCCCTCGCTGGAAACCGACGTTCAGTACGAAGCGGTCGACAACCCCGGCGGCTCGGGTCTGGCCAAGGTCACCCTCTATTACACCACCGACAACGGCGCCACCTGGCAGGCCTACGGCGACGATCCGGATCTGGTCAGCCCGATCCGCTTCAAGAGCCCCGCCGCCGGCGCGGTGGGCCTGGCCCTGACCGCCCGCGACCGGGCCGGCAACGAGCAGGCCGCTCCGCGCATCGGTCAGCCGCCGGCCTTCACCCTGACCTTCGACCTGGAACCGCCGCTGGTCAACATCGAACGCGACTTCGCCGGCGGCAACAACCTGGTCCGCCCGGGCCGACCCCTGACCGTCCGCTGGAGCGCGGCCGATCCCAACATCAAGGAGAGCTCGGCCAAACTCTACCTTTCCACCGACGGCGGCCAGGACTGGCAGCTGGTGGCCCAGGATCTGCCGGTCAACGGACCCTACGAATGGACCGTGCCCACCGGCCTGCAATCCAGCGACTGCTACCTGCGGGTGGCCGTGGCCGACGTCCTGGGCAACGAGGGCAGCGCCCGCAGCCAGCGCTTCGCCATCGATCCGCGCGTCAACGTCCGCATCGAAAGCGTCCGCCCGCTGGAAGAAGGAACCAACCAAATCCGCGACGAGGGCGACCGGAACGACGGGGGCGCCAACCTGCCCAACGGCTTCGGCGCCGGGCCGATCCCCCTGGCCACGGTCCGCTCGGTCGAACCGCGCCCCGAGCCGGCCGCTCCGGCCCCGGCCCCCGCGCCCGCTCCGGCGCCGGATGAACGCCCGGCCCCTCCGCCGCCCGGTCCGACCACGGCCGCGCCCGCCCCGGCGCTCC
>CAYMGG010000096.1:0-3471 GCA_964389915.1 uncultured Planctomycetaceae bacterium
CTGGAATACCAGACCGCTTTAAGCGAAGTGGCCGCGGCTGCGGCCGCGGGCAACGACGCGCGGCTCTGGGGCCGGGCGGAGTTTCTGCTGGAGAAGATATGCATCCTGGCCGACGAGGCGGGCGAGCCGAGCGAGACGCGCGATTTTTTCGCCGGCCTGGAGTCGCTGGCGCTGCCCCCGGCGCTGAAGGCGCGGGCGACCTGGCTGCGGGCGCGGCTGTTCCTGGACGAGGGCAAGGCCGATGAGGCCGCGCGCCAGGCCGACGCCTTGGGGGTGATCCGCAACTGGCTGCTCTGGGGCGTGTTCGACTCCGAGCAGGCCCGCGGGCTCGACGAGGCCCTGACCAAGGGCGAACTGCCGGCCTGGGATCAGCCCCGGCAGGGCAAGAAGCGACCGGTCAAGTGGCGGGCGGTCCAGTCGGTCGCGCCGCTGGGCGAAGCGGACTGCGGTGCCTGGTTGCGCCCCAATTCCGATTGTGCGGCCTACGCGGCCTGCTTCGTGGACTGCCCCGCCGGCGGCTGGTATGCCGTGCGGCTGGGCGCCGACGAGGGCGTGAACGTGTGGGTCAACGGCCGCTCGATCCTGGAGACCTCCGGCCGGCGGCGGCTGGAGCTAGACCTGAACGCGGCGGCGGTCTGGTTCCGACCGGGCCGGAATCTGCTCCTTTTGCGCACGATCCAGACCACCGGACCGTGGCGCTTCATCCTCCGCCTGACCGATCCGGCCGGCGCGCCCGCCAGCGGCCTGACCCTGAGCCTCGACCCGGCGGCCGCGACGTTGGCCGCCAATGCGGAGCCGAACGGGCCGGAGCCGCAGCTCGACCGGGGCGCTTTTTCGATTTTTGTCGCCCCCGGCGCGGCCAAGCCGGCCGATCCGCGGGAGGAGTATTACCTGGGCTGGCTGCTCTGGCGGCGGGGGGTGATCGCCCTGCCGGAGCGGCAGGACCGGGAACTGCTCCTGCGGGCCGTGCAGGCCTCCCCCAAGAACGGGGCGTTTTTGCTGGCGCTGGCCGAGGCCGAGAACGAGGCCGCCCGGTCCCTGCCGGATCGTGAGGAGAACCTGCGCCGCCAGGTGCTCGAACGGTTGCGCGAGAACGGGCCTGACGAGGTGCTGGCCACCGCCCGGCTGGCCGAGTATTACCTGCGCATGGGCAATCTCGACCGGGCGCTGGCCCTGGCCGAGGAGGCGGCGGCGGCCAATCCCCTCTCGCCGCGCGCGGCCCTGCTGCGGTACGAAGTCTCCCGCCGCCGGGGCTGGCGCGCCCAGGCCGACACCATTCTAAGCGAAGCGGCCAAACGCAGCCACGGCAACCTGGAACTGCTCCTGGCTCTGGGCCGGCGCGAGCTCGAGTCCGGGCAGACCGGCCGGGCGGTCGAGGCTTTCCTGGCCGCGCGGCGGCTGACGGCCACGGGGCGGGCCGCCCTCGACGGACTGCTGGACAGCTATGCCCGTCTGGGCCGGAAGGCGGCCTCGCGCGAGCTGCTGACCGCCTACCTGCGGGTGGCCCCCTACGACTTCCCCGCGCGGCGCCGGCTGATCGGCGTCTGGCGCGACGGCGGCCAGTGGGTCGAAGGCGCCGACGCCTGCCGCGAAGCCCTGGGCATCAGCGCCGAGGACGCGGGCATTCTGGCTCTCTGGGGCGACTGCCTGCACGGGGCCGGGCGCGAGGAGGAGGCCGCCGCCGCTTGGCGCCAGGCGCGGGAGCTCGAATCCGGCCAGCTGGCCCTGGAGGAGTATCTGCGCTTCCTGGGCCAGGGGCGCGGCGACGGGGTGGAGGCTTTGGCCGACTTGGCCGGCTTTGCCGCCAAGCTGCCGCCGGAGGCCGATACCGGCGGGGCGGGCTACGAGTATCTGCTCAACTCGCGGCGGGTCGAGGTCCATCCCGACGGCACTTCGCGGCGGGTCGCCCACCAGGTGATCCGGCTGCGCGAGCGCGAAGCGGTCGCCTCGTTCCAGCGGTATCCGATCTATTTCAGCGACGACCTCGAAACCGTCTCGGTGCCGGTCGCCCGGGTGTTGCACGCCGATGGCACGCTGGCCCGGGCCGAAGTGACCAGTCTGCCCTCCCGGGACGGGGCGGTGATGGTGGCGGTTTTTCCCGCCCTGCGCGCCGGGGACGTGCTGGAGCTCGCCTACGTTTACGACCAGTTCCGCCCCAGCTTTTTCGGCAGCTATTTCGGCGAGATCAACCGCTTCCGGCGCGAGGCGCCGGTGCGCCGGGCCCGCTACGAAGTGGTGGCCCCCGCGGAGTTGAAGCTCTACTTCCTCTCCCAGCGCGGCGCCCCCGCGGAGCGGGAGGCCAAGGTCGACGACGGCCGGCGGCTCTCGCGGGTCTGGGAGATGCAGGATCTGGCGGCGCTGCCCGACGAGGCCGATTCGCCCTCCAGCCTCGAGCTTTCGCCGGCCGTGCAGGTCAGCACCTTCGCCTCGTGGGACGAACTGGCCCGCTGGTACTGGCGGCTGATCGAACCGCAGCTTGTGCTGACGCCGGAGATCCGCGACAAGGTGCGCGAATTGGTCGAGGGGCGGACCCAGCCGGCCGACCAGATCGCGGCCCTTTACGAATGGGTTTCGACCAACATCCGCAACGTCCCCTGGGAGTTCGGGGTCCACCGCTACAAGCCCTACAGCGCCGGCGCGGTCTTCACCCGCCGTTTCGGCGACTGCAAAGACCATGCGGTGCTGCTCAACGTGATGGCGCAGGCGGCGGGGCTGTCGGCCCGGCCGGTGCTGCTCATGGCTTATCCGCCCGAGGAGTCGGCCCGGCGCGGGGCGGAGGCCCTGGAGTTGCCGCTCTTCGGCCAGTTCAACCATTGCATCAGCCTGGTCGAGGCCGGGGGCCGGCCCTATTGGCTGGACGCGACCAAGATCTACCGGACCGTCGAGAGCAATCCGGCGATGACCGCCGGCGCCCGGGTGGTGGTGGTCGGGCCCGAGGGCGCGCGGCTGGATCTGATCCCTCCGCTGGTGCCGGACGGTAATTTCTGGCGCGAGCGGCTGCGGCTTTCGGTGGACGAGGCCGGCGGCGTCACCCTGGGGCAGGAGCTGGAGACCGCCGGCCGGCCGGCCGCCTTCCTGCGGCTCTACTACGCGCGGCCGGAGACTCGGCTGCGGGCCGCCGAAGTGGTGGGCTCGCGGGCCTACGGCCCGGGGGCGGTGGTCAGCCCGGTCGACTTCCAGGAGCACGGGGCGGGGCCCGATTCGGTCGAGGTGGGCTTCAGCTACCGGGCGCGCGAATTCGTCCGGTCGGCGGGCGGGCGGCTGGAAATGCCCCTGCCGCCGGTCTACCTGCGCGGCGACATGGCGCGGGGCGAGGCGTTGCCGGCGCGCCTGGGCGACTTCGTGCCCCACGCGCGGCGCGAAAGCGACCTCCTGCTGCCGCTCTGCTTTCGGATCGAGCGGCATTTCACCATCGACTGGCCGGCCGGCTGGCGGCTGGTCAATCAGCCGGGCGACCTGAGAGCGGGCGCT
>CAYMGG010000096.1:3481-17844 GCA_964389915.1 uncultured Planctomycetaceae bacterium
CGACCTGGAGCTGAGCGACGAGAACGGGCAGCTGCGGGTGAAGACCGGGCTGGTGGGCAATTCTCTGACCCTCGATTACTGGCTGGAGCTCTCCCGGAGCCGGGTGCCGGTGACGGAGTACGCGGCCTTCCGCCGCCTCTGCCTGCTGGCCGACCAGGTGGATGCGACGGTCCTGACATGGGAGCGCGAATGAACCGGCGGCTGATCCTTGGCATCTGCCTGCTCTGCGCGGCGGCGGCGGGCGGCGGCGAACCGGCGGCGAAGCCCTTCACCTATCAGGGCGAGGTGCGGGCGCTGCTGATGAACCCCTTCGTCGCCAAGGGCGACGGCGACGGCCAGCTGCGCTTTCTGCTCGACTACGCCAGCCGCCAGACCGATCCGCTGCTGCGGGAGATGGCCCTGCGGCTGGCGCAGAACGTCGAGCCCCTGGCCCGGGGGGCGGCCGCCTCGGGCGAGAGCGAGGCGCGCAAGCTGCTGGCTTCGCCTGTGGCCGGGCCGGTTTCGCGCGATCTGGCCCTGGCCATTCTGGCCGACTACCACGCCGCGGCCGGCCGCTTCCCCGAGGCCCAGGCGCTACAGGCCCGGCGGGGACTGGTCGCCCCCTGGCTGGTCCTGGGTCCCTTCGGCGACTACGAGCGGGCGGACTACTACACTCCCTTCGCGCCCGAGCGCGACGGGCAATTGGCCGCGCAGTACGACTGGGGGCGGCGCACGCTGCGCTGGCGGCGGGTGGGGGCGGAGAACGCCTGGCCGAGTTTCGATCCCTGGGATTGGACCGGCGGTACCCGGCGGGGGGTGGTCTATGCGCTGGCCCAGGTCAAGGTCGAGGCCACGGCGACCGTCCGGCTCGAACTGCGCCTGGCCGGGGCGGGGCGGGTCTTTCTGAATGGCGAGGAGTTGGGCCGGATCAACCGGCTGACCCGGGAACTGCCCGACGAGGTCGGACTGACCGGCCGGCTGCGTCCCGGCTGGAACCGGATTCTGATCAAGATTCTGGCCGTGGGCGAACGGCGGGACCTGGCCCTGCGGCTGCTTGACGCCGCGGGGGCGCCGCTGGCGGGGGTGACCTGCGAACCGGGCCTCGAATTGCATGCCCTGGCGGCGGCGGAGGCGATTCCGCCGCCGGCCGCCGGCGAGTCCAAGCCTGACATGGGGCCGGGCGCTTTCGCCACCTTTTCGCAGCTAAGCGAAGAATTGGCCGACAATCCCACGCTGCGGGCGGCGCTGGCCGAGCTGTCCCAATCGCTGGGCCTGACCGATGCGGCGCTGCGCCACGCGCGCCAGGCGGCCCTCCTGGAGCCGGACAATCCCTGGTTTCTGGCCTTGCGGGCCCGGCAGGAGCTGGCCGCGGTTCATCTGGCCAGAGCGCCGCGGGAGAGCGAGGCGGTGGCCGCCTATGAACGGGCCCGGCGCAGCGCGCCGGATTTCGTGCCCGCGCTGCTGGGCCTGGCGCGCTTCGCCGCCGGCCGCCAGCGTTACCGGGAGGCGCTCGACCTGTGCGCGGCCGCCCTGAAGGTCAACGAAAAGTGCCTGGCCGCCCTGGAGCTGGCCGCTCGGCTGGCCATCGAAAAGGGCTGGCTGGTCGAGTCCGGGCAATGGACCGAGCGCCTGGCCTCGGCCTTCCCCGATTCGCTGGCCCGCCGCACGGTCGAGGCTCTGGCGGCCGCCCGGCGTGAAGATTACGCCGCCTGGAGCGCGGCCTATCGCGAGATCCTGGCCGGCCGGCAGGCCGATGTCGAGCTGCGGGGCGGGCTGGCCGAGCGGCTGGCCGGCCTGGGCGAGACCAGCGCCGCGCTGGGCGTGATTGCCGACGGGCTGCGGGTGACGCCCGATCGGGCGGAGCTGTTCCTGGCCAAGGCCGGCGTGCTGCGGCGCGACGGGCGGGCGGGGGAGGAGGAGGCGGTTCTGCGGCAGGCCTTGGGGCTGAGCCCGGATTCGGCCGAGACCTGGCGCCGGCTGGGCGACAGCCTGGCGCGGCAGGGGCGCGCCGGAGAGGCGGCCGAGGCCTACGGCCGAGGCCTGGCGCTGGATCCTCAGCAGCACGATCTGCGCCGCCTGCTGGCGGGGCTGAAGAACGAGAATTACGCATTCTGGAGCAAGTACGCCCTGGCCGTCGGGCCGGAGTTGGAGCGCGCCGCCGGCCTAGCGCCGGTCGGCTCGACCGTGCGGGTCATCGACCAGTCGGTGCTGGCGGTCTATCCCGACGGCTCCTTCGCCTGCTACACTCACGGCGTGCAGAAGATTTTGAACGACGGCGGGGTCGAGACGGCCAGTACTCTGCCGAACCAGGGCGAACTGCTCGAGGCGCGCACTATTCTGCCCGACGGCCGGTCGCTGGAACCGCTCCTGCTGCCGGGGCAGGCGGAGCTCACCATGCCGGCCCTGGTGCCGGGCGCGGCGGTGGAGCATAAATATCTGGATCTCTCGCCGGCCCCGTTCGACGGGCGGCTACGTTTCCCGCGCTGGTATTTCCGCAGCCCCGACACCCAGGAGGAATTCCTGCTCTCGCAGTACGTGGTCCTGACGCCGCCCGATTTCCCGCTGGCCTATCAGGCGCGCAACCTCGGCCGGCAGGTCGAGTTCGCCCACAGTAGCGAGGCCGGACGCGAGGTTTACGTCTGGACGGGGCGCAACATGCCCCAGGCCGTCCACGAACTCGGTGCGCCGGAGGTCGACGAGTTCCTGCCCTTTGTCGAGATCGGCGGGGCCGCCACCTGGGACGACGTCAGCCGCCTCCTGCAGAACGTCTATCTCGGCCGGCTGCGCCCGGGGTTCGCCCTGCGCGAGACCCTGGCCAAGCTGGGGCGGGAGGCCAAGAATCCGGCCGACGAGGCCGAGCGCATCTACCGCTTCGTCTGCGACGAGATCGATGACGGCGGGGGCAATGATCCGGCCACCCTGATCCTCGACCAGCGATTCGGCGACCGCAACATTCTGCTGCTGGCCCTGCTGCGCGAGGCCGGATACCGGGCCGAATACGTCGTGGCCCGGCCGCGCGCTCCGCTTATGTACGTGCCCAACTGGCGGGTGCCGCACGAACGGCATTTTCCGCTGCGTCTGGTGCTGGTCGAACTGCCGGGCGGACGGCAGGTCTGGCTCGACACCCGGCGGCGGACCCTGGCCTTCGGGCAACTGCTCGAGGATCTGGCCGGCGCGACGGCCCTGGTGGTCTCCGAGGCCGGCGGCGAATTTAGGACCCTACCGCTTGGGCGGGCGGCGGACAGCGCCCGCAACTGGCGGGTCAGCGTCAAGCAGGCGACGCGCGGCGAAACGTTGACATTCAGCGCCGCCTTGAACCTGGGCGGCGCGGCGGGGCAGGATCTCAAGGGCGAGCTGCGCCAGGCCGACGAGCGCGGCCGGTTCAATCAGACCGAGGATCTGCTGGCGGAGTTCCTGCCCGGGGCGGCGGTGGTCAAGCTGGAACTGCCGGAGCTGGAAGTCAACGGGCCGGCCTGCCGGTTGGAGTGTGCGGGCGAGGCCGCGCCCCCCCTGGCCTTGGCTGGCGGGGCGGGGGAGCTGCCCTTCGGTCTGCCGCCGCTGGATCTGCTGCCGGCGGAGATCGACCAGCCGCGTTCGCGGCAGACCCCGTATCTGCTGAAGGAATATCTGTTGGGCGAGGATCAGGTGCAGCTGACCCTGCCGGCCGGCGCGACATTCGTCCGCCTGCCCGAGCCGCGTCTGCTGCACAGCCGCTTCGGCGACTACTGCCTGCGCTGGCGGGTCGACGGCGGCACACTCACCGTCACCCGCCGTTATCGCTTTGATCCGCAGCTGGTGGCGGTCGAAGATTTCGCCGATTTTTTCGATCTGGCCCGGGAGATCTCCATCCTGGAGCGGGGGCGCTGGCAGTGGCGGGGCGAGGTGGCTGCGGTCCCGGCGCCGGAGCCGGTCAAGCCGGCGGCCGCTACGCCTGCGGGAACTGCGCCCACGCCCGCACCCTGAATAGGGCATTGCGTCCTAACCGGTTTTTTTTCGGACCGCCAAAGCCGCCTGACGGCCACTGGTGCATGCATGAGTATGCAGGGTTCCATCTCGCTCCTGGGGATCTGCGACCTGTTGCAGGTGGCGGGGTTCAACCACCGCAGCTTCATTCTGGAGCTTGAAAACGCCGCCGGCCAGGGCGAGATTGTGCTGGACGACGGGCGGGTGACCGACGCCCGCCTGGGGGCGGAACGGGGCGAGCCCGCCTTGTTTCGGCTCCTCTCCCAAGCGCACGGCGGCAGCTTTCGGATGCGGCCCTTTTCCGCCGCGGCCGAACCGGGAACGATCAAGCTAAAGACCGAAGCCGTATTGATGCGGGCCCTGGCCACCATGCCGCCGCAGGTCGCCCTCGAGCCGGACGCGGCGGTCGATGGCGACAACGAGCTGCTGGGCGCCGAAGAATTGCTCCAGATTTTCGAGAATAACCGGCTTTCCGCGCGCGGTGTCTTCACCTCCGGCCGGGCGGAGGAGACCTGTCTCTGGCTGGCCGACGGCGGCGTGGCCGCGGCCGAGGGGCCGGCCGGAGCCGGCCGGGAATCGGTCTATGCACTGCTGAAAGAAGGCCGCTTTTCGTTTCGCCTGACGGCGGCCGAAGCCCCGCCGGCCAGCAGCCGGTTGATCGACATCGCCTCCGCGGTGATGGAGGGGCTGCGCCGGCGGGACGAGACCGTCCTGCTGCGTCGCGAGCTGGCCGGCGACAGCAACATCCACGCCCAGGAGACCCTGGACGCGCTGGCGCGGGGGGAACTCGACGAGCCGTACCGGTTGGAGCTGGCCAAGCGCTATCTGCCCGACGGCAGCATCGCGCCGGCCTCGGTGCTGGCCCGGCTCTGCCTGGACGAGAGCCCCGCGGTCCGCCAGGCGGCGCTGGGCACGGTGCTCGACCTGCCCGAGCCGGTGCTGGAGGCGATCGGCAACGACGCCGACACGCCCGCGCCGCTCCTGCGTTTTCTGTTGCACGAGCTCAAGTCCGACGGAGTGGCGGCGGCCATTGCCGGCAATCCGCAGACGCCGGTGGATGCGCTGATCGACCACGCCCCGCGGGCGGCGGGCGGGGCGCTGGCGGCCCTGCGCGAGCGCGAGGAGTTGCTGCGCAACGAGCGGCTGCTGCGGGCGGCTTTGCGCACCAACCCCCGCTGCGATTTCGGCGAAAAGCTCGACGAACTCGACCGGACCGCCCCGCGCGCCCGCCGACGCGTCTTCACCGCGGTCAACATCCGCAAGGCCGAGGTCGAGGCCCGGGCCGAGGTGGTCCTCGAGCGGCCGCCCGAGGACCCGCGCAAGGAGAAGGAGGCCGGAAAACTCGGCCCCCGCGACATCCAGTACCTGGCCAAGCGCGGCACTCTGCGCCAGAAGACCGAACTCATCTGCGGCAACGACGCCGACGTGGCCGTGGAGGTCATCAGCGCCCCCGGTCTGCCCGAGGTGGTGATCCAGAACATCGCCGAATCGACCAAGGCCCATCCGGCCGCCCTGGCCTGGGTCGCCGGCCAGCCGCGCTTCCGGCGAAACCAGCTGATCTCTCGGGCCCTGCTCTTCAACCCCAAGACCCCGCCGCACGCCTCCATTCCGCTGCTGCCTTTCGCCCGCACCGACGACCTAAACAAGATCGCCACCACCCGCGAACTGCCCGACGGCATCCGTCAAGGCGCGCGGCAACTGCTGGAGAAGAAAGAGAATAAGAAATAGGTCGGGCGGCGGGCATGCCGAGGCCGGTGACTGCGGGCTGATTCCCGGGAGCCTTTCAGCCATAGCCGCCCCGGGCCGCCTGAAACCGTCCGACCGACCGTACATTTCGCGCCTTCAGCGGGGTGAGGTCGGGGCGGCCGGGATCTGAGAGCCGGCCAATTCGGCCATAGCCAACGTGAGCGGCATTATATCGACCAAGTTAATAGCGTCTGATTTTGGTGAATCTTTTCTGCAAAAAAAGGGTCCACCAAACCCCACCCAAGAACTCGCTTCCTATTCACCTGCCCCTAATGTTAGTCGGCCAGCAATAGCTTGAACTGAAATTATATCAATCCAAGTTAATTGAGACCGAGTCAGGGGAACCTTTTTTTGCAAAAAAGGTTCCCCTGACCCTTCCCAAAAACTCTCGACCGGCTTCGCCGTTTCGAACGTTCAGGCGGATAAATTCGGCGGGGGTAGATTTCGCGCTTATTCGAGGGTCATTAACTTGAATTGGTATTACTTGTCGGCCAGACGCACGGCGATTTCGGCGAATTCGGTTTCGCGCGCGAAGAAGATATCGACCAGGCGCGGGTCGAAGTGGGTGGCGCGACCGTCGCGGATGACCTGGGCGGCGGCCTCGTGCGTCCACGGCTCCTTGTAGGGGCGGCGGCTGCGCAGGGCGTCGTAGACGTCGGCCAGGGCGACGATCCGCGCCGCCAGAGGGATGGCTTCGCCGGCCAGGCCCTGCGGATAGCCGCCCCCGTCGTAGCGCTCGTGGTGGCCGTTGGCGATCTCGGCGGCCATCTCCAGGGTCGGCCGGCCGCGGAGGATCTGGCAGCCTAGGCTGGCGTGGCCCTTCATGATTTCGAATTCCTCGGCCGTCAGGCGGCGCGGGGCCAGCAGGATCTGATCGGGGATGCCGACCTTGCCGATGTCGTGGAGGGGGGCGAAGACCTCCAGATCCTCGATGAAATGCCGGGGCAGGTCGAGGCGTTCGGCCAGCAGGCGGGAGTAGGAGCTGATCCGCTTGAGGTGTTCGCCGGTCTCCTGGTCGCGGGTTTCGGCCAGCTCGGTCAGGGCCTGGTAGACTTCCAAGCGGATGCTGCGCTCCTTCTCGCGGCGCAGGGTGATATCCATCGGCATGCCGACATAGCCGATCACCCGCCGGTCAGCGTCGTGGATGGCGCTGATGAAGAGGTGGACCCAGCGGATCGTTCCGTCCTTGCAGCGGTTGGCCAGGTCGCCCTCCCACATTCCCAGGTGCGGATCCTTCAACTCCTCCCAGAGGGTCGAAAAGAGCCGGTCGTAGGCCCTCTCGTCGATGCCTAGGTCCCGATAGACGGCCCGGCCGGGATTGAGGATGCGCGGGTTCTGGCCGACGGCTTCGGCCTGGGTGTAGCCGTAAAGCCGTTCGAAGGCCTTGTTGATGTGGGTGATGTTCCCGGCGGCGTCGGTGATGGCCACGCCATGGACGGACTCCTGGAAGGCCTGGAAATACAGTTCGCGCTCCTGGCTGACCCGTTTCAGGGTGCTGACGTCGGTCAGGGTGACGATGCCGGTTTCCAGGGTCGAGAAATAGGCGAGCTTGCAGTCGAAAAATTCGTGACCGAGCGAGGTTTCGACCGTCAGGGTCTGGCCCTCGCTGGCGGCCAGTTTCATCAGCACGGCCAGATTCTCCGGCAGCAGCCGGCGCAGCTCCTCGATTTTGGTGAAGTGGTGGCGGTGGAGCCAGTCGCGGGCGCAGGGGTTGGCGTACTGGATCGCCCCGTCCCGGCTGCAACGCAGGACCAGGTTGGGGTTGGCCTGGGTGAGGATACCCAGCATCCGCAGTTCTTCGTTCAGGCGCTTGCGCTCGGTGACGTCCCGGAAGTTTTCGATGATCCCCACCGTCCGGCCCTGCGGATCCCACATGGCCGAGGCGGTGACCGAGTAGTAGCGCGGCTGGCCGCTGGCGTCGGGGTGTTCAACCTCCCATTCGCGGTTGGACGGGTTGGGGGTGTCCCGGTCGCCCAGCATGCTGCAGCCGGTGGCGTGGCAGTTGGGCGCGGCCAGCAGCGCCTGACAGGACTGGCCCACCAGTTCTTCCGGCGGGATCCCCCACATCTGGCTGAGCCGGTCGTTGACCTTGACGATTTTCAGGTTGCGGTCGATGACCGCCAGGCCGTCGGAGGAGGCGTTGAAAATCTGACGCAGCTCGTTGTATGCGTGCTCCAACTCGGCCTCCGCGCGTTTCTGGACCGTAACGTCGCGGGCGATGCCGCAGATGGCCCAAGGCTGGCCGTCGAGATCCAGCAAGGGGAACTTGCAGACCGAGAAACAGGTTTTCGGCTCTTCATTCAGTTGGAATTCGTAGCGGACCGGGGCGTTGGAGGCAACGGCCTCTCGATCTCGCTCGGCGGCCAGTTCGACGGGCAGAGCCAAGGGCAGCTCGCGATTGGTGCGTCCGACGATCTCCTCGGCCGGTTCGCCGATTCGCTGGCAGAGTGCTTGGTTGGCCAGCAGATACTCACCGTTCAGGTTCTTCACGAAGATGCAGTCCGGCGAATTGTCGATCACGGCTTGCAAGAAGTCCTGGGAGTGCTTCAACTGGGTCAGGACGTCGTCGCGTTCTCGCTGCTGGCGGGAGTGCGCGAAAAACTGGCGGATTACGGTCAGCAAGACCTCGTTCTGGAACGGCTTGGCCATGAAGTACGAAGCGCCGCTCTGGAGGCAGCGGATCTCGACCTCCGGTTGGCCGGCGTTGGCGGTAAGGGCGATGATCGGCAGGTGGCGGTCGATGGCCCGGGCGCGCCGCATCACCTCGTAGCCGTCGAGGACCGGCATCATTACGTCGACCAGCAGGACGTCGGCCCGGCCCTCCATCAGTACGGTCAGGCCGGCCGCCGGATCGGTGGTGGTTTCAAATTGGCAATTGGGATCGTCCAGGTTGAGCCGGCGCAGGCAGCGGCCGATAATTTCTTCGTCGTCGATGGCTAGGACACGGATCATCGGGCTGGTGTTGGCCTGGTCCATGAGGCTTCCCCGCGTTGAACGTTGTCACCGGCAAAGCTGACGGGCAAATTAGGTAGCCCGGTCGAGGCAGAGCCATTTCTTCTTAACTATAAAGCCTGTCCGCGATTGGCGCAAGAAATGGTCGTAAATTGCCCGGTTTTATTGTTTGACAAAGAGGCCGGCTTAAATAATATATCTTCGAGTTACATAATGGCCTGTTGGGGAACGGGCGGGGATAGTTCGGGAACTGTCGGGGAAATCTTGAGCATGTTTTCATATAACAGGCTGTTGAGCCTAGGGTGCGGGCTTTTGCTGGCCGGGTGCGGGGCTTGGAATACGGGCGTGCAGGCGGCCGATAAAAATGAACCTCAGGTCGCGCCCGCCAATGGGCCGGCGGAACCGCTGGAGGGCGCCAAGCCCGGCATCAGCGAGCAAGGCAAACAGTTATACGAACAGAACAAATTTCCCGAAGCGATCGGCGTCCTGGAGAAGGCCTTTCAGGAAACGCCCGACGACGTCGGGGTGAATTTCTACCTCGGGCGCTGCTACTACGAAACCGGCGATTACGAAGCCGCGGTCATGGCCTATGACCGGGTGCTGACCATCAATCCCGGCCTGGCCCGCGTCAAGCTGGAGATGGCGCGCAGCTACTTCTCCCTGGGCGTCAAGGATCACTCCCGCACCCTCTTCCAGGAGGTGCTGGCCACCAATCCGCCCGAAAACGTGCGCAAGAACATCGAATCCTTTCTGAGCCGGATCGATTCGCCGGCCCCGACCTACGTGCCCTCGCCTAATGCCGCCGCTGCGGCTCAGGCCGCGGCCGCCGCTCCGGTAGCGCCCAAGACGTGGCGTAGCGCCTTCAGCGGCAGCATCGGTTTTGGCGTGACGGTCGACGACAACGTCAAGGTGGCCCACGACAGCAATGTGATCGACATCGTCGGCGGCTCGATCACGCTCGACAGCGCCTCGCTTCCCCAAAGCGACGCCTCCTACAACATGACCGCGATCATCAACCACAAGTGGCAGCTGGGCGACCGGCCGCTCTTCTGGAAGACCACCGGCATGACCTACAACACCTTCTACGACACCTACGACGAGCAGAACCTCAACTTCTTCGGCCTGATGGTCGGCCCGGCGTTCGAATCGAAGAATTTCCTGACCGAGATCCGCTTCCTGGCCAACCAGATCGACAAGGACTGCCACGACTACATGCACTCCTTCGGCGTGGCCTCGACCTGGACCCTGCTCCTTACGCCCCACGTGCTGCTGGGCAGCGGGATGAAGCTGGAAAACAAAGAATACGCTCCCGACGCCCATGACGAGAACGACCTGGCGCTCAATCTGCGCAAGAAGGACGCCACCAACAGCAGCATCAACATTGGGCCCATGTTCATCTGGGGCAAGAACCGACTGGGCCTGCGGGTCGGCTACGAACACGAAGAAGCCACCGCCGCGCAGTACACCTATAACCGGAACTTCTTCTCGGCGCGTTACGACCGGCTGTTGCCCAAGGACTTCGGAGTCTTCGCCGCCTACAAGTTCCAGGACACCGAATTCCAGGATCCCGACGCCTACGCCGCCTTCACCGGCCCCGACGAGGGGCGCACCGATTCCCAGCACGACCTGACGGTCGGCGTGACCAAGAAGCTCTGGAAGTCGTTGACGGCCGAACTCAGCTACACCTATACCAGCGCCGACTCTACGGTTGTGCTCTACCAATACGAGCGCAACGCCGGCGACTTTACGCTGACCTGGTCCTTCTAGTACTCTGTCAGTAATTATTTGCCGGGTACAGGTGTTTCTTCTCCGTAGGGTGGGATTAATCCCACCCTACAGTTTGATTAAGCTTTTTAGGGCTTACGGAATACCAGGCTGCGTCTAAAACGGCTGGTTGGTGGCGCTTTGGGGCGACCGCCGCTTTTGATCCGAGCATGAGCAGAAGCCCGGGTACTCGCCTGCCTCTTTTATCCCCCCAACCAGACGTCGGCCGGCCGCGCTCCGGGCAGGTGAGATAGATTGAAGCTGATTCGGCCGGGGACGGTCGTTTCGGCAGATCACAGCTAGGCAGGGCAGGGAGAATGACCATGAAGCGTTTTTGGACTTTGGCCGCGCTGTTGCTGGCCGGTTGCGCCTTCAGCGCGGCGGCGGGCGCCGAGGAAGAGATCAAGGTCGGCGTGATCGTGCCGCTCTCCGGCCCGCTGGCGCCGTATGGCAAAGGCTGCCTCGACGGGTTTCAGATCCGGACCGACGAACAGAATGCGGCCGGCGGCGTGGGCGCAGTCAAGCTGCGGCTGATCATCGTCGACAACAAGAGCGACAAAAGCGAATCGATCGCCGCTTATCGCAAATTGGTCGGTACGGACCGGGTGGTGGCGGTGCTTGGGCCGGTCACCAGCACCAACACGCTGGAGCTGCGCCGCGACGCCGAGCAGGCCAAGGTACCGGTCATCACCCCCACCGCGACCAACGACAAGGTGACGCGCAAGAACGCCTACATGTTCCGCTCCTGCTTTAAGGACAGCTTTCAGGGCCAGGTCGTCGCCCAGTACGTGGCCGGCCGGCGCGGCCTGAAGAAGGCCGCCATCCTGACCGACACCAACAGCGATTATTCGAAAGGCCTTTCGGCCAGCTTCAAGGCGGCTTTCGAAGCCGCCGGCGGCGTCGTGGTCGCCCAGGAGGGTTACCGGCAGGGCGACAAGGTCTTCGGGCCGCAGCTCAAGGCGGCCGTAGACGGCGGGGCCGAGGTCATCTTCGTGCCCGGCTATCCGCCGGAGGTGCCGCTCATCATCAAGGAGGCCAAGGTCGCCGGCTTCTCCGGCCGCCTCTGCGGGGCGGACGGCTGGGACCAGCCCTCGGTTTTGCAGGAGAGCGGGGATAACATCATCGATTGCTTCATTACCGGCATGTTCTCGGCCGAGGACCAGCGCCCCGCGGTGCAGGCGTTCGTCAAGACCGTGTCGGCCCGGCTGGGCAAGGCTCCCGGCACGTTTGAGGCTCAGGGTTATGACACCGCCGCCCTGCTAATCGAAGCGCTCAAGCACGGAACTACGTCTGAAGCGGTCAAGGACGGATTGCTGGCGATTAAAAATTTCGAGGCTGTCACCGGTTCGATCACCATCACTCCTGACGGGGACGCGGTCAAGAACGCCACCATCTTGGGCATCGTCAAGCAGCCCGACGGCAGCTACGCGACCAAATACATTGAGACCGTCTCGCCGTGAGCGACTTCGCCGCGGACTTCGTCTATTATCTGGTCTACGGCCTGTGCGTGGGCGCCGTCTACGCCCTGATCGCCCTGGGCTACACGCTGGTCTACGGCATCATCAAACTGATCAATTTCGCCTACGGCGAATTCTACATGGCCGCGGCCTACGCCGGCTTCGGCGCGTTCGTCTGCCTCTTCCCGGCCGAAACCGCCTCGCCCTGGCTGGCCGTGCCGGTGGTGCTGGTGGTGGCCGGGGCGGCGGGCGGGGCGGTGGCGGTCGTGGCCGAGCGCGTGGCCTATAAGCCGATCCGCCGGGCCGGCCGGTTGGCGGCGCTCCTGACCGCTCTGGGGCTGTCCTTCTTTCTCCAGAACCTCTTTGTCCTGGTCAACCGGGGCGAGCCGATGAGTTACCGCGGCCGGCTCGGCGCCTGGGTCCAGACCACGGTTGACGAGGCGGTCGTGGCGCGCTTCGCCGACGTCCTGCCCGGACCGGCGGCCTTCCTGCACGCCAGCCTGGGGCACATCAAACTGATCAATCTCGCCTACTTGCCGATCGTCGGGCTGCTCACCTGGGCGCTGTGGCTGGTGGTCCACCGGACCGGCTTCGGCCGGGCGATGCGCGCGGTCAGCCAGGATCCGGAGGCGGCCGCCCTGATGGGCGTGGACATCGACCGGGTGGTGCGCGGGGCGTTTCTGCTGGGCGGGGTGCTGGCGGGCGTGGCCGGGGCGCTTAACGGTTTGCAGTTCGGCGTCAGTCCGTTTATGGGCTTCCAGCCCGGCATCAAGGCTTTCATCGCCGCGGTGGTGGGCGGGATCGGCTCGATTCCCGGGGCGGTGGTGGGCGGGCTGACCATCGGCCTGACCGAGAATCTGGTGCTGCTGACCGGGATCGACTCGGGGTACAAGGACGTGGCCTGCTACGTGGTCCTGACCCTGGTGCTGCTGGCTCGGCCGCAGGGCCTGCTGGGCCGGCCGGAAAGCGAGAAGATATGAGCGCGCGGCTGGGCGGCTGGCTGCGGGGCGGGTTCGGCCTGGCGCTGATCGGGGGGCTGGTCCTTTTCTTCAGCCGGCTCTCGGCGCTCGAATTCTATCCCCTGATCGCCAAGCTCGGCATCTTCGCCATCCTCGCCATGAGCCTCAACCTGGTCAACGGCCTGGTCGGCAACCTCCATCTCGGGATCGCCGGCTTCATGGCCCTGGGGGCCTATGGGGCGGGCCTGGTTTCGATCTACGCCACCCACCCGGAATGGGGGCGGGCCAACCTGCTGTTGGGCGCGGCCGGGGGCATGGGCCTGGCGCTGCTGGCCGCGCTGGTGGTGGGGCTGCCGACCCTGCGCCTGCGCGGCGACTACTTCGCCATCGTCACCCTGGGCTTCGGCGAGATCATCCGCAATTCGCTGGACCTCGTCTATTTTCCCGGCGGGGCGATGTTCGCGGACGAGCCCGGCGGCATCGGCGGGCCGACCGGCATCGGTTTCACCGAATTCCCCGAGGAGGTCGCGGCCTGGAAACACCTCCCCGGGATCGCCGACTACAGCGCCCGCTACGCCGACTGGTGGCTGATCCTGCTGGTCGCGGGCGGACTGTACGTGCTCTTGCGCAACCTGAAATTTTCGGGCCTGGGGCGGGCGCTGCTGACCATCCGCGAGGACGAGATCGCCGCCCGCTCGCTGGGCGTGCACGTGCCGTATTACAAGCTGCTGGCCTTTCTGATGAGCTCGGCCCTGGCCGGCCTGGCCGGCGTCCTCTATTTCCACCACGACACGCTCAAGGTCGCGCCGCAGGAGTTCGACCTGCTCAAGAGCGTGAGCGTGCTTCTGATGGTCATCCTCGGGGGCTTGGGCTCGTTCTCCGGGGCCATTCTCGGCGCGGTGATCCTGGGCGTGCTGCCCACCCTCCTGCGGCACGCGGATCTTACCGGCCTGAGCTGGCTGCCGGACGGGGTCAGGTATTTTCCGCTCAGCCGCATCGAGGCCCTGCTGTATGCCGGCCTGCTCATTATCCTGATTCGGCTGGTGCCCCACGGCCTGCTCGGTACCCACGAGCTGCCGCCGGCCTGGACCCAGTGGTGGCGGCGGCGGGCGGGAGGAAGATCCCGGTGAGCGCGATCCTGCCGGAATTCGATTTTTTTCGAGCCGAGGGGCTGGGCAAGCGCTTCGGCGGGCTTCAGGCGGTCGACGGCGTCTCCCTGACCCTGGCTCAGGGCGAGATCGTCGGTCTGATCGGGCCCAACGGCGCGGGCAAGACCACGGTCTTCAATCTGATCACCCGGCTGGAGCCGCTCGACGCCGGCCGGATCTATTTCCAGCGTCAGTATCTGGAAACCCTGCCAGCGCACCGGGTCACCGGGATCGGCATCGCCCGCACCTTTCAGAACATCCGCCTGTTACCGCATCATACGGTCCTGGAGAACATCCAGATCGCCTATCATGTGCATACGCATTACACCTGGCCCGAGGCGGTGCTGCGACTGCCCCGTTTCTTCCGGGTCGAGCGGGAGATCGTCCAGAAGTCG
>CAYMGG010000097.1:0-17754 GCA_964389915.1 uncultured Planctomycetaceae bacterium
CCTTGTGGATGCTCTCCGGCGCGGCGCAGCTGCGTTCGGCCACGCGCCGCAGGTCGGCGCGCTCCACCTCGGCCAACCCGATGCCCGCCAGGGTCGTGGGCAGCCCCACCTCCTCGCAGAAGGCGTAGACGGCCGCGATCTCGTCCGGCTCGGCGTCGCTCAAGTGCAGCCCCGCCAGGGTGCCGAACGCCACCTTCTCCCCATGGTAGCAGTGGTGCGTCTGCGGCAGGACGGTCAGCCCGTTGTGGATGGCGTGCGCGGCGGCCAGACCGGAGCTCTCGAAGCCCAAGCCGCTAAGCAGGGTGTTGGCCTCGATGATCCGCTCGAGCGCGGGCGTGACGATCCGGTTCTCGCAGGCGAGCTTGGCGGCCGGGCCGTACTGCCGCAGCGTGCGATAGCAGAGCTCGGAAAGGGCCAGCGCGCTCATCGTCCCGTAGCCGCCGCACTCGTTGGGCGACTGGCTGCGCTGGCAGGAGCGCGCCTCGAACCAGGTGGAGAGCGCATCGCCCATGCCCGCCACCAGGAACCGCACCGGCGCTTCGGCGATGAACTGCGAGTCGACCAGGACCACGTCCGGATTGTTCTTCTGATAAAAGACCGATTCGAACACGCCGGCCTCGGTGTAGACGATGGCGCAGCCGCTGCAGGGGGCGTCGGTGGAGGCGATGGTCGGCATCACGATCACCCGGCAGCCGCCGCGGTCGGCGGCGATCTTGGCGGCGTCGATGGTCTTGCCGCCGCCCAGGCCGACCACCACGTCGATCCGGTTTTCCGCGATCAGCGCGCCCAGCCGCGCCAATTCCTTTTCGCAACACTGGCCGCCGAATTTTTCGATCCGGGTTTCGGCCGGCAGGCCGGGACGAAGAGCAGGCAGACAGGTCGAAAACGCCGAAGACGTGGCGAGGATCAACCCCCGCCGGCCGAATTGCTCGATGTACCGCCCCACTTCCTGCGCCGCGCCCGGTCCTTGCACATATTTGCCGGGAAAAGCCGCCTTGCCCAGTCTGGTCATCCCCCCCCTCCCCCTGAATCGCCAATCGCCTATAGATCTCCGCCGTGAATGAAAAACCTAACGGCGCGAAGTGTCGCCCCCCGCTTTTTTCTTCTCGCGCTTTTCATCGTACATATGCGAATCAGCATGCTTGACCAGCTGATTGACCTCGGTCCCGTCAGACGGATAAAGCGCCATACCAAGGCTGATGCCCAGATTCAGCTCGTTTCGCCCGCAGGCAAAGGGCCGGTTGACCGCGGCCCGGATTCTCTCCGCCAGGCGGAGCAGATCGCCCTCGGTTTTGAGGTTCTCGACAATGATGCCGAATTCGTCCCCGCCCAGCCGAAACAGCGCGTCCGATTCGCGCAGCGTATTTTTCACCCGTTCGGCGACCTCGATGATGGCGTCGTCGCCGGCCTTATGCCCGTAGGTGTCGTTGATCTTTTTCAGATTGTCCATGTCGAAGAGCATCACCCCGAACGCCTCGCCGGTCCGTTCCGATTTGGCGAAGCGAACGCGCAGCAGGTCGTAAAACATGCTGCGATTTCTGACCCCGGTCATGCTGTCGGTGGTGGCTTTCAAGTACAACTCGTCCTGACCGTATTTCCCGGCCGTGTACATGGCCGCGCTGATCAACTGCGACAGCAGCCCCAGAATCTGCAGATCCTTGTCGGCGAACCGGTCCGTTTTTTTCGACAGCACCTTGAGCACGCCCACGGTTTCGTGGTTATGAATGAGCGGAGTGACGATCATCGACCGCAAGCCCACCCGCTGGCAGGCATTGCGATCCACGCGGTCGTCGGTTTCCGAATCGCGGCAATTGACCGGCTTCCCCTCGCGGATACAGAGACCCGACAGGCTGCTGGCGGCTTTCAGCCTGAGCCCCAGTTGCGGCTCGGCGATGCCGGCGGTGGCGCGGTAGACCATGTCCTCGCCTTCTTTCAGTTCGATGACCGCCCCGTCCGCTCCGGTGATCTCCAGAGAGCGCCGGGCGACCAGAAACATGATATTGCCCAGATTAATGCCTTCCTGGACGATCTCCGTCTGGATTTGCAGAATGCTCAGCAGATCCGCCTTGTCGACATTCTCGGCGCCGATCAAGTTGTTCACCGATTTACCTCCACATTATTGACGCCAACGCCCCCCCTCGTTCCGGTCATTATCCGGCCAAGCCGGGGGTGTCAAGTTTGCCTGAAATAGCAGTCGGGATGCCGCAAGCGGGAATTATACCAGTTCCACCAGGATCGACCTATATAAGATTTGCGTCCTAATGGGGCCTATTGCCGCAATAGCCCGCCGGATCTGGTTTGGCCGACTAGCGGTACCAGGCGGCCAGCGTCAGACGGATCAGCACGGCGAATATAATGTAAGGGAGAAGATGACTAGCCAAGGCGTCGGAAGCGCTTTTCAGCTTGGCCATTTTTGTCTGGTCGAACGGCGGGGCGTAAATCGATGAAAACCGCGGCTCATCAATGAACCGGCTAATCGGCAGCAGAATGAACCAACCGACCGCCAAAAGACCGAACAAAATCAGATCGCCCCGTTCCCAACCGCGCCGCCCGACCAGGACTAGGGAAACCGCATACAAGAGAAAGCCAAAGTGGACTACTTTGGATACTATGCGGCGGTGCTGCGCGCTTCGTCCCCCCACACTGCTCTCCCGCGAAACCGGTTTTGGCCCTCACCCCACGCCGCCGCCGGGGATGAGCTCGTCGCGGGCGAATGCCTCCTCGAAGACCAGGGCGGCCGCGCCTTGCAGGCTGGTCTGACGGGTGGAGGGGGCGATGCCGATCACGTGACGCATGTTCAATCCCAACAGTTCGCCGGCCAGGTGCCGCTCCAGCGGCGTGCGTAACAGTTCGGAGAATTCCGGCGAGTCCGTACCCAACAGCACCGCCTCGGGATCCTGCGCGCCCAGGATCGGCGCCAGAGCCCGGGCCACCCGCCCGGCCACCCGGTCGAGCACGTTCTCCACCACCCGGCTCTCGCGCGCGGCCCGGGCGATCCCGGCCGCGCCGGTCCCGATGGTCAGACTGGGCGCGGCCGCGACGATCTCGCGGCGGATGGCGGTCAGGCTGCAGTACGCCTCCAGGCAGTCGGCCTTGCCGCAGCCGCAGATCCGCCCCTCCTCGCCGCAGCGGATATGCCCGATCTCGCCGGCCGAATAGTTGCCCCCGATCACCCGCCTGCCGTGCATGAGCGAGGCGCAGGCCACGCCCTCACCCAGCCCCAGATACAGCAGGTTCTCCTGGGTCAGCAGCCGCCGGCCGAACCAGGCCGCGGCCCAGAGCTGGCAGCGGATGTCGTTCTCCAGGTGCAGGTTCAGGCCGAAGCGCGGGACCAGCCGCTCGCGGATGGCCACATTGCGCCAGCCGTTCAGGTTGGCCGCGTGCAGCAGCACCCCCTGGGCCAGATCGATCAGGCCGGGCGTGGCCAACCCCAACCCCAACGCTTTGCCGCCCTGTTGGGCCCGGACCGACTGGGCCAAATCGGCCAGCGCGTCCAGAGCCTGCCCTGGAGTCAAGCCGGCCAGGGAGACCTCGCGATAAGCCCCCAACGAGCCGTCCAAATACACCGCCGCCGCCAAGCCCAAGGTCGAATCGTGGATGCACAGGGCCAGGGCGTAATGCCCGCCGCCCCGTAAGGCCAGGGGGCTGCGGATATTGCCGGGCTCCTCCTCGCGGAGAACCCCGTTCTGCAATAGCCCACTTACTAGATTGGTAATGCTGGACTTACGAATTCCGCAGCGCCGGCTGAGTTCGGCGCGCTGCAAAGCGCCGGCAAAATGCAAGGCACGCAGCAAAGCACACCGGTTTTGGACTCTTTTTCGAATTTGCTCGCTCAAAAAACGACTCCTTTATTTATTTTGTCCCTAAAAAATCTATTGACTAGCTTTTTTTATGTCGTATACGTTACATATAACCGGATCTGGGGGTGTTTGCAAAGGCAAATTAAGATTTTCCCGCCAAAAATATTTTTAACATAATGCCGTAGGAAGAGATGCAACGCAACGCGCTGGGATTTTAGTTTGCCTTTTGGTAACATATGCGTTATTTTATGTTGAGAAAAAAGCGTATCGTTGGCGAAATAGTTCTTTGCCATAGAGATTTATCCGCAAAATGCGGAACTTTTTAGCCCTATAAATCGGTCAGCATGCAAAAGGAAAAGTCATGAAAGACCTGCGTATCGGCGTGATCGGCAGCGGCGGACGAGGCGGCCTGGCCCGGTTTTCCCATCAGCCCGACCAAGGTTCGCGCATCGTGGCGGTCTGCGACATGAACCCGGAAACGTTGGCCAAGAACAAGGAAGCCTACGGCGCGGACCTCTTCACCACCAACGATTATAAAAAATTGGTGGAGCAGCCGCTGGATGCGGTCTTCGTCTGCACGCCGGACTTCCTCCACGAAGAGCATGCACTGGCCGCCCTGGACAAGGGCCTGGCCGTCTATCTGGAAAAGCCCATGGCCATCACGCTCGAAGGCTGCGATCGGCTGCTAATCAAGGCCCGCGAACGGAAGGCCCGCCTCTTCGTCGGCCACAATATGCGCTACATGACCATTATCCGCAAGATGAAGAAGCTGATCGACGACGGGGCCATCGGCCAGGTCAAGTCGATCTGGTGCCGCCACTTCATCTCCTACGGCGGCGATGCTTACTTCCGCGACTGGCACAGCGAGGCCAAGTACTCCACCGGCCTTTTGCTCCAGAAGGGCGCGCACGACATCGACGTGATCCACTGGCTGGCCGGCGGCTACTCGCAGCGCGTCTCGGCCTTCGGCAACCTGGGGGTTTACGGCCAGTGCGCCCGCCGCAAGCCGACCGAAAAAGGCAGCGCCAAGTTCTGTCCCGACCAGTGGCCGCCCCTCAAGCAGAAGGGCTTTAGCCCCAATATCGACGTCGAAGACCAGACCACCATGATGATGCAGATCGAAGGCGGCATCCTCGGCGCTTATCTGCAATGCCACTTCACCCCCGACTGCTGCCGCAACTACACGGTGATCGGCACCGAAGGCCGGCTGGAGAACCTGGGCGACGGGCCGGAGTCGCCGATCATGGTCTGGAACCAGCGGCGCGACACCTATCGGATCATCGGCGACGAGGTGCACTACGGCGACCCGGTGGCGGCCGGCAGCCACGGCGGAGCCGACCCGGTGATCGTCGAGGAATTCGTCAAGTTCGCGCGCAAGGGCGGCAAAACCACCGCCACGCCCGAGGCCGCGCGCATGTCCGTGGCCGCCGGCTGCCTGGCGACCCAGTCCCTGCGCGACGGCGGGACGCCGCGCGACGTGCCGCCGCTGCCCTGAGTAACCGATCAACCATCTTTTTTACGGGAGGAGTTTGATATGCCGATCCGCGTGGGCCTGGTGGGCCTGGGCTTCATGGGCAAGTGCCATTACGAAACCTACGGCCGCCTGAAGGGCGTGCAGGTCGCCGGCATCTGCGACGTCGACCGCCGCAAACTCTCCGGCGACTGGAGCAAGATCGCCGGCAACATCGGCGGGGCCGGCGGCAAGGTCGATCTGTCGGGGCTGAAGCTCACCGACCGGCTGGGCGACCTGCTGAGCGATCCGCAGATCGATCTGATCGACATCACCCTGCCCACGTATCTGCATGCCGAGGCGGCCCTGGCCGCCCTCAAGGCCGGCAAGCACGTGGTCTGCGAAAAACCCTTGGCCCGGACCGCGGCCGAAGCGGGCAAACTGGTCGCGGCGGCGGCCAAGGCCAAGGGTCAGCTGTTCGTGGCCCATTGCATCCGCTTCTGGCCGGCCTACGCGGCGGCCAAAAAGCTGGTGCAGAGCGGCAAATATGGAAAAGTCCGTTCGGCCTGGTTCCGGCGCCACTCCTGCCTGCCGACCTGGAGTTGGCAGAATTGGCTGCAGGACCCGAAGAAGAGCGGAGCCTGCGCCCTGGACCTGCATATCCACGACGCGGACTTCATCCTCTACTGTTTCGGCAAGCCCCAGGCCGTGACCAGCCAGGCCTACGGCTTCACCAAAGGCCGGGCCGACCACATCGTCACCAGCTACGATTACGGGAAGGGCGCGCTCATCACGGCCGAAGGCGCGTGGGAATATCCCAAGACCTATCCCTTCTCCATGACCTTCAGCATTGCCATGGAAAAGGCCACCTTGCGTTTTGACGGCCAGTTGGAGCTGCACACCGCTTCCGGCAAGAAGTCGGCCGTCAAGATTCCGGCCAGCGACGGCTACACCGAAGAGCTGGCGCACTTCGTCGACTGCCTCCGGCGCGGCCGGAAATCGGACGTGGTCTCGCCCGAATCCGCCTATCAAAGCGTCAAGCTGGTCGAGGCTGAACTCGCCTCGGCCGCCGCCGGCAAGACCGTCAAGGTGAAGTTCTAGGAGAAAACCTTGCGTATCGTGGATTGCCATATCCATATAACCGGCGAAATCGATCCCGCGCAGTTGCTCAAGCAGATGGACGCCAACCAGGTGGAGCGGGTGCTGCTGATGTCCCAGCCGCACCGCTCCTCGCTGGTTCAGACCCGCCGGAACCTGCAGCAGGTCCAGAAGATCATGGCCGTCGCGCCGGAGCGCCTGACTGGACTGGCGCGTTTCGACAACCCGCAACTGCCGGGCGTGGCCGGCCTGGTCCGGGAAGCCTTGACGGAAATGGGCTTCTGCGGCCTGAAAATGATCCCCGACCACTGGTACGCGTACGAAGCGCACCTGGAGCCGTTCTGGGAACTGCTCAATGAACTGAGGGCGTCCGTGCTGTTCCACACCGGCATCCTCTACGGCAACGACGACGGTTCGCGTTTCTGCCGGCCGGTGTATCTGGAAAAACTGATTCACTACCCGCGAATCCGCTTCGCCATGGCCCACATCTCCTGGCCCTGGTGCGACGAATGCCTGGCCGTGATGGGCCGGATGCGGGCCGCCGTGCGGGAAGGCAATCCCCAATGGCAGAGCTATGTCGACCTCACTCCGGGCACGCCCCGCTACATCCGCAAGCAAGCGCTGGCCAACGCCCTCGAGTACTGCGGCGCGGAGCGGCTCATGTTCGGTTCGGATTCGGCCCTGCCCGGAGATTTGACCTTCCAGCGGGAATTGATCCAACGGGATTCGGCGCTGCTGGACGAATTGGGGGTCAGCCCTGAGCAGAAACAACGTATTTTCGCGGGCACGGCCGAGGAATTATTCCCGGTCTTGCAGAAAGGGAACGCATGAAACTGATTCGCCAGATCAGCTATTGGACCATCGGCGGCTTCGGCGGCGAGAAGCCGCTCGTTCAGGCGCTGCGCGAAACCCAGGAAATGGGCTACGACGGAATGGAGCCGGCCTTCGGCGCGGGCTGCCTGGCCCCGGGCGTGAGCGAAGCCGACTGCACGGCCGCCCGGCGCGAAGCCGAGAAGCTCGGCCTGAAAATGGCCACCGTCTGCTCGGGCACCTATTGGACCCAGTCGCTCTCCGATCCGCGCGCCGAAGTGCGCAAAAAGGCCGTCGAATACACCAAGGAATATCTGCTGGTGGCCAAGCGGCTGGGCGCCAAGACCGTGCTGGTGGTGCCCGGGGCGGTGGCCGTGCCGTGGGACGCTTCCCAGCCGGTCGTGCCCTACGCCGAGGTCTGGAAGAACTCCGCCCAGTCCCTGCGCAAATGCGTTCCCCTGGCGGAAAAATTGGGGATCAACCTGGCGCTGGAGAACGTCTGGAACTGGTTCCTGGCCGACCCGGTGGCCATGCGCGAGTTCGTGGACCAGTTCGAGTCGCCGCGCGTGGGCGTGTACTTCGACGTGGCCAACTGCCTGATCAACGGCTACCCCGAACACTGGCTGACCCTGCTGGGCAAGCGGGTCAAGGCCATCCACGTCAAGAATTTCTCCCGCTCTGACTGCGGCGGCGGCATCCACGGCTTCGGCGACGACCTGCTCAAAGGCGACGCCGACTGGAAGGCTATCGGCGCGGCCATGCAGAAGATCAAGTACTCCGGCCCGGTCACGGCCGAGATGATCCCCTTCAGCCGCCTGCCCGACCTGGTGCTGCCCGATATGAAGCTGGCGCGGGATACCGCCGGAAAGCTGAAGAAGATTCTGTATTAGCTAACTCGGGAATGCCGGGAAAACCTTTTTTGCATAAGTGCGTGCCGCACACGCATAAAACGCTTCGCGCGTCCGACAGGCGCAGCTGGACGACTTCCCGATCAGCGCCCCCTGAAAAGGTTCGAATAGACCAAACGCTGAATTCGCCCATCTGAACATTCGGAACTGCGAAGCTGAGTGAAAGTTTTTTGAAGGGGGCCCGGGGGGAACTTTTTTCCAAAAAAGTTCCCCCCGGAAACGGGTTTCTTTGGTTTTAAAAACTGGAGTTTCACCTTATGACCCTGAAAACGTGGCTCACCTCGGCGCTGGTCCGCAATTTTCCCCGCACCCCCGCGCCGCGCCGGCCCCAACCGTTGGCGCTGGACCTGGCCCGCAACGAACGTTTCGGCTTTCAACTGGCGGCGCGTAACGAATGCCCCGACCTGGGAGCCGGCGCGCCGGCCACGGTCCGACTGGAGGTCGTCCCGCCCGCCGGCTGGACCGCGCGTATACGCACGGTCGAGGCCGTGCCGGTGCGGCATCTGAACACGGGCACGCCGGCCGACGAGGTCGACGGCGCGGAGAATTACCCCGGCTACGTGCCGGACCTGCTGCGCGACGGCAACGAACTGCTGGTCGCGCCGAACGAAACCCGGTCTTTCTACGTCAATCTGCTGCCGGGGCGAAACGTGCGCACTGGCCGGCAGGCGGTCAAGCTGAGCCTGCGCAACCCGGAAGGCAAGGTCTTGGCCACGCACCGGGTGGAGCTGGCGATTCACGACGTGACCATCCGCCCGCGCCGGGATTTCCCCGTGACCAACTGGTTCTACGCCGACTCGTTGATCGACTGGTACCGGACGGACCTGTTCGACAAGCGGTTTTGGGCGATTCTGCCCGCGTATTTCCGCAATATGACCGAGCACGGCCAGGACACGATCTATGTCCCGGTCTTCACCCCGCCGCTGGACGGGGTCAAGCGGCCCTCGCAGCTGCTGCGGATTCGGAAGGCCGGCAAGAACCGCTATCGCTTCGATTGGCGCGACGTGAAGCAGTACGTAAAGCTGGCCAAGCAGGCTGGCTTCACCTATTTCGAATGGTCGCACCTCTTCACCCAGTGGGGTTGCGCCAACGCGCTGCGGATTTACGAGGGCCAGGGGCGCGATGAAAAGCTGCTCTGGAAGCCCGAGACCGGCGCGACCTCGCCGACCTATCGGGCCTTCCTCGGCCAGTTCCTGCCGGAGTTGGAAAAGTTCTGCCGGGCGGAGAAAATCCTCGACCGCAGCTTCTTCCACGTCTCCGACGAGCCGCACGGCGAGGTCCACCGCGCGAATTACATCAAGGCGCGAGAACTTCTTAAAGAGTTGGCTCCGTGGATGAAGGTGATGGACGCGCTGACCGAAATCGAATACGGGCGCGAGCAGCTGACCGACATGCCCATTCCCAGCATCAAGACCGCGCTGGATTTTCACCGCGAAGGCCTGACGAGCTGGTGCTACTACTGCTGCGGCCCGCGCGGCCAATACCTGAACCGGCTGCTCGACACGCCGCTGGCCAAGATCCGGATGAACGGCTGGCTCTTCTACCGCTGGCCCTTTAAAGGTTTTCTGCACTGGGGCTATAACTATTGGCAGCGCAGCCAGACGCGCGAACTGATCGACCCCTTCACTCTGCAAGACGGCGGCAAATGGCCGGGCTGGGCCTACGGCGACACGTTCCTGGTCTATCCGGGCGAGAACGGCCCGCTCGACTCCCTGCGCTGGGAGGCCTTCGCCGACAGCCTGCAGGAATATGCCCTGCTCCAGACCCTGGGGCTGGACCGCGAGAGCAAACTGCTCGCCCCGCTCCAGAGCTTTGCCGACTTCCCCAAGTCCGCGGACTGGATCTTCCGGACCAAGCGGGAATTGCTCAAGCGCGGCGCGAAAGCCAGGTAACCCCCTTTCAAATTCATCCGGGTCGATTCCGGGGGAACTTTTTTGCAAAAAAGTTCCCCCGGACCCCTTCAAAAAACTCTCATCCGGCTTCGCCGTTTCGTGCGTTCAGATGGACGAATTCAGCGTCTGCTGCATTCGTTCGGCTCTCTCTCCAACTTCGGTAGCGCCGGGACTGAAGCGGTCGAGACGGAGCTCGACCCTCCCACATTTCACCGGCCCCGGGAGGCTCGATATTCAAAAGTGAAATGCTCCTGGCCAGCGCTCAATGAGTGAAACTGAAAGAAGAGCGACCCTCAACCCCCACCCTTTCCAAAACTCTCGCCAATTTCGCAGAAAAGCCCGGCTTCCTCCTCTTGACAAACCCACGGGGAGCGGGTAGATTTAATGCGCATTGGTTATATTTTATATAATCATTACCTCCCCGCCGGGGAGACCTCGAAAACCAGGAGTCCGGCCTTGATCCTCGCCTTGGACATCGGCACCAGCACCATCTCCGGCCTGCTTTACGATCGGACCGCGCGGCGGGCCCGGGCGGTCGCCAATCTGGCCAACGACAGCGACGTTGCCGGACTGCCCGCCACCCGCCACGAACAGAATCCGGAGCGGATCTACGAACTCTGCCTCCAGATCCAGGCCGAACTGCTGCGCCAGGCCGGACTCGCTCCCGACGCGGTGGCGGGCGTGGGCATTACCGGCCAGATGCACGGCGTGCTGCTGTTGGCAGCCGATGGCCGGCTGGGCTCCAATCTCATCACCTGGCGCGACCAGCGCACCCGCGAAGACGGCGGCGAATTTCTGAGCGGCGTGGAAAAGCTGGCCGGAAAGGCGGCGGCCAAGAAGCGCGGCTGCGGTCTGCGGCCCGGCTACGGCGGGGCCACGCTGGCCTGGCTGGCCAAAAATGGCGGCTTGCGTCCCGGCCAACGGGCGCTAACCGCGGCCGATTATCTGGCCTATCGGCTGACCGGCCAGGCGGCCTCCGAAGCCACGCACGCGGCCTCCTGGGGCTTGTTGGATCTGGGCCGGCGCGCCTGGGATATGCCGCTGGCGAAGAAGCTGGGGCTGCCGGCCGGACTGCTGCCGCCGCTCAAGCCGACCGGCGAAGCCTTGGGGCCGGTGACCGACCGGAGCGCGGCCCTGTTCGGCTCGGCCGCACCCGTCTTCCCGCCCGTGGGCGACAACCAGGCCAGCTTTATCGGCGCGACCGAAGGCCAGGGCGGCGCGGTCATCAACCTGGGCACGGGCGGGCAGGTTTCGCTGGCCGTCTCGGAGGTCCGGCACGCGCCGGGACTAGAGACGCGGCCCCTGCCCGAGACCGGCTTCATCCTGGTCGGCGCGAGCCTGTGCGGCGGCTGGGCCTATGCCTATCTGCACTCCTTCCTGAGCGCGACGCTGCGCGAGGTCGGCGGCCGGGAAATGGCCAAGGACGAACTCTATCGCCGGCTGGGCGAACTGGCGGCCGGCGCGCCGGCGGACTGGGGTGGGCTGCGGGTCGACCCGCGCTTCAGCGGCACGCGCGAAGCTCCCGAACTGCGCGGCGGCATCCTGAATATCGACCGCAATAATTTCACCCCCGCCAACCTGGCCCGGGCGTTCCTGACGGGCATGGTCGAGGAGTTGGCCGAACTGGCCGAACGCGCCGGCGGCGAAAAACCGGCGGCAGTCACGGCCTCGGGCAATGCCGCGCGGCGCAATCCCCTTCTGCCCCAGCTTATCTCGGCCCGCTTCGGCGCGCCCTGCCGGGTCAGCCAGATCGACGAGGAGGCCGCGCTCGGTGCGGCCCTGCAAGCCGCCCGCTACGTCCGGAAAGGAGAGTAAGCCCTTGTCCGCCAATTCGACCGCGGTGCTTTCGCCGCGCGAGCGCGTCCGCCGGGCGCTGGACTTCCAGAGCGTGGACCGACCGCCGCTACAGATCCATCCCTCGCCGGCCGGGCTGTATGAGCACGGTGAAAAGCTGCTCGATTTGATGCGCGCTTGCGGCCACGACTTCGGGCCGCTGGACGATTTGGCCGTGCCCGTGCCACCGGCGAAGGATTTCGACGCTGACGGCCGCTACCACCGGATCGCCACCGACGAGTGGGGCACGACCTGGGAGTATCGCATCTTCGGCATCTGGGGCCACCGGCTCAAATATCCCATCGCCGATTGGGAACAGGCCGCAACTTACGCTCCGCCTCCCGCTCCGGCGCGTTTGGCGGGCCCGGCGCTGGCCGCCGCCCGGCAGTCGGCCCAAGAGTACCAGAAACGCTGGTATCTGCGCGACGGCTGGGTCAGCCTGTTCGAGACGCTGCAAAATCTGGTGCCCTACGAGGAGTTGCTCATCGCCTTGGCCGACGACGAGCCGGCCCTGCATCAACTGACCGACCGGCTGATGGAGCGCTGCGCGGCCAGCGTGGCCAATGCCATCGCCCGCGGGGCCGACGCGATCGGCGCGGGTGACGATTTCGGTACCCAGCAGGGACTGATTATCTCGCCCGAAATCTGGCGGAACTTTTTCGCCCCGCGTTATCGGGAATGGTTCGCGCCGGCCAAAAAAGCCGGCCAGAAGGTGCTCTTCCATTCCTGCGGGGCAATCGGCCCGCTGCTGCCCGACCTGCGCGCGGTCGGAGTCGACGCAGTCTGGCCGCAATTGCCGCTCTTCGACCTGCCGGCCCTGGCCCGGCAGTGCCGCGACCTGGGGCTGGCGGTTCAGCTCCATCCCAATCGGGGCGACCTGATGCAGCGCGGCACGCCCGACCAGGTGCGCGCGGAAATCCACCGGCTGAACGACACCTTCGCCATCGACCAAGGCGGGGCCTGGCTGTATGTGGAGATCGACCCCGGGTTCCCGTGGCCGAATGTCGAGGCCTTGCTGAACACGGTAATGGAGCTGCGCGGAAACTGAAATCATTCACGCCCCTCCTCGCGGAGCGGGCCGACTGTCACAGGAGGAATATTTAATGCCGGTTACCACCGCCAAGCATTCGCCGATCTTCTTCGAACCCAACCGCGCCTGGCGCTGCTATACCGGCGGCCGACTGCTGGACAAGTTCCTGGGCCTGCCCTCGGCGCAGGACGGTTTGTTCCCCGAGGAGTGGATCGTCTCCACCACCCGCGCCTGCAACGGCCCCGACCAGCAGCACCCCGACGAGGGACTCTCCCGCCTGCGCGGCGAGCAAAAACTGCTGCGCGACCTGCTGATCGAACGGCCGGAAATCGTGGGCAAAAAGACCAATCCGGCCGGCGACGTGGGCGTGCTCTGCAAATATCTGGACTCGGCCGTGCGCCTGCCGATCCAGTGCCATCCCGACCGGGCCTTCGCCCGCGAGCACTACCACAGCCCCTACGGCAAGGCCGAATGCTGGTTCATCCTCGACACCCGCGTGATTGACGGCGAAGAGCCCTATCTGCTGCTGGGTTTCAAGCCTGAAGCCGACTTCGAAACCTTCGCCGACGCGGCAAAGCGGCAGGACGTGCCGCTGCTGGAGAGCCTCTTGCACCGGGTGCCAGTCAAGCCGGGCGAGGCCTACTTCCTGCCCGGACGCTTCCCGCACGCGATCGGCTCGGGCGTGCTGCTCCTGGAGGTGCAGGAGCCGTCGGACTGGGTGGTGCAGCCGGAACTGCGGTTGGGCGAGCGCGAACTGAGCCGGGAAACCCGCTGGGGGCCGCTCACCCCGGAGCTGGCCCTGACCTGCTTCGACTTCTCCGCGCGCGGTAGCCTGGCAGAAATCCTGCGCCGCTCGCGTCTGGAACCCAAATCGCTAGCCCAGACGCCGGCCGGCCGCCTGGAGAGCCTGATCGACCCGGGCGTCACGGACTGCTTCACCGTCAAACGCCTGACGGCCCAGAGCGAGATGAGCTATCAGCCGAGCGAACCGTATCTGGTGATTTCAGTGGTGAGCGGAGCGGGCGAGGTGGTGATCGGCGGCGCCGCCCAAGCCGTGCGCCAGGGCGATTACTTCCTGGTCCCGGCCGGCGCGGGCGAACTGCGCTTCCGGCCGGCGAAGGGAAAACCACTCACCGCTTATCTGATCGCGGGGGCGGGGGCGTAGCCGACAACCCCATCAAACAGAACGCATTTCCATGGGAGGAACTTTTTTGCAAAAAAGTTCCTCCCAAACCCTCTTCAAAAAACTCTCACAAAATTTCAGCTGCGCATAGATGAGCGGACGTTGCTGGCGTCGCCGACCGGGATCAATTCTAGCCCATAGCTGCCGAATGGGGCGAACTCCTCCACCCCCAAATTCACCCTACTGAACTCGCGAAAAGGCGAAGCCTGGTGAGAGTTTTTTGGAGGGGGACTGGGGGAACTTTTTTTGCAAAAAAAGTTCCCCCAGAAACAGGCTTAATCAACGCGGTTCATTCCGCCCCGGGCGGTACGGGCTGGGCCGGCGCGGAGAACTTGATTTCGCGCAACTGGTCGCCATCCTGCACCACCAGGATCGCCTCCACGCCGGGGAAAAGCTCGACCAGCCGGCGCCCCTCCGCCTCGCCCAGCACGGAAACGGCCGTGGCCAGCGCGTCGGCCTCCAGGCAGGAGCGGGGGCTGATAATCGTGGCGCTGATCACCCCGCCGCTGACCGGGTAGCCGGTGCGGGGGTCGATGATGTGCGAGTAGCGCTTGCCGTCCACCTCGAAGAACTTTTCATAATCGCCGCTGGTGGCCACGGCCCGGTCGGCGACCTCCAGGGTTTCGAGCAGTTCGTCCTTGCGCGGATGGCGCACGCCCGTGCGCCAGGGTTGGCCGCCGTCGGCCGGCGAGGCGGCGGCCTTTGCGACGCTATCGCCGGCCCCGTTCGCTTCCGGTTTCGGTGGGGTGGGATTCGCGGGTGCTGCCGGCTTGGATGAGCCCAACTCCTGGCGCGCGCTCGGGCGAGGCGGAAGTTTTTCGCCCATGATCCAGACCTCGCCGCCGATCTCGATCACGGCGTTCTTTGCCCCGACGGCCAGCAGCGCCTCGCGTGCAGCGTCCACCCCGAAGCCTTTGGCGATGGCGCCCAAGTCGAGCTTCATGCCCGGCTTGGCCAGCCGCGCCTTGAAACCTTCGCGCTCCAGTTCCAGCCCCGCGCCGCCCACTCGCAGCTTGGCCTGGGCGACCACCTCCGGGTCGGGCAGTTTGGCCGGCCCATTGCCGTAACGATAGATCTCGATCAGCGGGGCGACCGTGACGTCGAACGCGCCGCCCGACAGCCGGTTGAAGCGCTGGGCGTTGGCCAGCACCTCCCAGAGGTCCGGGTCCACGGCCACCCACTGGCCGGCCGGCGAAGCGTTCAGGCGCGAAAGGTCGCTCTGCGGATCGAAGCGGCTCATCAGCTTCTCGACCCGCTTGGCGGCGGCAAAGGCCCGCTCGGCCGCCTCGGCGGGCGTGACCGTCAGCCCGCCATCGACGGCGACGGCCAGGTGGGCGCTGGTTCCCATGACCAGGCCCAGCTCGGCCCGATAGATCTCCGGCGCGGGCCGATAGGCCCCGGTGAGCCGGGGCCAGAAAAGCCCGATCAAAAGCAGCAAAAAGGCCCCTGTCGCCAGGGGCCAACCGGCCCGGCGGCGCCAGGCCGATGGTTCGGGAATGGCGGACATGAAAGCTCCCACTATGGCGCGGTCAATAAATAAAGTATGCCAGTTTCAGTCAAAGAGCGGCGCAGCGAAAGGCGTTTCGGCCGGCGGCTTGGACCGAAACGCCGAAAGCTTAGTCGCGACGCCGGATCAAACCGCATACTTTATTTATTGACCGTGCCTAACGAGCGTCACGGGTCTTCGGCCGCGGACGGCTCAGCCTTGGCCGTGCTTCTTTCGATAATCCTCGATCGCGGCCCGCAGCCCGTCGGCGGCCAGATTGGAGCAGTGCATCTTCTCCGGCGGCAGGCCGTCGAGCGCCTGGGCCACCGAGTCGCGGGTGATGGCCAGGGCCTCGTCGAGCGTCTTGCCCAAAGCCATCTCGGTGGTGATCGAGCTGGTGGCGATGGCCGCGCCGCAGCCCAGGGTCTTGAACTTCACCTCCGCCAGCCGGCCGTCGGCCACGCGGATGGAGATGCGCATCATGTCGCCGCAGGTCGGATTGCCGACCTCGCCCACGCCGTCGGCACCGGCCACCTCGCCCACGTTGCGCGGGTGCTGAAAGTGGTCCATCACCTTATCGCTATAGATCATCAGCTGTTCTCCTTCATCCGGATCCTGAAGATGCTGCGCGCCAGGCAGCCCCGGGCCTCGGGACTCAGGCCCAGAAAATGCGAGTGCAGCACCACCTCATCCTCGGTCTGACCGGGCGAAACCTGAACGATCTTGGCCGTGAAGTTCTGCGGCGGTTCGTCGTTCAGGATTTGCAGCGGAAACACCACCAGGTCGCCGGGCTTGAACTCGGCGGGGGCCTGGGTGGCGATGGCGCAGCCGCCCATGCTCAAATCGCGGAAGACCCCTTCCCATTGGGCCACTACCCGGCTGGCCGAAACGCCTTCGTTCGCTCCGGCCGGCGCGTCCTCGGCCCCCACGTGGCCGAAGAAGACCGCGCGGGTGACGTTCACCCGCGCCTCGTCGCGGTGACTGAGCTCCTCGATCCGGTCGGTGTGCGCCAGACGACAGGCGAAGGCCCCGCCCGGCAGCAACTCGCGCACGGTGGTGGCGAACTGATACAGCAGCCGCCCCCGGTCCACGTATCCCTCGACCTTCTCCCCCACCCCCGGAGTGATGTGCCGACCGCCGGCCAGCGGCAGGGCGACTACGAACCCCTCCACCGAAGCCCCGATCACCGGACAGTGATAAGTGCCGTCGTAGCCGGAAAAATGCAGCCGGACGATCTCGCCGGGGCCGAACTCCTTGGTGCCCTTGAACGCCGGCGGGCCGGCCGGTTCGACCGCTCCGCCGAAGATCCGGTCCCGCAGCTTCTGGGCCACCTTGTCGCCGAAGCGCTTGGTGAGCTCGGCGGCCACCTTGGCGTCGAAGACCTCCGGAAATAGCACCGCCTGCTCGGGCGATTCGGGCGCGGCGGCCCGCACCGTCTGGAGCAGGGCCGCGATCTCCTTGGCGGCCAGGCCGCGTTCGTGCAACAGGCGCTGGAAATTGCGCCATTGTTCGATCTCACGATGGTGGTCGTGCCGCTGCCGGTAGCGCTGGATGATGGCCGCCAGAAAGATTCCCCCCAGCAACCCCAGCAGGAAAAGCACCGCCCACCAGGAGGTACCGCTGGTGTCGCGGGCGCGCGCCTCCTCGAGGGGGGCGAAGATGTAGCCCTCCTTGCGCGCCGGCGACATCTCGCCGGACTGAGCGGGCGTAAAATCGAACCGGCCTTCCATCGGCCTACCCCTTCCAGGTGACGCTCATCGCCCGCAAAGTCTCGACCTGGCCGGGCAGAACCTCGATCACTCGGTCGATGTCGGCCTGACTGGTCTCGTGGCTCAGGCTGAAGCGCAACGAACCGTGGGCGATCTCGGCCGGCAGGCCCATCGCCAGCAAGACGTGCGAAGGGTCCAGGCTCCCGGTGGCGCAGGCCGAACCGCTGGAGACGATGATGCCGAACATGTCCAGATAGCCGAGGATGGCCTCGCCCTCGGCCCCCTCCACGCAAACGCTCAGCAGGTTGGGCAGCCGGCGCTCGGGATGACCGTTGCGCCGGATCTTGGGCACCCGGGCCGACAGCCCCGACCAGAGCCGCTCGACCAGGGCCGATTGCCGCGCCCCCTCGGCCGCCAGCCGGCCGCCGGCCAGCTCGCAGGCCCGGCCCAAGCCGACAATGCCGGCCACGTTCTGGGTGCCGGCCCGCCGGCCGCGCTCCTGCCCCCCGCCGCGCAAAAGCGGCGGCAGGCGCACGCCCCGGCGGATGTACAGGG
>CAYMGG010000098.1:0-17482 GCA_964389915.1 uncultured Planctomycetaceae bacterium
GCAATACCTCATAGCGCTGGGGCGAGATGTTCTTCAGTACCAGGGTTTCCGCCGCTGCCGGTTCGATCAGCCAGACCAACGGTTCGAGATTGGCCAGTTCCACACCCAGCCCGGCGCGCAGGGCCTCGGCCGGCCAGGTCAGGTCGGGATTGGGCCCGCGCAGGGTCGCGCCGGTCTGCACGTTGCGGACGCGGTATACGCCCGCCGGCGCGTCCGGCCAGCCCAGCCGGGTCTTGGCCGCCTGGCCCCAATTGAGTGCGTAGAGCACGCGCCGTTCCCCGTTGGTGAAGAGTCGGGTTTCGACATAGGGCTGCGCCTGGCCGGCGGCGTTCTGGGCCGTGACCGCCGGGGTAAGGTTCAGTTCGCCGATGATGCGAGTCAGCAGAGTCCGGGTCACCGCCGCCGGCAGGTGAGCGCCCAGATAATAGGCCCGCCCCTGGCCGAGGCGGTATTCGGTCACGGCCGGCGAGGCGTCGGCGAAGGTGCCCACGGCCTGGGCGCCGGCCAGGCTCAACTTGACTTGACTGCGCTGGTCGAGCCAGCGCTTGCCCACCGCGAGCTTCTCCAGGTTCAATTCGGGCAGCGTGACCGCTGCTTCGCCCTCGCTCGTGGCTTCGATCTTCACACCGAACAATTCGCCCGGATCGAGCGGGGCGTGGGTGTCGTCATTGATCGTAGCCGTGCCCAGGTCGGCCAGCAGCGTGCCGCCGCCGGAGACGTATTCCTTCAAAGCCGGCAGGAGTTCGGCCGGCACGCGCAGATTTTCGGCCATCACCACTAGCGCATATTCCTTCCCCCGGCCGGCGGCCAGGTCGCGGTTGGTGACGATGTCCACGGCCACGCCGCTGAAGAGGAGGGGGCCGTAATAATTCAGCAGGTCGCGGGTGGCGGGGAAGGAGAGGTACTCGTGGTAGTTCTCGTGATAGATGCCCCGGAAGGTTTCGTAAGGATAGACCAGCGCCACCCGGCCCTTGACGCGCGGCCGGGGCAGGACGATCTCGGCCACGGACTCGATCTCTTTTTTCACGCGGGGCAGGGCTTTGGCCGCGTCCTGGAACTGGGTGCTGCCGTAGCAGACCATGTCGCCGGACAGGCCGTGGACCAGCTGGGTCCAGACGTGCGTGCGGTAATATCCCGGCTTGACCGGGCGTTGGAGGCGGGAGGGGTAGGCGTTCAGGCTGATGAAGCCGCGGATGCCGCCGAAGTACATCCCGTCCTTGAAATAGTGGTTGACGATTTTGATGGCCAGGACGTTTTCGGCCTGCAGGTGGTCGGTGACCTCCAGGGAGAAATCCTCGTTCCACTTTTTGGTGGTGTGGATCAGGCTGCCGTTCAGATAGATCCAGGCCTGGTCGCAGAGGTCCGAGCCATTCAGGTAGAACTTGGCGCCCGGCTGGCCGGCGGGGCGGGCGAAGTGGCGGCGGTAGATGCCGACTTGGCACTGCGGCTGGCCTTCCTTGCCCCACATGGCCGGCACCGGGATCTCATCCCATTGGGCGTCGGCCTGCTCGGATTTGAACCAATCGTCAGGCTCGTTGGCCGTGGCGTCCAGGAAGCGCCACCGGCCGGGCAGACCGGCCAGGCAATCGGCGGACATCTGCTCGGGCGTGGCGGTGGAGGCGCTGACGCCCAGGGGCGATTCACCGTTGAAGATCGGCTTGTTCGGGCAGGCGGCGCGGACCACGTCGCAGGAGAGGTTGAGCCGGAGCATGTCGTGGATCTGTTCGGGATTGTCCTGCCCCTCCTGGGGGAAGACGGTCAGGCCAGCCTCGTGGGTGTAGAAATCGGTGTCGCGGGCCACGACCTCGGGGTTGACGCCGATGTTGGCATAGTCCCAAACGAGATTGCCGTGCGTCTGGATCGTGCCGGGCACCTCCGGGCGGGGATCGTGGCTCTTCATGAGCGGCATCAGGTCGCGGGCGGCCGCGTCGAAGCTCCGTTCCTGAAACTTCACCCAGTCGACCCAAAGGTTCGGGTGGGCCTTGGCCTGCTTGTATTCCAGGGCCACCTGCGCGCCCTGGGCCAGGTTCGCGCCCTGGGCGGTGATGAAGCCGGGTGGCTCCACGGCTGCGAAGTCGGCAAAGTCCGTGCCCCAGGCCTGATTGGCCGCCGCGACGGTCTCGAATTTTTCGCTCATCTCCCGGCGGAAAATTTCGCGCGCGGTGGCGTGCTTGTTGTTGTACATGGTCTCGTTGAAGAGCTCGTAGCAGAAGATCGGATACTTGCGCGTATAGCGCATCCAGGCCTTGTAATCCTCGTCGTAGAATTTCCGGCCCAAGGGATTATATGGATCGTAGGCCACGAAATGGCCGGCGTCGACCACGTCGGGGAAATCCTGGCGCAGGGCGGTGTGCTCGGGGCTGGCCTTCATCTCGTGCCAGAACATGATGTTGTTTGACAGTGCCCGATGTATCCAGGCCTCGAACCAAGGGACGTCGGCCTTGACCACCTTCAACGCGCCGTTTTCCTTTTTGGGCGCGTATTGGATGTAGATTTCGGTGGCGTTGTAGATGTACAGGTCGATGCCCAGGGCGCGCAGCAGCCAGGGGTGGCACTCGTTGTCCAGCTGCCAGCCGCCCAGCAGGAACGCCGGCCGGCCGTCGCGCGTGAACTGGTTGCCTTCGATGCGCACGTTGGTGACGCTGGGCGGATATTCGCCGCGCGAGCGGCGCGGGCCGTCGTCCAGGTTCACGTCCACCACCTCGACCTTCTTTTCTGGGGTGGACGGGGCCGCGGCCACCGGCGCGCCGGCGGCGTCGGCCAGATATTCGAGCTGGTCGATATAGAAAACCTCGCCCTGGCCGCTGTAGTTGACGAATTTCAGTCCGCCGACGTCGGCCAGATCCAGGACGCCGTTATCGACCTTGCCCTTGGCCGAACCGTAGGTGTAGAGCTTGAAATCGCCGAACGGGACGGTCACCTGGGTCCATTCCGCCGGTAGGGGCACGTGCGTGAAAAAGCTCTCCTGACTGTTTTTCTCGACCAGGCGCAGGTCGGTGGTCGGGCCGGTATTGCCCGGCGCGGCCTTGATCCAGAAGCGCAGGGCCGTGGCCTGGCGGGCGGCCAGTTCCGCCCCGTCCAGCGGGCGCTGGGCCAGCCCGTTGCCCTGGCGCAGGTCCAGGCGCAGGGCGGCCTGCCCCTCGTGCTTTTCGGCGTCGCTGCGGGTCAGGCTATAGGTGTGCGGCTTGACCTCCTGCCAGATCCCCCAGTTGGCAATCTGCGGGGACTCGAAATCGTCCAGCAGCACGGCCTCGCCGGCCACGCCGGACAGGCAATTGAACCAGAGCGCGAACAGGACCAACCAACCGGGGCGGAACAAGGCGTGCGACATGGCATTTCTCCTGGGTCAAATCGGGCGTAGGTTCATGTATTTGGCAAAGTGATTTACGGATATTCATTGGCCCAGCTATAGGGCAGCGGGGCGGCGTGATTGGTCGCCGCGACGTGGAAATCGCCCCACTGCACGTTGGCGAAGCCGCGATGGCGCAGGACCCAGTAGTCGTTGGTCGGCTGGCCGCTGGCATAGCTCCAATACTTGATGGTACAGGAGCACTCGTTACCGGCCACGGGCAACGCATCGCGGTCGCTCCAGATCATCACGCTCGACGGTTTCTTCATCCCCTCCAGGCGGGAGGCTCCGCGGTCCAGCATCCATTCATTGAAGCCGAAATGGCTGGTCAGGCGGCGCGTATTCGACGCCGGGCACATGAAGATCTCCGCGCCGGGTTTGTACTCCGGCTGGGCCGGATATTGATCCATGGGGGAGGGGAGGTCCAGATAGGAGCAGAGCACGCGCTGGAATTTCCAGCCGTGATTCACGCCGGTGTCGTAGAAGACGCGGCCGGCGTTTTCGTCGCAATACAGGTTGGTGGCCGTGCCGAGCTGCTTAAGATGGCTGGCGCAGCCGACCTGCCGGGCGGCGTCCAGCGATTTTTCCAGCACCGGCAGGAGCATGGCCGCCAGGACCGAGATGATGGTCATGACCACCAGCAGCTCCACCAGGGTGAAACCGGCCTCGCGCCGGCGGCGGCGGGCGAGCTCTTGAGCCGGCCGGGCCGTTTGGTGGTAGATCATTTTCCAGACTCCTTCCGTCAGGGAATCGAGACTCGCGCCCGGGCCGGCCGCCGTTTCGGCGGGAGCGGCGGACAAGCTGGGAAGCGCGGATAATGCGACCTTGGGGAAAAACGTGGGCAAGACTTGAGCGCCGGCCAGTAACGGCGCGGCGGGTTTGAATTCGCCTTCGGGCTCGGCGGCTATGGCCGGGGTGTCGAGTTGGGAGGCAGTCGGCGCCGGGTCGAGGGGCAGGTCCGGGCCAAAGCGGGCGACGACCGCTTTCCACTCGCCGGATTCTTCCAGTCGGGGGCGCAGGTCGGCCAGGGTCTGGCTCAGGCGGGTGACCAGAAATCCGTCCCGGCTTTCGATGGCCGAGAGATTGAGCGTGGCTTTGTGCAGCACACAGCCGGGGAGGCTTTTTTTGCGGAAAGCCGGGGGCACGGTCAGGTGGACCTGGCCGGGGTTAGGTTCGCCCCAGCCGTGCAGGGCCAGGGCGCTTTCGTGGCTGATCACCCCTTGGGGCTGGTCTTTCTGGTTACGGCTCCAGAGATACCAACGAGTGCAGTCGGCTTCTGGCGAGTCGGCATGACCGGGCAGGCGAAATAGCCCGTGCTCGATCTTGATCCAATTTTGGGTTTTGAAATGATAGAAATGTAGCTTGCCGGAAAAACCGCATTGAATGGCCTGCTTGGCGGTGAAATAGCCGTATTGCCGCTTGGCCAGGGCTTCGAGTTTTTCCAGCTTCGGCTTCATCGACCTCTCCGCAGGGGTTCGTCTGCCTGCTGTAATTAATGCTACTTTAGGGCTTTTCTTAAGCAATCTTAAATGCTCTATAGGTCTATGCAAAAAATTCTAAAAAACAACTTAACTTAATGATTTATAACTTGTTGAGTGTTGTTAAAACCACCGTGTTTGGAATTTTTCACTGGGGTGGGCAGAAGAGTGCGGCTTGTTTGCATTTTGGCCATGATGATGTATAGTTTATACATATCCTGTAGAGAGGAGAGGAATTAAGGTGAAATACGAGCAGATAGCCGAGTTGCTGAAAAAGCGCATTGCGCACGGCGATTATGTGGGCAAGGATCTGCCGGCCGAGTTGGCCTTGGCCCGCGAAACCGGGGTCAGCCGGATGACGGCTCGCAAAGCGTTGTTAAGTCTGGTGGAAGCGAACATTCTCGTCCGCCAGAAGTCGGGGCGGCTGGCCTGCAACCGGCCGCTCACCGAGCAACGGACGCGGGTGGCCCTGCTTACCCCTGCCTGGGCCTCTTCCGAGTTCGACATGTGGCGCTCGGCGCTCAAGGTGCAGGCGGAAAAAAACAAAATGGAGGTCCGCCTGGTCGATTATGTCCATTGGGATGATCCGGCCCTGCTGGAGGTGTTGGATTCGTACCGGGGCGTGTTTTTGCTGCCCGGTCCGGACGAACTGCCCGACAGTCTGCGTGAAAGATTGCAGCGCCACGGCCGGCTGGTGGCATTAGGACGGGACTTGAGCCAGCTAGGCATCCTATCCATCAACCTCTTTCCCGCGATTCATCTCAATCAGTTGCTGGATCTGTTCAAAGCCAATGGTCATATGCGAGTTGATTGCCTGAATGTCCAGCCTATGGACAGTACGATCGAGCTGCGCATCCGCCAGTGGCGCGGTTGGCTGTTGCTCAATCAATTGACCGGCGAGCTGCACGATGCCGGCTGTCCGCCCTTCTCGCACACGGCTACTGCCGCTTACACCCTGATGAGCGAGTTGCTGACCGCGCGCGGTCCTCTGCCCAAGGCGCTGCTCTGCCTGAGCCTGAATTGCGCCTTGGGGGCGGTCCGGGCCTGTCTGGATCAAGGTTTGCGCCCCGGCCGGGACATAGAAATCTGCACGGTTAACGGCCAGGGCATGGCGCGCTATTACTGCCCTTCATTGACCTGCCTGGAATGGGGCGAAGCCGCGCCCTTTCTCGATCTGGCGCTCCAATGGATGAAATCCGCCGAACCCGCCTGGAACGGACCGTTGATCTTGCAGCCGGCCACCCCCACGCTTTTTATTGGCGAGACGACCTCTCCTCCTGATCGGTAAACAATATCTCCGCATTCTAGCGACTGAGCGAAAAAATTGGGCTTACGACTTGCCAAGGCTATTTTTGTAGTGTATGCTCCTATACAAAGAATGTATATTAAGATCCGGAATCGCGAAAGGGGAGAGGCATGGCTCAGCGCAGAGGACCCAATATTCGGCGGGTACGGCTTTTCCCGGCCGCCGGGTTTACGTTGACCGAACTGTTGGTGGTCATGGCCATCATCAGCATCCTGGCTTCGTTATTGATTCCGGCGCTGAGCCGGGCGCTCGACAGCGCCAAACACGCCACCTGCACCAGCAATCTGCGCCAGGTCGGGTTGGCGCTCGACAGTTACATGCAGGACTTTTCCGGCTGGAGCCTGCCCAACCACGGGCCGTGGGGCGGGGGGACCAGCAATGATTGCTGGGGGTGGCTGATGCAGAACCTGGGCTATGTCCCGGCGCTCAAGAGTCAGTGCGCCCACATCCTGATCTGCCCCTCCATCCCCCCTTATGTTGCGAAAAAATATGTGCACACTTATACGTTCCGGGGCACGCGCACCTTTCCCGGTCGTCCCACCAGCTTTCGGTTTGCCGGCAATATCGTCGATTGCGGCAATAGTGATTACGGGGTGGCCGCCAAGGTCTATCCGGACGGACCGTCCAAATTTCCGCTGGTTTTCGGTTCGCTGGCCGATACCGGGCCGACCTATGGCCTGACGCTGCATGCCTATTCCGATGGCTCCACGCTCTGCGCGCCGCATGGGGGCTTGCCGAACTTCTTGTTTTTCGACTGGCATGTGGGCGGCGGATTCGAATCGTTCGATTACTTCTCCAAAATCCGAGACATCCACGGAAATGTGATCTACAAGTTTTGGTGAGCCGAAATCTGCTCCGGACGTACCGTTAACCGCCAGCCCGGTCCTACCGGGCCCCCCTCATGCAAAGGAGACCCGATGCCCGCGCCTGCCGCTTCCCTCACGCTCTTCGCCTGGTTCTGGCTCTTGACCGGTTGGGCTCTGGCCGGGGAAACGATTCCGGATTTGCCGGCCGCCTTCTATGCCCGTCCGGGCTTGGAGCAGATGCCGCATCTGCCTTATTCCCAAATGCCGGTCATCAATCTCCGAGAATTGGGCGCGGCCAACGACGGTTCGCAGCCGTGCAACGACCTTTTGCGCCAAGCCGTCGCTCAGGCGCAGCAGGCCGGCGGCGGCATTGTCTATCTCCCGGCCGGGCTCTACAAATTCACCAGCCCCGATCCGCAGCCGGAGCTGAACACCTGCCTCCCGTTCGAGGATCTAAAGAACGTCCATCTGGTCGGCGCCGGGCTCGGCACCGTGCTGCAGATGGAATACGACGCCAGTCGGTGGTTCGCCGCCGGTAGCGACAAGACCGCCTATTTCCTCTTCTTCCGGCGGGCCGAAAACTGTAGCCTGCGCGACCTTAGCCTCTCTATCTACCCCTATTATCGCATGCGTTCGCCCGGCCCGTGCGAAGGGGCCTTTGCGGTGGCCTTCAGCGGCTGCCGGGGGATGCAGGTCGTCGGAGTACGTACCGACCAGGGTCGGATGGGCATCTGTTTCTGGGAAGGCAACACCGAGTGCTGGGTGATTGACTGCGATGTGCGCAACACCGGCGCGGATGCGATCAAGTTCGACCATTGCCAGCATATCGTCGCGGCCTACAACCACGTCGAACGCAACAATGACGACGGCTTCTCCGGGCTGGCTATGTCGGCGGACAAGATGTTCGCTCTCGACAATCGATTCCTCTACAACACCCTGGTGTATAACAACGGCTGGGGCCGGGGCATAGTTTTCAGCGGTCACCAGCACGTCGTGGAGGGCAACTGGCTGGAGTCCCAGGCCATGCCGGCCATTTATTTTCACCAGTGCGGGTTGAAGAAGGGGATCGAAGGGCAGCGCAACGAGCACTGCCGCGTCGCGGCCAATCATCTGGTCCGCACCGACAATCACGATTGCGCCGAAAATCAGCTGGTCGGCCACCGGTTGCGCGGCGCGATGGCGGTGATGCACGACCAGTACGACATGGAGGTGGTGGACAACGTGATCGAGGCGGCCGCCAACAACGGGCTTTGCTTCTCCGCCGGCTGGAAGCCGTTGGCGGCTGAGAAATTCGTGCTCCGGAACAACCGGATCAGCGGCTGCCGGGGGTATGGTCTGGCCTTCATGCTCGACAAGCCGCAGAGCCTGGCGCGCGACATCCAGTTGCAGGGGAATCAAGCCAACGCCAATGACGCGGGCGACTTCTTCTTTACCAACCATGTGGAGGGCTTGACCGGTGCGGATAACCGTTTCACCCGCCGGAGCAGCGCCCCCGAAGGCGTGAAGTTGCCGGACGGGCTGATCGCCGGCGAGTCGGATCTGGTTTGCGACGATCCTTACCGGGAACCGGCCCGGGCGGAGAAACCGGCCGATTGGGGGTTGGAGTTTACGCCTCCGCCCGCGGGGACCGTGCTCAATGCCAAGGCTTTCGGCGCCAAAGGCGACGGGCAAACTGACGACACCCCCGCTTTGGCCGCGGCTCTGGCGGCGCTCGGAAAGAACGGCGGGACGCTGAAGATTCCGGCCGGCATCTACCGTCTCTCGCCCCTGGCAGGCAGCGACGGTTTTGCCTTCACCTGCCTCAAGCACCATCTGGCCTTGCGCGGGGCGCGCAACGTCTGCCTGGAGGGCGAACCGGGGCGCACGCAGTTAATTTTCACCAGTTGGCGCCACGAGGGCCTGCGGCTGATCGAATGCCAGGACGTCAGCGTCAAAGATCTGGAATTCTCCCTGGCCGAGCCGCAGTTTTTGCGCTGGAACCGGGCGCTCCTCGACCTGAGTGGGTCGCAGCGCGTCAGTCTCGCCAACCTCTCCACCCGCAACGCCTGCGGGGCGGGGATTCGCATCGATAGTTGTCGTCAGGTCAAGGCGGTGAACTGCCAGGACCGTGATTCCAGCCAGGTTGGTATCGAGGTCTGGGCCAGTTTTCAGGTCGAGGTGCGCGACTGCCGGATCGAGAACGCCCGCGACCACGGCCTTCATCTGGCGGCGCATGGCAGCATTGCCCGCCTGCCGCAGTTCATCCGCCTGAGCGGCAACACGATCGACCGGACTCGCGAAGGTTACGGCCTCTCCCTCACCAGCGGCAACGAGGTTGTGGTCGAGGGGAACCGCGTCAGCGGCGCCTATCTGGCCGGCATCGGCGTGTACGCCATGAATCCGACCTTCCCGCACGAGCGGTTCACGATCCGCGGCAACACGCTGACGGACTGCGGCAACGGCCGCCTGGCCTATGTCCGGGGGGCCATCGCCATGGGCCGCATGACTCGCCAGGATCGCCGCAGCCGGGGCGAAGCCCAGATTGTCGTCGAGGGCAACACGGTGCGCGAATGTCCGCACGCCGTGCAGATCAACTGGTGCGAGGAACCGGAACGTTTGCAGGTGAAAACGAACGATTTTCAGGTCACTAACGGCGAGGCGGTGAAGATCACCAAGTATAAATGAGGGCGGCGAAACGGGACTGAGTTGCGCCGCCCCGCCTTGGTTCCCGCCCACAGGCGCTCGCCGACTGGCCCGCCAAATCCAGAGTTTAACGCTCGTGTCGGCAAAGCCAGGCGAGAGTTTTTTGAGGGGGGCCGGGGGAACTTTTTTGCAAAAAAGTTCCCCGGAAGCGGCGAGCGGATTGCCTGATGAACATCTCACCTTATCCCCGGCAAAGACGGGCCAGGATATTTCTCAGCCATGATTGGAGGAGACGCAGACATGCCGGATGAAAGTTCCACCAAGCCCGGAGACCCGAGCCCGATTGCGCAGTTGACGGCACGGTTGCGCTTGGCCTGCCAATGGTTGACCGACGTCGCCCAGGTCCGGGCCGAAGCCGACGTGACCGCCGAGCAGCGCATCCGCCACCGGCAGCGCAGCTGGACGGGCGCGATCCGGGGGGAGTACTCGCTGGCGGCCCGGAAATGGGGGTTCTATTGCCCCTGCTGGCACACCGGAGAAGCGGTGAACGCCCTGGTCATGGCCGCCCCGTGGCTGGGAGAGCCGGCTTTGGCTTGCGCCCGCCGGGGGGCGGATTTTCTGCTAGCCAATCAGGTCGCCGACGGCCGGGACGCGGGCCTGCTGCTGGCGTTCGAGGATTATCCGGACCTGGTCAATACCTCGGCCCAGTTGGAGAGCGTGGCCGGGCTTTTCGCCCTGACTGAACGCACTGGCGAGCGGAAATATGAAACCGCGGCCCTGAACATTCTGCGCTGGGTGGCGGAACGGGCCTATCTGCGGGGCGAAGGACGGTTCCGCGATCTGTACGACCCGGAGCGGGGGGACTTCGTGACCGACCGGGCAAAATGGAGCCACCGGCCGCTCTTCGATCATGGGGCGTTTCTCAGCGCGTACCAGCGGACCGGGGAGCGCTTCTTTCTCGACATCTGCCGGGAGACGGCCGAGATCCTGCTGCGCGAGGAGGAGCCGGCCGGCAACTGGGTCGGCATCCAGCCGTCCAACCACTACCGGCGGACGCTGCATCCGCGGCAAGCCTTCTGGTTCGGCCGGGCCTTCCTGCCGTTGTACGCCCAGACCGGCGAGTCGCGGTTTCTCTTCCAGTTCGAGCGTTGCGTGCAATGGTACCGGCAGGCGCTGCGCCGCGACGGCGGTTTCTTCCGCAACACGGGCGTGGACTTCTCGACCGGGAGTTTCGGCCATTGCACCTCGGGCAGCGCCTGTGCGGCCCTGATGTTCATCGACTACATGCGCGCCTACCGGACGCGCGACCTGATGCCCGAGCTGGAGCGGGCGCTGGAATTCTGCTGCACCATGCAACTGACTGCGCCGCAGGACGAGAACGTCCGGGGGGCGGTGATCGAGGTGGTCAAGGAACCGGACGGGACTGACGCCAGCCCCTATCATATCCGAGACCTGGCCACGATTTATGCGGTCCAGGCCTGGGCCGCGTTTTTGGCCAGCCAGGACGAACTCGCCTGGCGGCCGGACCGGACCGGGACGACCGTCCATACGCCCGGAGTCTCGCTATGAACCGAAAAGCCCTGGCCGGGATCGCGCTGGCCGGAGTGTTGTATTTTGTGGCCGGCAGCGGATCGAGCGCCGAGTCGGATCGCTCGGCGCAGGCGGCGCGGGAAAAGGCCGAATGGACCGCGCGCCAGCTCGCCCCGCTCAATCGCCAGGCCGGCATCGTCTACAAGGAGGTCGACGGCCGGCGGCTCACCTTGGACCTCTTCCTGCCGGCGGAAAAGCCGGCCGGCCGGATGCCGTTCATGGTCTTCATTCACGGCGGCGGCTGGTCCGGGGGGGAGATGCTCGGCCTGCTGATTCCCGTCTTTTACGAAAGTTTGAAAACGATCCTGGCGCACGGCATCGCCTGCGCCACGGTCGATTACCGGCTGGTGAAGCGCGGGCAGAGCACGGCCTACGAATGCGTGGTCGACTGCCGGGATGCGGTCCGCTTTCTCTGCGCCAACGCCGAGCGTTTCGGCCTGGACCCGGACCGGCTCGGGGTGTGGGGCGGTTCGGCCGGCGGCCACCTGAGCCTGATGACCGCCCTGGCCGACAATACCCGGTTTCCCGGCGACCCGAGGTGGGCGGGGGTGGTGCCGAAATTCAGCTGCGTGCTGGCGTATTATCCGCTCACCACGTTTATGGTCCCGGAGCTGCATCAGGGCGGACTGTTTACCAAGCCGGGCAGCTTTCGGCATCTGACCGGCGGCACGCTGGAGGAGGCGCCAGATCGGGCCCGGCTCTTCAGCCCGGCGGAGTATCTGCGCCCCGACAGCCCGGAGATATTGCTGCTGCACGGAGACGAAGACACGGTCCTGCCGCTGGCCTATTCCACCTATTTCAAGCAACGGGCGGACGAACTGGGCGCCCGGGTGCAATTGCTGGTGGTCAAGCAGGCCCGGCACGGCTTTTCGGGATCGGCGATCGAGCCGCCCATGGCCGAGATCAACCGCCGGGCGGCCGAATTCATCATTTCACACCTGACCGCCGCTCCCCCCGGCGGGTAGGTTCCGCGCGGAGGCGCGCCGGAGGCGCCAGTCCAGATAGCGGTGCCAGGGATCGAAGGCGCCGGCCAGCTTGCGGGCGAAGTCGCCCCGGGTATCGGCGCCGCTGATCTCGGTCCGGCGCAGCTCCAGCGGCGGGGTGGCGGCGGTGTTGCGCCCCGGGCGGGTGGTCACGGCCGAGCGGTAGCCGGCCGCGGCGGCGGCCTGGACCACCTGCGGATCATGGTCGCCTTTGGGATAGGCCAGATCCAGGATCTCGTTTCCCCCGGCCGCGCTCAGCGAACGGCGGGATTCGACCAGCTCAAATTCCAATTCCGTAGGCGAGAGGCGGCTCAGCCGGGAGTGGCTGACCGTGTGGCTGCCGAGGCCGACCAGTCGTTCCGCGTTCAGGATGCGCAGTTCGTCTAGGGAGAGCGCCCGGTCGCGTTCGTCGCCGCCGGCGCAATCGGGGATCGCCCCCGGCCGGCCGGTCCAGGCGGTCGTGATATAGATCGTGGCCGGGAATTTGCATTGTTGTAGCCGGGGGTAGGCCAGGGAGTAATTGTCGACATAACCGTCGTCGAAGGTGAGGACCACGGCGCGCTGCGGCCAACGGCCGTTCTTGAAGCCGGCCAGCGCGGCGGTCAGGGAGAGGACGGTCCAGTTGCGGGCGCGCAGCCAGGCCAGCTGGGCGGCAAAGGCCTCGGGCGTGACGCACAATCGGTCGCCCGGGCGATGGGCGCAGACGCGATGATAGGTGAGGATGCGGAAGGACCGGCCCTGCCAGCGGCATTCGTTCAGCGCCGTCAGCGGCGCCCACAGTCTCGGCAACCAGCGCCGCGCCCAACTCATCGCTGACTCCCGGCCGGCGAGATACTCAGCCTAAAATCTAGAATCAAAAGAAACGATATCCTGATGTAAATGCTGCCTGGAAATCCGCTTTTTGCCTAGAGCGGCGGATGTTTCAGAGCCCATAACTGTAGCGGCGATTGTCGCGTTGGTCTCCCTCCCCTTCCGGGGGAGGGTCGGGGTGGGGGAGATGGCCTGGGGCGCACTCGATCTTCTCCCTCCCCCAACCCCCTCCCGGAGGGAGGGGGAGGCGCCGGTGCGACCGCCGAGGTTTTCCCCCTTGTTGGCGGGGAACCGTGCTTAGTGCGGTTCTTCTTCGGTTTCGCTTTCAGCGGCCGACGTTTCGGCCTCGCCGGGCTTGGCGTCCTTGATGCGCAAGATGTCCTGTTCGCGGCCGATCAGCACCAGGATGTCGGAGTCCTTGACCACGAACTCCGGCCGGGGGAGAAAGACGAACCGCTCCGGCACCAGCTCCTTGACCGCCACCACGAAGACGTCGAAACGGTTGCGCAGCCGCAGGTCCTTGAGCGACTTGCCGACAAAGGCCGCCGGCGGGGCCAGTTCGGTGACGCGGTAGTCGCTCTCCAGCGGCACGAAGTCCAACAGGTTGGGGTTGCGGATCTTGGCCGCCAGTCGGCGGGCGGTTTCGCGCTCGGGAAAGATGATCTGGTCGGCCCCGACCGCACGCAGGATGTCGGCGTGGTCGTCGCTGACCGCCTTGGCCCAGATCTTCTTCACGCCCAGCCGGGAGAGGTGCAGGGTGCAGAGGACGCTGACTTCGATGTTGTCGCCCACGCTGACCACGGCCTCGGAGAAATCGCCGGAGATCACGCTGCGCAGGCTGGCGAAGTCCCGGGCGTCGAGGCGCAGGGCCTGCTGGACCTGCTCGGCCATGTCGTCGACCCGCCGGCCGTCCAGGTCGATGGCCAGCACCTCGCACTCCCGGGCCAGCCGCCGGGCCAGTTCGCTGCCGAATCCGCCCAGGCCGATCACGCAGATCCGCTTGCTCGTTGCGCTCATCCGACCATCACCTTTCCCGTGGGATAGGACACCCGCTCCCGGGCGGGCGTCACAAAGGACAAGACCAGCGTCAACGGCCCCAGCCGGCCGACGAACATCGTCAGGATGATCCAGATCTTGCCGGCCGCGCTCAGGTGCGGCGTCAGCCCCAGCGACAGGCCGACCGTGCCGAAGGCCGAGATCTGCTCGAAGAGGAGCGCCTTGAGGGCCACGCCCTCGCCCTCGGTCAGGGCCAGGATCATGACCCCGGCGTAGTTCCACAACAACGCCAGCCCGATCAGGGCCACCGTCCGGCCCACCAATTCGGCCGGGATCTGCCGCCCCAGCAGGCGCACCTCCTCATTGCCGGTCAGGCCGGCCCGCAGCCGGGCCAGGCCCAGGGCGAAGGTGGTGGTCTTGATGCCGCCGGCGCAGGAACCGGGCGAGCCGCCCACCAGCATCAGGATAATCAGAATCAGCGCCGCCGGCAAGCCCAGGTCGGTCATCGGCGCGGCGTTGAAGCCCGCGGTCCGGGCCGAGACCGAGAAGAAGAGCGGTCCAGCCAGCCATCCGCGCACCCCCGGCGGGCCAGTCTCGCCGCAAAGGGTCAGCCCCAGGGCCCCGCCGCCGATCAGCAGCGCGCTGGTCAGCAGCACCAGTCGGGTGTGGTAAGAGAAGCGCCGCGAGGAGAAGTAGGAGCGGAAGCGCCGCTCCCGCTCGCCCCGCCAGTAGCTGAGCGCGGCTTCGTACAACTCCAGCAGCACGATGTGCCCCAGGCCACCCAGCACGATCAGCAGCCCGATCACCCCCAGGGCCAACGGGTTGTCCGCCACCCCGCACAGGCTGTCGGCGTAGAGCGAGAAGCCGGCGTTGCAGAAGGCCGAAACGGCGTGGAAGACGGCGCTGAACAGGGCGTGGCCGAACGGTTCGCGGGCCCAGAAGATCGGCAGCAGGCAGACCGCGCCGGCCAGCTCCACTCCCGCCACCACCTTGACCATCCGGCGGAACCAGAGCTTGAATCGTCCCGACACGTTCCGCTGAAAGAAGGAGTCGTCCAGCGCCCCCTGCGAACCCAGGGGCAGGCGGTAGCCCATCAGGTCGAAGGCCAGGGCGGTGAAGGTGAGCACTCCCAGGCCGCCTAGCTGGATAAGCATCATGATGACCGTCAGCCCCAGGCTGGTCAGGGAGGTGCCCGGGTCGACCACCACCAGGCCCGTGACGCAGACGGCCGAGGTGGCGGTGAAGAGGGCGTCGAGCAGACTCAACCCCTCCCCGCGGGCAAATCCCGGCAGCGAGAGCAGGATCGTGCCGAGCAGGATGAGCAGGCCGAAGCAGCGGATCGCCACCCGCTGGGGCGTGCCGCTGAAGAGCCGGCGGTAGAACAATTGACCGTAGCGGCTCAGGTCGGCCCGAGTCATCGGCCGCTCCGGGCGGAGGCGAGAATGGCGGCGGCGGCTTCGGCCAGCCCGCCGCAGGTCAGGTCGGGCACGACCTCGGCCACCGAGTCGGGCGAGACGATCGGTTCGTTGAGCAGATGCTTGCCGGTCTGCACGTAGATCGACAGCCGGCAGCCGGCGCGCTGGCCGGCGGCCACGTCGGAGATTTTGTCCCCCACCAGGCAGCTGGCGGCCAGGTCGAGGTCCAGATCGCGGGCGGCCTGCAACAGCAACCCCGGCCGGGGCTTGCGGCAGTCGCAGAGCACTCGGTATTGCGGCAGGTTGGCGTGCGGATGGTGGGGGCAGAAATAGAAACCGGCGATGCTTACGCCTTCGGCCCGCAGCCGGGCGGCGATATGGTCGTGAACCACGCCGACCTCGGCCTCGGTGCACATGCCGCGGGCCACGACCGATTGGTTGGTGACCACGACCAGGCGGTAACCGGCGGCCTGCAAATCGCGCAGCGCGGCCGGGGTTTCGGGAAACAGTTCGACCTGTTCGGGACGGGTGAGCAGATCCACGTCCCGAATGACCACGCCATCCCGGTCAAGAAATACGGCAGGCTGCGTCATAATGATCCGGCTGCGCTCCTCTCAAATCCGGCCGGCCAACCGGAATGGGAATATAACTTCTTTCTCCGCATAAGAGTGGCGAAACTCCGGCCCGCCGCAAGAAAAAACCGGAGGATGGCATCCGGATTGCTTGGAAGTTGTGTGGTGAGGTCTGTCCGCGACGCCTAGCACGCGGGCATAAAGGTTATTAGCTGCGAAACCGGCCGGCCGGGCCGGAGCGCGAGCGAGGCCGCCCCAAGGCTTGCTTTACTGTACGGCGGCCGGTGACGGATTGTCCGTGAAAGGACGCACCATGACCTATGCTTTGGAGATTCTGCGCCAGGCCTGGACGGTTTTGGCCCAGATGGCGCCTTATCTGCTGTTTGGTTTTCTGGTCGCCGGATTGCTCAGCGTATTCATCACGCCCGCTTGGGTGGAACGGCATCTGGGCGGCCGCGGCTGGCGGCCGATATTGCGGGCGGCGCTGTTCGGTGTGCCGCTGCCGCTGTGCAGTTGCGGGGTCATTCCCGTGGCCGCGGGCCTGCGCCGCCACGGCGCCTCCAAAGGCGCGACCCTGGGCTTTCTGATCTCCACCCCCCAGACCGGAGTGGACAGCATCCTGGTCACCTACGGGCTGCTGGGCGGCTGGTTCGCCGTGTTTCGGCCCGTGGCCGCCTTCGTGATGGGCGGGGTGGGCGGGTGGCTGCTGGAGGCCCTGGTGCCCGACCCGGAGGTCGGGGCGGACCGGTCCCGAACCGGGGCCGCCGCCACGGTCCCGGTCGCCTCGTGGGCCCAGCGGGGGCGCGAAGCGCTGCATCACGGCTTCGCCGTTCTCCCGCGGGACATTGGCCGCGGGCTGGTGGTGGGCCTGATCCTGGCCGGCGGGATCGGGGCCTGGCTGCCGGCCGGCGAGATCGATCGTTACCTGACCACCGGCTGGAGTCAGATGCTGGCCATGCTTCTTCTGAGCGTGCCGCTCTACGTCTGTTCCACGGCCTCCGTGCCGGTGGCGGCGGCCCTGATCGCCAAGGGCATCTCGCCCGGCGCGGCCCTGGTCTTCCTGATCGGCGGCCCGGCCACCAATGCCGCCACGCTCGGGATGATCTGGCAGAGCCTGGGGCGCGGAGCCACGGCGGTCTATCTGGCCACGATCAGCGCCGGCGCTTTGTTGAGCGGCTGGCTGCTCGACGGCTGGCTGACGATTCGGGCGAGCGAAGTCTGTCCGTTGCACGCCGGCGGGGTCGCCTGGTTTGAGCACCTGGCGGGAGTAGCGCTGGTCCTGGTGCTGCTGGGCGCCCTCTGGCCGCGAAAGGCTCCGGCGACGGAACCGGCTGCGCCGGCGACGGCCGGCGACTCGCTGCCCTTCAAGGTCGCGGGCATGACCTGCCGGCATTGCGCGGGGTCGGTCGAGACGGCCCTGCGGGCCGTGCCGGGGGTGGAGTCGGCCGTGATCGACCTGGTTGCCGGCGAGGTGCTGGTCCGGGGGCGGGAGCTGAAACCTACCGAGCTGGCCGCCGCGCTCCGGGCGGCGGGATTCGACCCGCGCGATATCGGC
>CAYMGG010000099.1:0-1793 GCA_964389915.1 uncultured Planctomycetaceae bacterium
GACCACTGGCTGCCGAGCGGCCCGGAGCTGGCCACCACCTGGCGGCATGTGGTCTTCCTCCCCGCGCCGGAGGGCCAGACCCTCTGGCACGGCCGCAACCGCTGGCTGCGCTGCTGGGACTTCTGCGCCCAGCATTACCGCGACCACTACGGCATGCACGAGCCCGAACCGCAGGTCTGCTTCGGTGCCAGCTATTGGAGCGTGGACCCCGCCCGCCAGCGGACGTTCAACGAGAACCTGCTCAAACTGCTGCCCCAGGCCGAACAATGCGGCTTCCGGGTCTGGTTCATGCCCCACCTCTTCCGCAACAACATGCTGGAGGTCAAAGGGCTGGTGCCCAACCTGATCACCAGCCACAACCCTTGTTGCGTGCGCGACTGGACCATGTCCGCCGAGGTCGGGGGCGACGCCGGAGCCAAACGTCTGGCCGAGGCCGGCCAGGCGGCGGGCCTGCTCCCCATGCAATGGGTCTCCGGCATCATTGCGGTCGAAGGGCCGACCAGTCCCCTGGCCGAAGCCCACCCCGACTGGGTCTCGCTGGGCTGCTGGGGGCGGCCGAATGACGGACGCTGTCGGGTGGCGGGCGTGCCGGACCTGAACTCCGGCTACGGCGAATACCTGCGCGAGTGCCTGCGCCATTGGATTCAGGAGCTGGGCGTGCGGGCCATGTTCGCCGACAGCTATCCCAATTACCTGATGCTGCCGGTCAACTACGCCAAGAAAAGCCTCGCGCCCGTGCAGGACGCGCTGCTACGCATTCAGGCCGACTGTCAGAAATGGGGCGCGGAATGGTACGTCGAGGGCGAGAGTCCCTTCGGCATCAGCTCCAACGGTCTGGCCGGCCCGATCGTGGGGGGCGAGGACAAGTGGGGCGACCTGACGGTGCAGAATCTTCACCGCGACAACTGGACCTTGGAGAACTTCACCGGCGAGCGGCAGTATGTGCTCTACAAGACCGCGCTGCGCACCGGCCTGCGCCACGCCCTGCAGGGCAAGATCGAACCGGACCTGATTTTTCGGCTGGCCGCCTTCAAGGCCCCGCTGGGGCTCTCTTTTGAATATAAAGACCCGATCCGCGAATACGATCCGGACCTGGGCATCGACGACGAACAGATCCCGGCGCACCTGCCGACCATTCTCGACCAGTTCCCGCCGGCCATCGCCGAGATCTTCAACGCCTACGAACAGGTCCGCCCCTTGATGGGCCGGGCGCAGATCCTGCCCGATTACGCCGGTTCGCTCTGGGAAAGCCGCGACGGCACGGCCCGGGTGGTCTGGGCCTTTGCGCCGGTTGCCGTACCGCTGAGGTTTGACGAAAAGGTCCGTTTGGTTCTGGGCGACCAGGCGCCCCGGGTCAGCGGGACCAACCTGCAGGCCGAAGCCGGGCAGATATATATCCTGCAAAGGCCGTAACCGGACGATCCGGCGCCTGCCTTTTCGCACTTGCAAACACGTGGGGGAACTTTTTTGCAAAAAAGTTCCCCCACACCCCTTCAAAAAACTCTCTTCAAGTTTCCGCCCCGGAATCGGGCCGAATGCCCCAACATTGATTTTGTCCCTCTGAACGCCCGAAACGGCGGAGCCATATGAAAATTTTGGGGAAGGGTCCGGGGAACCTTTTTTATAAAAAAGGTTCCCCGGAAACGGAGTTGGCTAGTAGGTCTCGACCCGCACCACCGGCCCCAGTTCGATCAGTTCCACGTCGTCATACCAGACCGTGCCGCTGGCCCGGCGCAGCTGGAGGGAAAACCAGAGGTTGCGGGCCGAGTCGTCAGTGGTGAAGGTGAAGCTCC
>CAYMGG010000099.1:1803-17464 GCA_964389915.1 uncultured Planctomycetaceae bacterium
CAGTCGAAGGTTCCGCTCGGCAACTCGACGCCTTGTTCATATAGATTGGTCCGGTGGGAATCCTCGCCCGAGACGTAATAGAGCATCAGGATCGGCCCGGCCTCGCGGCTCTGCACCTCCCGTCCCTTGACCCACCAGCGCAATTGATATTGCCGGTTGGGCTTGATGGCCAGCGCCGCCTCCTGCCCCCGCCAGACCTGCGGATCGTACTGGGCGAAACCGACGTCGGTCAGCCAGTCGTTGGTTATCCGTAGCGAGAAGCGGCCGCCGTGCTTGACCGCTTCGTCCCGGGCCAGCGCGCTGCCGCAGGGCAGGTCCCGCTCGTAGCAGGTCCAGCCCAGTTGCCAGCCGGCCGGCCAAGTTTGCCGCGACGCTTCCGGCAGCACGGCCACGCCGGGCTGCTTGAGCACCTGGGGCTTGAGCTCGGCGGTATCCAGCCACTCCTCGAAACCGCCGTTGGCCAGCAGATTGCCCCGGGAGTCGTCACCGGCCCAGCCGGACCAACTCCAGAGGATAAGAATAAACGCAATCAGACATCTCGGCATGGGGGCCCCTTTCCGCTTGCCAGGGCAATCAGAGAAATTCTCCGACCCGTTTCAGGCCGGGCGTGAGTTCGTCGCGATTGATCCGGGCCAGGTCCCGGTACAGTCCCCGGGCCGCGGCCGAATATTGCCGGACCGGATAGGCCGAGAGGGCCCGGGCCAACAGTCGCGGATCGTCGGCGGCGATGGCGTCGCCCAGCAGGGTTTGGTGCGCGGCCAGGGCCGCGGTCAGGCCTTGCACCACCTCCGGCACGGCATAGCGGCCGGCCGGGGCGATCCGTTTGCGGTCGATGATCTGCGAATATTCCAACACGGTCCGGTCCTTGAACCCCTCGACCGCCCCCTGGTTCGGTCGGCTGACGGCGACCTTGTACTTCTCGACCCCGGCGACGGCCTTCATGATCTTGACGAAAATGTCGTGATCCTCGCGCCGGAAGACCAGGTCGCCGCCGCGCCAGTGCTCGCGCCAGAAAGCCGCGTCCGTGTCGCGGGTCAGCCACTGCTGGAAGTTCGCGTCCATCCGCTTGCGGGCGGCGGCCGCCTGCTTGAATTCGGCGCGCAGCTGCGCCTTGGAGCGCGGTTGCCAATTCTTGGTCTGCCGGGCGTAGGCCAGTTCATAATCCAGATGCGCCAGGCCGTCGCCTTCGGTGGAGAAGATGACCACCCCCAGCTCGCGGTAAAAACGGACGATGCAGCGCAGGCTGTGCTCGATGTTCTTGCGGGCGGCCGCGGACCAGAAGCGGGCCAGCTGTGGCAGTTTCCAGTCGGGCTTGCTCACTACCCGGTCCAGGGCCTTGAACAGGTCCCGCCCCGCGACCGAGCCCTTGACGATATAGCTGATGTGATTGACGCCCGCAGCCTCGACGTCGAAGGCGTCGCTTTGTTCGTCGCGACCGAAGACGATCCGAGAGAGATCCCACATGTGATTGGTATAGCCGGCGCAGACGCCCACCGCCCGGATCTTGGTGTGGTTGTTGATCAGCCCGCTGAGCACGGCGATGGGATTGGCGAAGTTGACCAGCAGGGCCTCGGGACAATGCCGCTCCATCCGCCGGGCCAGATCCAGCAGAATCGGCCCGCCTTTAAGCGCCAGGAACGCGCCGTTGGGCGAGATGTTGTCCGAAGAGCAGAAACCGTGCTTGTACGAGGCTTCGGTTCCCAATTCGAAGTTGAGCATCGAGCCGGCCCGGAGGATGACGCCGACCATGTCCGCGCCCGACAAGGCCGCGTCCAGCTTGTTCCCCCAGGTCAGGCGGCAGTCGACGGCCTGGAACTCCGGCGTCTTCTGCAGCATCCGCCCCAGAGCCTCGGCCCGGGTGACGTCCAGGTCGTGCAGGTGGATGTGGCCGCGGTGAAAGACCCGCCGTTCGGCCAGCGCGCCGCGCAGGATGCCCAACAACCGCAAAGCCCCGCCGCCCACGAAAACTGCTTTCATCTTCCCCACTCCTCAATCGGCCGATTGGAAAGTACCTCCCGCTGCCTTTGAAGATACCTTCCGCTCGGCCGGGAGCAACAGATTTCGATCTAGCCCTCAGGGCGCCGTCGTCGAACGCAGCCCCAATTTGACCTCCTGCAGGTCGATGGCGATCTGCTCGTGGCGCGCCTGGCCGGCGGCATTGGGGATCGTCTCATACGGCCAGAGCTCCAACGTGTTCACTTCGCCGGGCTTGATCCAGGGATAGAGCGGCACCTGCGCGATGTTGCCGTAAGGATGCCCGGACTGGTTGAAATTGATCGGCCGGCCGTTTACCACCACGCTGGAGACGCGGCGTGAAGGGCTGGCGAACTCGAGCAGAATATCCTTCTCCCGCCCGGCCCACTCCGCCGGGATCTTGACGGTCGTCGTCAAATAGCGCCCCTGGTCATTGGTGGGCAGCGTGATCACCCGGCCGTTGAGATTGTCGCTCATCAGCCGCCAGCCGTCCTTGACCTCGACCTGGTTCTCCAGCTTTTCCAGCGGATAGATGATCACCTGGCCGATATAGCCGCCCCGGACCTCCTTGGCCTCGACCCGGAAGGCGATCTGGTTCTCGCCCTCGTGCACGCCGGCCGTGATCTCGGTCACGTCGAAATTAGCCCAGGGATGTCCTTTATATTCGCAGACTTTCTGCCCGTTCAGATAGGCGGTCGTCTGCTCTAAAAAGACCGGGTAATCGTAGGAGGCGAAAGCCAGCATCACCCGCCGCCCCTGCCAGGCGGGCGGCACGGTGAAGCTGGTCCGGTACAGGCCCACGCCCTTGGCCGGATAACCCATTTCGTCCCAGAAACCGTAGCCCGCGTCCTTCCACTGCCCTGCGGTCGGCTCGTTCAGCCAGGCCTCAGCCTTGCCCTCGGCCGCATCCAGCCGGAACTTGAACTGTTCTAGCACCACCATGCCGGCCGGCGGCAGATCGGCTTCCTTGACCGGATCGGTCGGCTTGACCTGGGGCGCGTACTTGCATTTCTCTTCGAACCAATGGGTCATGGCGCCGGCCAGCCCGGCGCGCCTCCAACCCAGCACCAGCGTATCCTTGGCCGCCAGCGACAGCCCGGCCACCTTGACCTGGCCGTTCTCATAGGTGAAGTCGACCTTTTCCCCGCTCAGCACCTGAGTCACCGCCGTGGGCTTCTCCGCGGCCGGGAAGGAGACCGCCACCCCGTCGCGCTGATCCTGGCCGCTGTTATATAGAATGGCCCATTCCTGCAACCCGTTCTTGGTAGCGAAGCGGCGCGCCCAGACCCGCTCGTGATTGCAATCGATCAGGCGCGGCACGCCCAGATTGGTCAGCAGGTCGCTAAGGAACAGGTCCTGCAGGCTGCCGTTCAAGGCCACGCCGTCGCCGGCCCGGTCAGAGCTGTTGCGCCAGAAGGTGGAACCCAAAACCACGATCTGCCCCTGGCCCAGCTTGCGCCGGCCCACGGCGATCGTGCCGTCTTCCCAGTAGGCCAGGGCCTCGCCCGCCTCATCGCCCGCCTTGAGGGCCACCGAGTTGTCGGCCGCGTGGTTGATCCCTAGCCAGTTGACGGCAATGCCCTCGCCGTTGAAATTCTTGCCCGCCAGGCTGGGCAGGACCGCCGATTTCTCCGGCACCTTGACGATCATGTTCTTCCGCTCGCCCACCACCGTGAAACCGGTCAGCTTGCTGATCGGCCAGGCGTCGGGCTCAAGCAGCGAGTGGCGGCCGGTAGCGTTCAAGGCGATAAAGATGCCGCCGGCGCGGACGTATTGCTCGATCGCCGTCAGGGTCGGCTCGTCCAGGACCGGCGAGTTGGAATCGAAGAGCACGGGATAGTCCCGGACCAGGCCGGTCTGGATCTCGGTTTCGGTCACGTAGACGTGGTTGTAATGCACGGCCTGGAGCGAGCCGCGACCGATGTCCCAACTGGACGAGGAGTCGGCGTAGGGGAAATAGCGCTTTTCCCGGGCCGAACGAAAAACCGCCACCTCCGGCCGGACCCAGGTCGACTTGCCCAGCAGGTCGCGTAGCCGCCGGGTCTTGGTCAACCAGCCGGTCTTCTGCTCGATCTGCTGGTAGTGCCAGATGTCATAATAGAAGTTGTGGTGCCCGTAGCCGTTCATCAACATCCAACCCAGTTCGGCCGAGAGCCGCTCTGGAGCGCGGATTGTGTCGCCCTCTTCGCTGCTGGCGTACACGCCCAGCACATAACCGAGCCCCGCCCACCAGGGGAAATAAGAGGAGCCGCCGCCGGTGTGCTGCATGGTCGAGATGCCCATTTCGCGCTTCAGTTCCTGAAAACGGTCGGCCAAGTCGTAAGACCCGCCGGGCACGAACATGAGCGGCGTCTGCGGGTCGCGGGCCCGCACCGGCGTCGCCACCCGCTTCCAGCCCTCGATCAGCCGGGCGGTCTGCCAGTCCTTCAGGTCGACGAACTGGGCGTTCAGCTCCCGCCCCAGGTAGGGGTAGCGCGCCGGCTGGCGGGTGGTGAGGAAGACCGGGCCATGGATCACGCCCTGGGGGACCCGCAGACAGAGCACGTTCCGGCCGGCCTGGAGCACGCCCGTCACGTTCAGGGCGATCGGACCGCACCATTCGACCTTGGGCTTGATGTCGCCCAGGTAGGAGCCGTTCAGATAGACGTCCACCGGCTTGCGGTCATAGGTGTCGACCACCAGGTAAATCGGCGCCCCGGCCTGCTTGGCCTGCCATTCGGCCGGTGCGAATTCCAGCCGGAACCAACTGGTCAGATCGCTGCCCCGGCGCAGCTTCTTATCGAGCGCCGAACCGAAGAGGAAGAGCTGCTTCTGCGAGGGCGCTAGATCCACCGGCGTCCAGTCCGCGTCCGGCTGGTATTCGGCCTGGCCCCAGCCCTGGTCGGCGGCCTTCTCCGGATCGTCGGGCCGCCAGCGCCAATCGTTCAATAAATTCAAGGTGCCTTCGCCGAACCCGCCGAAGAATTTGAAATACGATGGGATCTGCACCTGGTCCCATGACGAATAATGCTTCTGGTCGCCGTACCAGCGTTGACCCAGGGCGGCCAGATCGTAGCCGCGACGGTCGCGCAGCCAGTGCCGAAAACCTTCCTGCCCGGCCGGCGAATATTCCATGAACTCACCGGAGAGCATGTGCAGCCCCAGCTCATCGCCCGGCCGCCCGGCCGAAACCCGCAGGCAATCCAGATGATCGCCGGCCGCCTCGTGCAGACGCTGCAAGGTCCGCAGGTTGGCCCGGTGGGAGTAATTCATCGCCTCGTCGCTGGCGTAGAGGCTCAGGTGCGTGCCGCCGGCCGGCCCGACCCGGCCGGCGCTCCAACCGACGATGGAATAAGGATCCATTTGAACCATCTGGTCGGGGTAGCGCAGCCGCATCCACCACGGAGCCTGGTGCAGGCCGAAGTGCACGTTGCTGGCTAGGTCATAGCGGGCCGCGGTGCGGATCATCTGCTCGGTCGCATAGGTGTGGATGTTACCGTCGGCCAGGTTCTGTAGACCGAAATAGCCGCCGTTGTGGGTCGAGAGGTTGAGCCCCTGGCTATGGGCGAACTCGTGCCGCGAGTTGAGGACCTGGGGCGCGTAGCGCTGCCAGCCCTTGGCCAGATCCAACACATTGAAGGCATGGAAATAAGCCGCGGTCGAACGGTTGTCGCAAAAGTCCAAGCTGGTCGGATGGGAGTGTTCCGGCTTGAAGGCCGTCTGGGGTGCGCTCAGTCCCGCGGCCGTCAGCCGTTTGGCCAACTCCGCCGCCGTGGGGGCGGAAACCACACTCACCTCCTTGTCCCGCCGGGCCACGACCACCGCCCCGTAGCCGGCCAGCTCCCGGGCCGGAATGCCGCCCGGCAATTCAATCTCGCGCCAGCCCAGCTTTTCATCCCAGGTCAGATCGGCCAGCAGTTTGCTCTGCAAAGTCTCGGCTCGTTCCGCGTCGGCGCAAGTGAAGACCGCCCGGCCGTCGCCCGCCTGATCCAGCTCGGTCTGCAAGGCCAGAGCCCCGTATCCGGCCAGTTCCATCGGTTTCTCCCCGGCCCAAACACCCCAACCCAACCCGCACAGGACCAAAACCCATCCTCCCCAGCGACGTGACATAAGCCTTCTCCTTGCGTGCGAAAGATCGACCGCTCCGTTCCCATAGCCCTAAGGTTTTGACTATTTATTTGGCTAGAATTGCCCGGGGGACTTGACTCGTGCGCGGGGGCGTATTGGCCCTGGCCCGGACGCCGACCGCCCCATGGTTCACCACATCTTGCCCCGGATGTAATCCGGCCCGCGGTTGCCGACCGTGCCATCCGGTTCGAGGAATTTGATCAGCGTCGCATCATCCGAGTACCAAATGAAGCCGAACAGATAGCTCTTGCGCCATAAGCCGCAGGTGCCGGAGACGCGCGAAATCTGGCCCAGGGAATTATCGCCGGCCGGCGGATAAGGCGTGCAGGGCAGACCGTGAACCGCGCCCGTGCCGTCGAGGGCGTTGACGAACTCCGGGGAACTGCTGGGATAGCCGCGCGAGTGGTTGTTCATCCGGTTAATATAGTCGACGTCCCAAGGTCCAGGCGTGTAATCCACGTGCGCCAGATCCTGGGCAATGGTGACATTGGCCCGGCCCATTACGCTCAACCGGCAGAAATAGGCGATGCGCCGACTCTCGACCGTGCCGCCGCCGGTCCAGGGCGAAAAACCGCACCGGGCGTACTGCGGCGAAGCGGAGTCCCAATGTCCGGGGCGGTTGGCGCCGTCATAGGAATAATTGGCCCGGTCCGGACATTTGAAAATATGTTTAGTGATCGGGGCATTGTTCGCGCCAACGATCGAGTAGTAGCGCTCGTTGAAGTTGTAGGTCCTGTAATCGAAATAATCCTCCAGCCAGACCTTGTCCTCCCGGCCCTGGAAATGGCCGCCGAACATGTGGCTGTAACCCGCGCCGGGCATGCAGTCGGCGAAATCGCCGGCATAGGCGAAGGCCGCAAAGCCGATCTGCCGCTGATTGCCGGCGCAGGCGGCCCGCCGCGCCGTCTCCAGCGCCTTCTCCAACGCCGGCAGCAGCATGCCGGCCAGGGCGGAGATGATCGCCACCACCACCAGCAATTCGACCAGAGTGAAAGCCGCCTCGCCTCGGCGGCGACTAAGGCGTTCGGTATAAGGCCGGGCCCGGAAAAAAGTGCGGGCCGGAATGTCCGCCACCGCCGGGCCGGTGGCCGGCTCGGCCGGGGCCGGCCGGTCGGCAACTGTCGCGGCAATCGCTTGCTTCGGCATGTCCTGCTCCTCCCCGCGGGGGGATGTTTCCGCCGGCCCGTCGGCGGAAACGACTTCTGACGTCGGAATCGGCCGGCGCAGAACTTGGGCGAAACCCGCGGCCGCGCGCTCCAATTCGGCTTTAAGCCCGGCCTGGGCCAACTCCTCCTCTGTCACCAACCCCCGGCCCAGCATCTCGATCAGCAGTGCCTCCCGGGTTTCGACCGGAAGTTCAATTTGCGTTTGGAGCAAAGCCCGAACGGGAGCGACCACCCCGAAGGCCGGACCGGGCCGCAGATCGGCCGGGGTCAGATCCTCCCGGTACAAGCTTATCCCCTGGGGCGGGCGTTTGCGAAATTCCGGCGGTACGGTCAACTGGATGGAAAACCGGTTGAGCGGTAGAAGGCGGTAATATTCCAGCGCGGTGCAGTGACTGACCACTCCCTGAGCCCGCCCGGATTTGCCCCGCGTCCAGAGCACCCAGCGCATCAAATCGGCATCAAAAGAATCTTCGTAGCCCGGCAGGCGAAACAACCCCCAGTCGATATGCAGCCAGTTGCCGACCCGGACATGATAGGCGTGATTGGCATTGACATACCCGGCCTCTTGCGCTTGCTTGGCCGTAAAATACCCATATTGCCGCAGGGCTATTTTATTCAGCAAACTCACGCCTCAATCTCCCAAAATTATGAAGCTCTTAGCCTGCCTAAATCCTCTTAAAACCTATTTTATGCGCTCGTCCTAGTCAAATTAATCGCCGCGCAAACTATATAACCGATGACACCAAGGACAACTTAAACACACGCAACATATTTATATAAAAGCACTAGAAATAATTTATATAAACTGAAGTATAGAGATAATATATATCCGGTGATTAACGAGAATATCTCCGGGTATCTTCCCGGAGATTGCATAAATTGGAGTCCGCCTGAATGTCAGGCGATGACCTGATTAGGTACAGCTTAGAATGCTTCTGGCGTGAACTAGATATTCTTTTGGTAAAGCGCTTGGGAATGGGCCGCAATCACCCGGTTGGAGTTGAAATTACTGATCGCTGATCGGCAGAGGCAGAAAGAAATCGGAAACCAGATAGTGCAAGCACCTCTTCGTTTCCGGATTCAGGGATAATTCGGCCAGCAACTCTTCGCCCTTGGCCATCAGATTGGCGGTCTCCATTGCAGCGGCATCGAAGGCCCCGCTGCTTTCGACAAACTCCGCCAGCGCCAGCCGGCCATGGTCGCTTAGCCGCGGTTGCTGGAGCAGGTTTTCGCACATGTGCCGCTTGGCCGTCACCGCCGTCCGGCAGGCCACCATGAACGGCCAAAGCTCTCGGATCTCCTCCGGCTGCCCCGCTGCCTCCCCGGCGGGCGAGTCGAGGTGCTCCCGCAATTTCTGCACATCGCTGTGAATCTGATAGGCCTTGCCGACCAACGAACCGTATTCGCTTAGCCGCGGCAATTCCTCCGGCCGCCGCCCGGCCAGAATTCCGGCCACGATCAGCGGGCAGGCGAAAGAATAGCGCGCCGATTTCAATTCCTGCAACTCGGCGATAGTCGCCAACTCCGTGCTGCCGCAGGCCTCCTGCCGGACCAGGGCCTGGGTAAAAGCGCCGGAACTGGTGGCCAAAGCCGCATCCATCACGGCCTGCAAAGCTTCGAATTTGCGCCGCGGCCCGACAGTCAGGGAGATAAACGCCCCGACCGTGCCCGCGAAAAGCACGTCCCGAATCGGCGGGATCAACTCCGCGCCGCTGCCCACTTCGGCCAGCCGGGAGATTCGCCCGGCCCGCTTGTCCGCCAATTCGCCGGCGATGCGCACGAAATCATGATACAACTCCAGGGCCACCGCCGCCGGCATGACCTCCTCCGGCGAACGCCCGGTGTAACCTTGCCAGGCGACCAAAAAAAGCAGCGCCCGCCCGCGCCGCCCCTCGCGGCGGACCACCTCGCAGACGGCAGAAAACAGCTCGGGAGACGCCCCGGTCCGCGGCAAACGCAGTTCCAACTGGTACAAGTATTCCGCCACGGCCATATCGACGGCGCACCGCATCTCAGCCAGCATGAATGAACTGGCAGCCCAAGATCCCACTGCTGATTTTGTCGCACTTAAGCCGGCATCCATTGTCGCCACCTCACTCTGCCATTGCTTTACGTCGCTGTACTCTTAAGGCTCCGATCTCCGCCACCTTGATTGCCCCAAACCACAATCCGGGCTTACGGTTCCATAGTTCAACCGCCGTGCCAGCTAGCAATATAGTTTCGGCAGTGACGGCCACAATAAAATCAACTCCTTGGCCTAAGGCTGGTTGAAAATAATAAGCGATCTATATTGTCTGATTTAAGCTCTCCCCAAGATCTGTCTCAAATCTGAGATTTGAATGAGATTTTTTGATGTAAATGCTGCCGCCATCATTAGTTCTTGGTTGGGGCGCGGTTTAGGGCCGATTAGGTTCGCAAGGCCGCCAGCGTCGGAAGATAGGGACAAGATTACCTAACTTGACGGCAATGCCGGCAAGGAATAGGCTGGAAGGCGAGCCAAGGCCGGAAGCGCCGGCTCATCCTTTGGGTTTGCCGCCGGGCGGCGGCCAGCTTGGAGCAAAGCCAAGACATGCGTGAAATCCAACGGACTATCGGCGAGTGAATAAACTCGCCCACCGCTTATTATGGCCCGCCTTGCCCCTGATCGCCGGCTGGACCGGCGCAAGCTTGCTGCTGTTTTACCTTGCCTGCCGCAACTATCAGGCCTTCCATACCCTGGTCGAAATGGGCAGCGTGTGTGTGGCGTGGGCGATGTTTCTGCTGGCCTGGAACGCCCGCCAGTTTTTGCAAAACCGTTACCTCCTGCCCTTGGGCTGGGCCTATCTGCTGGTCGGTTTGCTGGACCTCCTGCACGCGATGTCCTATCACGGACTGGGGCCTTTCTCCGCCCAGAACACCAACCTGGCAACCCAGCTCTGGATCTCGGCCCGGTATCTGCAAGCCCTGGCCTTCGTCTTCATCTTCTGGGTCGAACCGCGCCAAAATTCACTGCGCGCCATCCTGCTGGCCATGGGCCTGTTGGTCGGGCTGGATCTGGCCGCGATTCTGGTCTGGGACGTCTTCCCCGTCTGTTTCGTCGAAGGCCAGGGCCTCACCCCCTTCAAGATCTACAGCGAATATCTGATTTGCGGTCTGTTGGCCACGGGCGCGGGGCTGGTCCGCCGCCGACGCGAGGCATTGGGCGAAAAGGTCCAAACCTATCTGACGGCTTCGCTGCTGGTCACCATCGGTTCGGAACTGGCCTTCACGCTGTACGTCGACACCTACGGCTTCTTCAACGCCCTGGGTCATTTCGGCAAGATCGCTTCATTTTATCTGGTCTACAAGGCGGTTATCGAAACCGGCCTGGTCCGCCCCTACGACCTGCTTTTCCGCGACCTGGTCCGCCAGCGCGAAGCCCTGCAAGCCGGCGAAGAGCTTTACCGCGCGGTGGTGCAAGACCAGACCGAAATGATCTGCCGCTTCTCGGACGAGCGCGGCATCCTCACCTTCGTCAACGACGCCTACTGCGCCGCCTTCGGCCTGAGCCGCGAAAAATTGCTGGGGCGCAGCATAATGGATTTCGTCACCCACGAAGGCCAGGCCCATCTCCAGGAGCACCTGCGCTCCTTCTCCCCGCCGGCCCCCCTGAAGACCACCCAGCACCAGGTGTGGGCTCGGCCAAACGAGCTGCGCTGGCAGGAGTGGACCGACCGGGCCTTTTTCGACGCCGCCGGCCGACTGACCGGTTTCCAATGCGTCGGGCGCGACGTCACCGCCCAGCGGGAGGCCGAAAAACAGATCGCCGACCTCGCCCGGTTCCCCGACCAGAACCCCAATCCCGTGCTCCGCCTGAGCGCCGACGGCCGCCTGCTTTACGCCAACCGGGCCAGTGCCCCTCTGCTGCGGGAGTGGGGGTGCACCGTCGGAGGGCCGCTCCCCGCCCCGTTCCTGCGCCAGGTGACGGCGGTCATGGCCGCCGGCGAAGCGCTAAAGACGGAGACCCCCTGCGCCGGACGGTTCCTCGAACTAAGTTGGGCGCCGATTCCGGACTGCGGCTATGTCAACGTCTACGCCAGCGACATCACCGAGCGCAAGCGACTGGAGGAGCGCCTGCTCTCGGACCGCGACCGGCTGACCGCAGAGGTCGAGGAGCGGACCGCGGATCTGCGGGAGCTGGGGCACCAGCTGCGCTCCCTGATCGGCCACGCCTCGGTCTGGTTGATGGCGGCCGACTCGGCCGGCCGGCTGGTCCTGAGCGAAGGCAGCTACGCCTTTCCGGGCGGGACGGAAGCCGAGTCCCGGATCGGGCAGGACATCTTCGCGGTGATGGCGGACAACCCGCCGGCGGCGGCGGCCTGGCGCCGGGCGCTGGCCGGCGAGGAGTTCGTGACCGAACTGACCGACGCCGAGGGGCACGTCTTCAACACCAGCTTCGGCCCGTTGCGCGGCCCCGCCGGCGAGGCCACCGGCGCGCTGGCCGTGGCCACGGACATCACCGAACTAAAACAGGTCCATCTGGAATTGCAGCGCCGCCAGGCGGCGGTGGAGGCGCTCTATGCCCTGGCCACGCGCCTGCCCCGGGCCCGCGAAAACGTCTGCGACGAGGCCGCCGCCCAGCTGGCCCAGCTGCTGGACGTGCCGCACGTCGTCATCCGCCACCTGGATAACGGCCAGCTCAAGACCCTGAGCCGCTACTCCCGCGGCGTAACCTTCCACCACGGAACGGCCGAACTCGACTGCGGCCCGTGCGGGCGCGTTTTCGCCCAGGTCGAGACCTTGCAGTTCACCGGCGACCTGCCCGCCCAATTCCCCGGGGCGCCGTGCCTTCAGGACGGCGACCAGCGCAGCTATCTGGGCGCGCCGCTCAAGGGCAAACACGGGCAGGCAATCGGCGTACTGTGCGCCTTCGACGCGCGGGAACGGGTTTTCACCGCCGAGGAGGTTCACCTGCTGGCCGTCTTCGCCCGCCACGTCGCCCAGGAGATCGAGCTGGGCAAGATGGAGTCCGACCTGCGCAGCGCCGAACAGATGAAGCTGCTGGCCCAGATCGCCGCGGGGGTGGCCCACGAGGTGCGCAACCCGCTCAACGCCATCACCGTGACCTTCGAGGTGCTGGAGGACGCCCTCCGGCACGGCGAGCCGACCGCGGAGTACACCGCCCGCATCCGCCGCCAGATCGACCGGCTGGCCAAACTGATGAACGACCTGCTCCAGTTCCGCAAGCCGGTCGAAAGCCGCAATCTGCAACCCGTGGCGCTGCGCCGGCTCCTGGGCGAAAGCCTCGAGCTCTGGGCCCAGGCGGCCGAAGGGCTCCGGGACCGGGTGGAGATGGAGTTCTCGCTGCTGGCGGAAACCGCCTGCGTGAACGCCGACCCCGAACGCCTCAACCAGGTCTTCACCAACCTGCTGGACAATGCCCTGCAACACAGCCCGCCGGGGGCCCCGATCCGCATCCAGGTGGGGCGCGACGGTTACGCGCGGGTGTTGATCCGGATCGCCGACCAGGGGCCGGGCATCGCCCCCGACAGGCTCGATCAGATATTTGACCCATTTTATACGACCCGCCGCGGCGGTTCAGGCTTGGGCTTAAGCATCGTCAAGCATATCATTGAAAACCACGGCGGGACCATCGCCGTCCGGAACAACGAGCCGCCGCCGGGCTGCACCGTGGAGCTGCGGCTGCCGCTGGCGGGAAAGGAAACCGATGAAACCGTCGGTACTGGTGGTTGACGACGACCCCGACACGCTCGCCAGCCTGGCCGACCTGCTGGTTCGCCGCGGCTATGACCCGCTCAAGGCCGCCAGCCTGCGGGAGGCCCAGGCGGCCGTCGAAACCCAGGGGGTGGACGCCATCCTGCTGGACGAGCACCTGCCCGACGGCCGCGGCATAGAGTGGATCCCCGAACTGCGGCGGACCCGCCCGCGCACGGCGATCATCGTCATCACCGGCGCGGGGGACATCCCGACCGCCGTCTCGGCCATGCGCCAGGGGGCCGACGACTTCCTGACCAAGCCGGTCAACCCCGAAGCCCTCTGCGTGGTGCTGGAGAAGAACCTGGAGCTCGAACGGCTCAAGTGGCTGGATTTCGCCCGCCGCCGTCTGAACCGCAAGACCAGCATCTTCGTGGGGGAGAGCGCGGCCGCGCGGCGGATGTGGGAACTGGCCAACACCGCGGCCGGCAACCAGGCCACCGTGCTGCTCCAGGGCGAGACCGGCACGGGCAAAGGCGTGCTCGCCCACTGGATCCACGAGCACGGCCCCCGGCAGGCCAAACCCCTAGTCGAGGTGAACTGCTCCAGCCTGCGCGGCGACCTGCTGGCCAGCGAGCTCTTCGGCCACCGCAAGGGGGCCTTCACCTCGGCGCTCGAGAATCGCGAAGGGCTGATCGAGGTGGCCGACGGCGGCACCCTGTTTCTGGACGAGATCGGTGACATGGACCTGGCCGTCCAGGCCCAGTTCCTCAAGGTCATCGAGGACAAACAGTTTCGCCGGGTGGGCGAGAGCCAGGTCCGGCGCAGTGATTTTCGCCTGCTCTGCGCCACCAACCGCCGGCTGGCCGAGGACTGCGAGGCCGGACGCTTCCGCCGGGACCTGTATTTTCGCATCTACGTCTTTCCGCTGGATGTGCCCCCTTTGCGCCACCGGCTGGAGGATCTGCCGGCCTTGGCGGAGAAGCTGCTGGCCGGCCTGGGCCGAGCCGAGGAGTCGGCGCTCGACGAGGCGGTCATCCAGCGGTTGCGGAGCTACGACTGGCCGGGCAATATCCGCGAACTGCGCAACGTGCTCGAACGGGCCAATCTGATCGCGGGCGCCCGCCCCCTGAGCCTGGAACATTTTTACGGGCTGGTCCCGACCGACCCGGCCCCCCCGGTCCCCCGGCTGGACGAATCCGATTGGTCCCTGGAAGCTCAGGAAGCCCGGCATCTGCGTTTGGCGCTGACGCATTGCGCGGAAGACGTCAACCAGACCGCCAAACTACTGGGCATTTCCCGGGCCACGTTGTACCGCAAGCTGAGCAAATACCAGCTGCTCAAACCCAAGTGAAACCGGGCTTGCCGCCCGAAATCGGCACGAAGTTTGCAGAAGAAGAGACAAACCCAGGAATGCGAAGCCGGGGAAATCAACATGCAAACTGCAAATCTGCTGATTATCGACGATGACGCGGATTTTCGCGATTCGCTCAAAGCCTTTCTTGAGCGGCAAGGCTATGTCGCGGAAACTGCGGAGAATGAAACCGCGGCTTTGGACAAGCTGGGACAAAACGATTTTGCCGCGCTTATCACGGACCTAAGCCTTAACGGCAACTCCGGGCAGGAAGGGTTAAACCTCATTCAGACGTTCAAACAACGTCACCCCGACCGGCCGGCATTTCTGATCACCGCCTTTGGCAGCGAAGAGTTACGTGGCAGAGCCCAGGCTGTAGGCGCAAATCTCTGTCTGGAAAAACCGACCTCCGGCGCTTGGCTCTGTGCCAAGCTGGCCGAGTTCAAGCTGACCGGGGACTAACCGTCCTGACGTTTTTTCAACCGCCAGCCTCCTGCGTCTCATTTTTGAGATGACCTTCTTGATTTTGCGACACCTACTCCTCCAGCCGTAACCTCATCCTGAATAAAACCCAGAACAAAAAGTTATTCGTCGAGCCTCTGCTCAATATTTGGCGCAGAAACTAGATGCATAAACAGTGACTGAACAAAAGTTGTGTATCGACCACGCCGCATTGGCATAAAGCAGCGAAAAAACGGGAGGCAAAGTTTATCGTGCCGCTGCGGCAAATGCCGAAAGCGGCGATGTAACCCCTGATCCGCAATCAAATCTCCCTTCGAACCCTGTTGCTCAGGCCGCTCGGCCCCTCCCTCCCTGCGTTTTGGTACAAATATTGCAAACTTGACGCATGAGCAATCGAACGTGCCAGTACATTCAAGGTACGGTGGAGATGCGGCGTCAGACAATTGCCAATCCGCAATGTCGGCCGCGAAAATTTAGTTTCACTCACCCGACTCCGGCCTCGGCCAGAAAAAGGAGAAGGCCATGGATACCATCAAGGACAACGAGCAGTGCGGCGGATGCGGCCCTTGTCCGGACAGCTGCGCGGATGCGACCTGTTCGCCCGCGGCGAAGGATCTCAAAGCGCTCGAACGGGCGGACGACAAGTGCAAGGATCCCGGCAAATGCTGCCCGGATCATCCGACCTGCGGTTAGGCCACAAGGCCAGAAGCGATATAGCGACGTCGGGGCGAGGATGAATTCGCCCCGACGTTTGGATTGGTCGATCCGGCAGGCAAAATGCGGCTTAAACAAAAGGTCTGCGTCAATCTGGAGAAGAATCTGGGCCCGTTGCGGGCGATCGAAGGCTGCAATCTGCACGGCAACTGCGCGGCGTTTGAACCGCGCCCTCGCCGGCACAAAGGGAGAAGCCATGAACCCCTCGACC
>CAYMGG010000100.1:0-17340 GCA_964389915.1 uncultured Planctomycetaceae bacterium
GCCTGCATGCTCATCTGCTGGCGAAGGCTCGAAAAGTCTTTTTGTTAGAGCTTCTAAGTCTCGACCTGTGTTGATATGTGTCGTTAGGACGGTTTTTATTCCGGTTTTATCCTTTGAATAATTTTGCGGCAGGCACTCTTTGTTATCGGTAACCGCCCCAACGACGCTCGGTTGGCCGCCAGGTCAGGGATAATAAACGTGGCGGAATATCCTTTCGCCCGCCGCTTCGATCTGCAAGTCGTGCGTTCCGACGGCGAGGCGGTCGACGGCGATTTCCAGCTGTCCGCTTTCGGCTTGGCGCCAGTCGGCCATTGCCATCCCATTGGCCCGGACCGCGGCGACCTTCCGCCGGCAGAAGACATTTAGCAGTGGCTTGACGACCATTTCGGCCGGTACGGACAGGTTCAGCTCCAAGCGCGTTTCGTTTTCCTCGGCGCGGATGATAGTCACGCCGCGCCAATCAGCCAGGAAGAAGTTGCCGTCGCGCGCCGCGATCAGGGCCGGCGTGATCGCGTAATTGCCCCAGCGCCCTTCGCGCCAGAGCGGTTCCAGGGCCTTGTCGGCAGCCCGTAGATCGGCCAGCAAACCGGCGGCTTGATACGGGGCGAGAAAGGCCCTGACCTCCAGGCGCGACCACGGCCCGGCGATGACGTCCAATTGTTTCCAGTCCGGCGCGTACTGGTCGACCGCCTGCTCGAAGGCTTCCATTTCTTTCAGCGTATAGGTCTTGTGCAGCAGCACGGTTTCCGCGGCCACGCCGTAGGCCGCCGTGTCGTAGAGATAAGGCGGCATGTGGCGGGCCGAGATCGGGCGAACGTCGGGGCCGTTCTCGCGAAAGCCGGTAATCGTCTGATCGGCCGCGTCCAGCTTGGCGTTGAGGCGGCCGGTCTGGCGGGCGTAGTTCTTAAACCACATTCGGGCCCGCGTCGGCACGGCCTGGCGGGCGGCCATGTACCACATTCGATCGGCGGTGGCCCGGTCGCCGAGGGCTTCAGCCAGCCGGGCGTGGGCAATGGAGCCCGGCAGTTCCGCCGCCAGCATGTCGATGAAAGCGCCGGCGCCGTGCTCGCGGCAACCCGAGGCCATGTAGCCCCAATCGTGCATGGCCGAGAGGAAGCGGGCCTGGAGACGCATGAACGACCAGTTGGCCGCGGCCGAGGCCCAATCGCCGGAATAGGCGGCCGCGCACCAGTCCAGATACTGCTGGGCGGAGCAGAATTCGTTCACGTCGTTGTAGCACTCCTGGCCGCGGGCGAAGATGGTATTGACGGGATATTCGAGCTTTGAGAATGGCTCGACGCGCCAGTCCTGAATGGTTTCCGACTGGTGGAAGTTGAATGCCTGGTGATAGGTATTGAATGTTTCGCTGGCCATTTCCCGACCGGCCGGCCCCAGTAAGTAGAGCGAGAGGATTCCGCTTAGGTGGCGGCGGAAGCGTGACAGATCGAGGTAATCCGCGGCCCCGGGGCGCTTATAATGCTCGTTCTGGGTCTGGCCGCCGGAGACAGCCCAGCCGGTCGGGGTGTGCTTGGCATACCGCCAGGCCCACTTGCCCGGCAGGACGAAATGCTCCTGGGCTAGTTCCGCAAGCACGGTCTGGCCCTGGCGCGCGACGATGCCGAAATGATCAGCCGGTGGCAGGGGCAGGGCGAAGTCGACTTCGGCGGAGCCGTCGACGATTTCCTGCGGACCGAGCGTTCCGAGGCAGCCGGTCGAGGCGGCCCCCGCGATCGCCGCGGCGTGGGGCAGATGCAGCGACCGCTCGAATGCCACTAGCGGCGGGATCGCGGCCCAGTCGGCGCGAGGCGTATGCCAATCGTCTTCAACTTCGTCATACTCGAAACGGTCGAAGATCAGGGCCTTGCCGGACGCGTGGTCGATCCGGAAGCTCTCCCGGCAGTTGACCGGCAGCTTCAGCGCGTGTCGCCACCAGAAGTCGGCTAAATCTTCTAACTCGGCGGGGGGATTCTGCGCCCAAAGCGCCGTGGTGCCGGGGGCGAACTCCTTTTCCCCATACGGGAAGATCAAGGCGACTCGGCCACAGGCTTGCGGGAAGTCGAAGGCCAGGCCGGCGGCTGTTGCTTTGATCGTCGTCGGCTCGTGCTGAAGGACGACGATAAAGGGCGTGTCGGTTTTGTCCGGACTATCGCCGAACCAACCGCACAATACGCCCCGGGCCAGTTGTCCGTCGGCCTGGCGCTCAAATATAGCCGTCCCGGCGGCGCATTCGCGCACCGGCTGACCCGCCGTCAGGGGCAGGACCGCAAACCGGGGCTGCAATCCGGCGATGGTCAGGTGCGTAGAATCGGTCTGGAGAGTGACGCCGGGCAAGGCGAGGGAGTTGATGAAGGTGGCGGTGTGCCCCTGGTTCTGGCGGGTCAGTTTTTTGCTGAGCCAGTTGATGCCGGTCACCGTCAGTTGGGCGGCATCGCGGGTGCCGGAGAGGCGCAGTTCGGCCGGCGACTTGACGATGCCGCCGCCGCCTTTGACGTCCTCCACGCGGACCAGGATTGTATTTCGGCCAGGCTTGACGCGATCCGCTGATATCAAGTAATTGCGCGGTTCCGACCACCAGAACTCGGTTCGGGCGTCGGTAGCCCCAACCGGAGCGCCGTTGAAATAGGTCTGGTCGAAATCGTCGATCGCGCCGAAATTCAGCTCCAATTGCTTGCCGACCAACTCGGTCGGCATGTCGAACGTTTTACGGTACCAGCCCACGCCGTCGTAGCCGCCGATAGTCTTCTCCCACTCGCCGGGAACGGAGATGGAACCCCAGCCCTGTTCGGGCAACTGGCCGGCCTTGAATGCGGCCTGGCGATCCACCAGCAGTTCCCACTCGCCGCAGAGATTGATAACCGACTTCTCCTGCGGTTCGGTGAAGAATCCGTATTCGCGCAACTTGTGGATAAACTTGCCCGTTTCGGTGAACTCGCCCGTCAGCAGGCCGTCGGAGTTCTGCCAACCGAAGCGACCGAAATTATGTTCCGAGACACCGGTGGCCAGGCCGGAATCCGGGGCCGGCGTCGCTTGAGCCGCGGCTTGGGCGGCACGGGTTGCCAAATCGACGGTCGGCCGGCCGGTGGCGTTGGCGGCCAGCCGGACCAGAAATTCGTCGAAATAGACCGGCAAGGGCGGGGCCTGGTAGTCGCGCCCCAGGCCGCCGGCCCAGAAATAGATCGTGCCCCGGCCGCAGGGCCGGCTGAGCAGGGCCGGCGCACCGTTGGCGAATTTCAGCGCCACGGTTGCCTCGGCGGCCGTCTGGGTGGAGAGGTAGGGTTGGGGCAGTTGCGTCGGGAAGTCACGCCAATCTCCGCTTGGCGCTAAGCGGGCGCATTGACCGGCGTCGGAGACATTGATCGCGGGGAGCAAGTCCTGCAGTTGGGCCGCCGGTGGCCCAGCGAGCAGGACCGTGCCACCGGCTGCGGCATAGGTCCGCAGCTTTTCCAGGACCGCCGGATACGGGACGGCGGACTGGGCCAGGTCGGCGGGGAGGGTGACGAGTTCGCCCGGCTGGCCGGCGTATTCCTCACTCAAAGGAATGTCGGCAACGTGCAGATTGGGGCCGCCCCAGCGCTTGCCGCCTTGGACTTCTCCACGACTGTCGGCGGAAAAATCGGCGTCTAGCAGGATGCGCAGGGACAATTCCCCTTTTTTCTTTCCGTCCGGCACCTGCAGGCGGTATGGCCCGTCGGCGTAGAGCTCGCCCGGCTTCCAGTCAGGCAGCGGCGTTTTGAAATTGTGGTCGGCGTTGATCAGAATCTCCGCCCCCAGGCGGAAATGAACCGCGCAGCGCAGATCGCTGGCGATCGGATCGGCGCTGAGGCGACGAAAGTAATAGGTGACCTCAAACTTTTCTCCCGGGGCCAGTTTGTCCCGGGACAGGCGGATGCCCTCGAAACGTAATTGCGGCCGCTCGTGCCAACGGGCATAGACCACCAGCGCCGTGTCGGGGGCAATCGGAACGTTAGGGTCCAGGGCAATCAGTTCATAGTCGGAATTGAACGGACCCAACAACCAGCGGGCGTAATCCGTACCATTGTAACCGCCGAACGCGGCCATGAGCTTGGGTTTGTTTTCCCCGGCGCAAAGCGCGGCGCAGAGCGCGAGTAACAGAAAGGTCAGGAGCGGAAAGCGAACCAGCATTGGGTTTCCTCCTAGGAATAATCGGGCTTACGAATGTAATCAAGATTGGTGCACGTCAGAATCCCCACTGCCCTCCCTTGCGCATCCGCCAATAGGCGGTAGCGGTCTCCCAGGAATTGATCTGCGTGCCGACCGCCAATTCGATCACATAGCGGTCGATCATGCCCGGGCAGGCTTTGCCGGAAATGTCACCGTACAGCGTATTCTGGGTGCCGCCCAGGCTCGCATGCTGCCAGGAGGCCGGCGAGCCGTCGTTCCAGAACATGTAGTCGGTCCAGAAGACTTCGCGGGCAATCTGCTCGAGCTTATACAGCTCGGACGAGGTGGTCGCCGGCATGGTGCTGTAAGCGCCGTTCCAGGCTCCTTTGGTGGGGCGCATATGATAAGAGGTTTTGACGAAACGATTATCGTTTACCTTGTAGCGGGCCGGGTCATAGATGGCACCCCAGGCCACGTCGCCGCCGGGGTATTTCGGCTTGGCCGGACAGATCATCCCGGCGGGCGTCTGATAGCCGCTGTCAATCAACAGACAACCCAGGCCCAGGGACCCGTAACAGGAGATATTGCATTCCTTATATTCCCACCGTTCGGCAAAGGTGTTGCCGCTCCAGGCGCTGCCGTGGGTGTCGGTCCAGGCCGGGACCCAGCCGCCGAAGTCGTCGGAGTACAGGCAAGTGGCGCTGCCGACTTGTTTGAGATTGTTCAAGCAAGCGCTCATCCGGGCGGTGGCGACCGCGTTCTGCAGCACGGGCAGCAGCATGGCTGCCAGCACGCTGATGATGGAGACCACGACCAAAAGTTCGACTAGGGTGAAACCGGCTTGGGCCCGGCGGCGCCCGGTTTCGCTTCGATCGTAAATCATTTTCCACACTCCTTCCGATACGGCATCCGTTGCCCGCAACGGCATCTCCGGCAAGCTAAAATGAGAAATGTCAAACGTGTATTCCGGGAGCAATCCGGCCAATTCTTCATGGGGCAGCCGTTCATCGGTCGCGATTTTGCGGATCAGTTTTTCCCAGCGGCCTTGGGCCTCCAGGGCGGGGCGCAAGTCAGTCAAGGTCTGACCCAGCCGGGTGACTAGAAAGCCCCCGCGGCTTTCAATGGCCGAGAGGTTGAGCGAGGCTTTATGAATTACAACCGACGGCGGCGTCTTCTTCTGGAACCGGCCGGCCACTGTTAAGTGGATCTCCTCGGGATTGTATTCGCCCAAGCCGTGCAGGGCCAAGGCCGTGGCATGACTGATGGTGGCCTGCGGCTGGTCCTGCTGATTGCGGCTCCAGAGGCACCAACGGGTACAATCAGCTTCCGGAGAATCGGGGTAACCAGGCAGACGAAAAAGCCCGGTGGAGATCTTTAGCCAGTTGTGGTTGGCAACATGATAGAAATGATGATCTCGGACATAGCCGATTTCAATGGCTTGCTTGGCGGTGAAATAACCCAATTGAGTAGCCGCCAACTGGCGGAGTTGGTTTGTTTTTGCCAAAGTCGAGGCTGCTGGGCTCATAAGAAAACCTCAAAATGTTTCCGCGCCAACAGAGATGAATTTACTGTATAAAATTTAGAAACGCAATCCGAGCCAGGGTTTGGGGGTAACTATAAATTATACATGGATTTTCCATCTCCTTTTTGGATAAGGCCCTTCGAGAGAATTTGCGGGCCAATTGCCCCCCGCACCACTGTCATATAGTATGGGGAGTTCAGCCCGGCGGAGCGTATTGAGGGCGTGGTAATGATGATGGTGCGATGTTGGCGGCGGGGCCAAGAACTACGCTGTGCGTAGCAAGAGGGTATGCCTAACTCCCTATGGCTATGCAACGACCTCTTGAATTTATATAGGTCGGTGGCCGAGTTCCATACTTGGAAACCACGCCTGACGATATGGTGTCGGCCAGGGAAGGAGTGTGGGCGCACTAGCTGGCTTATAGGGAACAATTTGGCGGGAAGGCCGAGGTCATGGCATCTACTGCTTGGATGTCGCCGGCAATCGCGGGCCAGTTATGATGATCGACCTGCCTGTCTTGGGTGCGGCGCCCGACTCGCCAGCCAATCAAGTGGCAGAAGAGCCGAATTAGTGGATACATCAACCGCTATTTCTCCCCGGCCCGGAATTGGCGAGGCGAAATCCCAGTCACACGTCGGAAGGTTTTAGACAAATGATAGGCGTCGCAGAATCCGGTTCGCTCGGCGATTTCATGCAGTTTAAAGCCTTGCTGTAACAAATGCTTGGCTAGCTCCACGCGGAGTTGAATTAGGCGGGCCATGGGGGGCTGGCCGGCGTCTGCCCGATATTGATGGCAGAGGGTGGAGACTTTCAGGTTTAGGGCTTGGGCCACATCGGCCAGGCGCAGGTTGGCGGGCAAATGCTCCCGGAAAAAAGCCTCTACCCGTTCAACGAGCGTGATGGCGGGTTGGCGATCCTGAATCAGTCGATCCGCCGGGGGATAGTCGATAAGGCATGATTCGTGAAGCAAGTCGATCAATTGACAGAGGGCGGCCTGCGCGATCCAAAAACCCCGTTCGCCCCGCTCCCGGCCGGACCGCGCGGCCAGTTCCAGGCAGTTGTCTACGCGGTGAAGTGGATCGTGGAAACTGGCATATGGTTCGCCTGGCGGCAGCAGTTCCGCCAGCTTGGCGGCCTCGCCTCCGGAAAATATGAAGTAAGCGCCGCGCATTTCCTCTACTGCGCGGGTGTCTTCCCAATATAGCGTCTGCGGCGGATAGAGGTGGGCCACCCAGGCTGCGCGCGGTCGCCAAGGCGAGGCTGGCGAACCGACCCGCGCGACATGCCCGGGGCAACGCGAGTAATCAACTACCCAAGCGGCGTGCCGGATCGGGCCTTGGATTCGCCGCGGCGAGGCGTGCGTATAGCTTACTGCCCGGATCAAACGCGGTGCGGTGGGATAGGTGTCGTTCCAGGTATAGCCATAAATTTGGGGTTGCACCGATCTGGCATCCTACTTTTAAGCAAGATTATACATGAATAGGCAAGAGCAGCCATTTTATAGCTGCTGTCCATAATCTATAATAAAGCCAAATACGGGGAAAATCTATAATTACTTCTGGCCAAAATCAACGCTTCAAGGAAATGGCGGCAGTGGCGACAACTAGATTATTATACAAGCCTGTGAGCATGAACATACATTTGAATGGATTTGAAAAGATCTTGGTTGCGGTCGTAGGGGCGGCGTTTGGGCGCGGATGAAGGAGTTGGGCTTGGACGTAGAGGAAATGCCGCTGGCCGATTTTGCGCCGCTGGACGTGCGGCGTTTGGCCTATGCCCGACCGGGCGATGGCGCTGAATCTTGGGCCTTGCTTTTGCCGGGGAGGGCTCCGCGCGTTTGGCTGGTCAATCTGCACGGTCATGGCTCGGGAGGCGAGCAAATTTTCACCCGGCCCGATATCCAACGGATCATTTTGGAGCCGGCTTTGAAATTAGGTTTCGGCGTACTCTCGCCGCATCTGGGGGGTAATCACTGGCTCGGGCCGGCCGCTGCGGCCGAACTGCACGAGCTGCTGGCCGCCGTGCGGGCCCGCTATGGTGCGCAGAGATTCATCTTCGCTTCCGGATCGATGGGCGGCACGGCCAGCCTGATCTACGCCGCGCTGCATCCGGAGGACGTTGCCGCGGTCGCCGCTTTTTGTCCGGCTTCCGACCTGAGCGAGTATCAGGCTTGGCTGAGGGAACATCCAGGCGTGGTCAAAGATCAAATCCGGCAGGCGATTGAGAGCGCATATGGCGGCGAGCCTGAGGAGCGGGAGCTGGCCTATGCCCGGCATTCGACGATTCGGGCTGCTGAGGCTGGGCGGCTGACTTTGCCGCTGCTCGTGGTGCACGGCGACGCGGACCCGCTCATTCCGGTGGCGCAATCGCGCCGACTGGCGGCGGCTCTGGCCGGCCGGCTGAACCTGACCTATCTGGAAATTCCCGGCGGGGACCACGAGCCGCAATTGCGTAGCGCCGGACTTTTCGCCGACTGGTTGGCTTTGCGGGGGCAAAATGGACGCTGACATTCGCGAGCTATATGACGAAGCGGCGGTAGCGCCGCTTTTATCCGCCAAGGCGGGCCAGAGCTATCCGTTTTGGACGCCGACTTCCGACGCCTGGCCGGCGGTCTTCGCCGCCGACAAGCGATTGGCGGCTCCGGCTACCTGGGGGTTGTACGAATCCGGCCAATTACGCGCCGCCGCGCTTTGCGGCGTATATTCCGGTTCCGAGTCCGTTGATTTCGGGTTGGTCCGGCCGGGTGACGGAGTTGTTTCGTGGCTGGTGGCATCGTCACATTCAACCGGAGAAAAGCTGTTGGCGCATTGTTTGGCGCGATTGCCGCAGCGTTGTTTCGTCTGTCCGGAATTCGGCGGATTGCGGCAACTCACCGTCTTCCGGACCGGCATGTTGCCGAGCGCTTTTGCTGACGAAACTGCCGTCCTCAGCGCAAAACTACAGACTCCGGCCACGGATGCCTGGGGCCCGCAGGAAAGGTATTGGCTCAAATTGGATATGTCGGATCGAGTGGCGGCGCCGGTTTTTCCGCAGGGGGGAGAATTACAACGCGAAGCTCAAGACGAATTGGCGTCGACGCTGCGCTGGCATGCCGGCGGGCAAGTTGTCGGCGAGTGCCGAATTTCCCCGGCGACTCTGGGCGGAAAAGTGTATTCGCGCCATGTCTATGTCGATTGGCTGGGCGTTGACGAGGCGCAGCGGGGAAAGGGTTTGGGGCAAAGCCTGCTGCTGGAGCAATTACGTTGGGCTTGCGCTCAGAGCGCTACGACTGCTTTGCTGACAACGCATTCCGGGCGTCCGGCGCATCAGCTTTATCGGCGATTAGGGTTTGCGATTGTGGGGACGGCGCGGACCTACGTAACCCGGCAAACAGATAGCGAAGGCCGGGAATGCCACGAACGAAAGGATGTCTGATGACCACAACCAAGTCGGCCTGTGTCGCGGTGTTTGTCGGCCCGAATCGGCCAGTTGAAGTGCGCGAGTATCCGATATTGCCGCCCGAGCCGCAGACGGCTCGGCTCAAGCTGGAAATGAGCGGAATTTGCGGGACTGATCTGCACATTGTCGAAGGCCGGTTGCCCGTGCCGCCGCCCTTTATTCCGGGGCATGAGTTCATCGGGCGAATAGAAGCATTGGGAATCGGTGCCCAACATGACGGGGCAGGGCAAAGTTTGCAGGTCGGCGATCGGGTCATCGCTTGCGTGGCTATGCCCTGCGGGCAATGCTTCAATTGTCGGCGGGACGAGACGGCCAGTTGCCTTAATTTCGGCGTGACCAATTTTCGCGATCCGGTTCTCGCGCCGCACTTTTTTGGCGGCTTTTCTGAAATTCTGCATCATCCCGCGCGCTGCCTGGTCAAGGTGCCCGAAGGCCTGGACCTGGCGGCCGTGGCGGCCTTTCCGTGCGCTGGGCCGACCGCGTTGCGGGCGCTGGCCTATGCCGGCGGTCTGGAAAAAGGCGAATTGGTGGTGGTCCAGGGGACTGGCCCGGTGGGATTGTTCGCGGTTGCATATGCGGCCCAGGCCGGTTGTGAGGTTATCGCCATCGGTTCCGGTTCCACCCCGGCGCGATTGGCTTTGGCCGGACAACTGGGTGCGGAGGCGGTCCTGGATTACCGGCAGATTCCGCCCGAACGGCGGTTGGAATTGGTCCGGCAAAAGGCCCGGGAGCTGGGGCGCGGCGATGGGGCGGACGTGGTTTTCGAGGCCAGCGGCGCGCCGGGGGCCGTGCCCGAAGGCTTGAATCTGGTCCGCACGCGCGGGCGCTACTTGATTCCGGGGCAATACTCAGCCAGCGGCGGAATCGAAATCCAGCCTCAGCTTATCACGTTTAAAGCCATACGATTAATTGGCAGCGGCCAATATACATTGGCCGACATCAAGACCTACCTGGAATTTCTTGACGGGCATTCAGAAATGCAAAAACTTTTTGCGGCCTGCATTTCGCATCGTTATTCGGTTTCTGCGGCTCCGCAAGCTTTGGCGGAGGTTTCGGCCGGCCAGACCGTGAAAGGTGTCTTCGTATGCTGACTGCGACCAACTATGATTGGCGTTCCGTGCGCGCCCGGACCGTGGCCTATGCCCAGGCGCGCCCAGGGCTGGCTCAGGCACCCGCAACGCAAGCGGCCGGCAGAGCGATAGATATGCGGCCTTACTGGAAAGCTACGGCATGCCAGCGGTTGGCCGGTCAGCCCGAGCCGCTGGTTCGAGCCGGTGAGTTTGCCGCGGTTCTGGGGCAAATGCACCTGGTCGTTTATCTCGGCGAAAAAATCGCCGGCAGCCGGTCGGGCCTGACGGTCGACGAACTGCCTTCCGATGTGACGGAGATGGATTATACGGCGGCCGTCAAGGCGTGTGCCGAACGAGGGCAGCGCAATTTTTGGGCCGGTTGGGACCACACCCTCGCGGATTACCCGACCCTGTTGGCCGAAGGCTTGAGCGGGTTGCGGCAACGAATTGAAAGTTCATTGGGCAGGCATTCGCTGCCGGCAGAAGTCACGACTCTCCAAGCGATGCGGCAATGCGTATTGGCGGTATCCGATTTTGCCCGGCGCTATGCCAAGGCCTGCCGAGTTGCAGGGTCGCTCGAGAATGCAGAAATACTAGAGCGGATTGCCGAAGCGCCTCCCACCGGTTTGCGCGAAGCCATGCAACTGATCTGGTTGATCCAGATCGCCTTCGTCACCGAAGGGCGCGGTCATCAGGCCTTAGGGCGAATAGATCAGTATTTGCGGCCGTTCTACGAGCGCGACATGGCCGCCGGGCGGCTGAACCGGGAAGAGGCGTTGGATCTGTTCTGTCACCTGTGGGTGAAGGTCGCGGAATTGGGTGAGGTCACCAACATCTGCATCGGCGGCTTGACCCCCGCCGGTTCCGACGCGACCAACGAATTGTCCTACCTGGCGCTTGAGGCCACCGCTATGGTCATGTCCCCCCACACCAACCTTTCGGCCCGTTTCCACGACCGGACGCCGGAAACGTTTCACCGCGCCTGTTTCCGCTGTATCCGCACGGGCGTGGGTTTTCCCGCGATTTTCAACGACGAAGTCACGGTGACCGGCTTGATCGATATCGGTATTCCGCCAGAAATCGCCCGTGACTATTGTATGGTGGGTTGCATTGAAACCATGCTGGCCGGGCGCCAGCCGGCGTGGTCGGACAGTCGCTTTAATCCGCCGGTTTTTCTGCTTCGAGCCCTGACTCGGGGCGAGGCTGAAGGCGCGACCACATATGAGCGGCTGACCGAGCTGTTTCGGGAAGAACTACGGGCCGGCCTGCGGACCCATGCCGAAAGTATCAATGCGCATATCCGCCAATATCCAGTTGAACGATTTCCGGATCCCTTTTTGTCTGCTTTGACCAGCGACTGCATCGCCCGGGCTTTAGACTTAAACGCTGGTGGCGCGGAGTTCCCTCGTTTCCACGGGATAGCGATCATGGGGTTGGCGGTCATCGCCGACTCTCTGGCGGCGCTGAAAAAGCTGGTCTGGGAAGAGAAGCGAGTCACGCTGCGAGAAATATGCAAAGCCCTGGCCAATGATTTTGCAGGGCATGAACCGCTGCGCAAGATGTTACTGAACGGCGCCCCGAAATATGGCAACGGCGACGCATATGTGGATGACATCGCCGCGGAATTCGTAAGCTTTACGGCCGACGAGTGTCTGCGTTTACGCTTGTCTGATGGTGGACGTTTCATATCGGCTATGGCCGCCAATGTTCAGAACATTACCGCCGGAAAAGAAGTCGGGGCCACTCCGGATGGCCGAAAAGCCGGCACGCCACTTTCGGATGCGGCTAGCCCGTATTTCGGCCGGGACCAGAAGGGGCCGACCGCACTAGTGGAGTCACTGGGGCGGCCTAATTATCGGCATGTACTAACCGGGAGCGTAGTCAACATCAAATTCGAACCAGAGCATTTTCAAGGAGAGATAGGCGAAGAGAGATTTTTGGCTTTCACAAAAACTTTCGTGGCCAAGCGTATTCAACAGATGCAGTTCAATTTTACGGGCGCTCGCAAGCTGCGCGAAGCGCAGGAAGATCCTGAAAATCACAGCGATTTAGTGGTTAGAGTCAGCGGCTTTTCGGCTTTCTTCACTCGCCTGGACCGAGAAATACAGGAAGATGTGATACGCCGGCGCGCTTATTATTGATCAGTCATGTGTAGATGGATTTCCAAGGCCGTTTCATCGCCGACCACAGCCTGCGGTTGGTCCTGGTTATTGCGATTCCACTGTGTCCAGCGAACCAACCCGCCTGTGGTTTACTCGCCAGCCTTCGCGCTGCAGCAACGCTGTCATTCGGCGATAGCCATACCGCTCGCAGCAGCAGGCCAGTTCTACCAGGCGACCAGTCAAACGGTCTTTCGCCGCCCGGATGATCGGGCGACAACGCTGCGTGCTCCGGGCCTGCGAGATGATCCGGCTGGCCCAAAATTCGGAGATCCCGTGTGCCCGTGACCCGCCTCCGATAATGGTACCGCCCGTTATGAGAGTAAAACCAGCCGTGGCGTCGGGTGGAGAGCCCCAACAGCTCTCTACCCAGCGCCACGGCGGCATCTTTCGAGTTCGACGCCTATAGCACTGAAGGTCGATGGTCCAGCCGGCTGCGGGGCCAGAAACCATTGCACTCCCGACGTCAATTCTTCGGCAATACACGCGCTTCCGCCAGACTATCGAACCTCTCCCCGTTTTGCAGCTCGTCCCGCAGCTTGCCGTGGAAGTTCTCGATGTAGCCGTTCTCCCACGGGCACCCCAGCTGAGGCTGGTTCTGGCCGATCATTCCCGCGGCCTCCCAACGCGAATGGGCGGCAATTTCCCCAGCGAAAACCGAAGCAAAATAGCGACGAGATGCTACCGAGAAAAGCGCGCCGATTATTTATTGGGTTGCCGACCTGGGGTTGATGGAATAAACTGTAGCCATCTGGCCTTCATTGAATGCATTTCTACAAAATAGGGATAGCTATGAGACGGACTGTCGGCATGACACTGATTGCGGCCGCTTTTTGCACGTTAACTTACGGGGATACGACCAGCGAAAAGCAGCAAAGTTTATGCGACGAATTACTGCATCCGTATCAACAGATTTTTGAAGCAGTCCGGGCCGGTGATCGTTCCAGGGTCCGGAAGTTGTTGGCTGACAACGAGAATTTCCGCCAACCCCTTGAAAATGAACCCACCGCCCTTCGCAATCTCTGTCCGGTGCGTGGAGCGGACACAGTCAAGGCGGCACAGAGGCAGGGAAAAGCGACGGGTCACCGTCCATCTCGGGCGCTACTACAACCCAGGAACCACAACCGCCCGCCGCTCTGGACCAGATGCCACCGACCGCCTAAAGCGACCAGGCAGACAGGATATTGGAAACAGACAAGGCATCGCGCGCGGCGAGTCCGAAGCGCGTAAGCGCCAAAGCTCCTCTCGCGCAGCTGCTTAATCGGCACCTTATCCGGCGCAGACTCCGCCCAAATCCGAGGGGGCGGCCAGCTGGCCGCCCCCTCGGTTTGATGTCCGCGCCCGCGCTTGACTCACTCCGGCACCGGCCGGACCGTGATGCCCTTGGGCAGATAGGGCAGGATATTCTGGACCGTCGCGGCGCTGAAATCGAAGATCGTCCAGCCCGGCGTCTGCAACTCCCGGGCGAGGCGGATCTGCCGGATCGTGTTCGCCGGGCTTTCGTGCTCGAAGCTGCCGATGCCGGGATACAGGGGCATTTTCTTCCCCGCAAACTGCAACTGCGAGCTGGTCCAGGCTTCGAACCGCCGGTCGTTGCCGGTGTAATTCATGGGGCAGACGAAGTCCAGGTAGCCCTGCTCCACCCAGACCCGCCAGTCCTGTCCCACGGTCACCCGGCACTCCGGGTGGCTGTTGAAGACGTCGGCGGAGATTTTTACCTGCGGGGCGACGCGTTTAACCTCGTCGTGCACGGCCTTAACCAGGCGCGTAATGTTGTCGCAGCGGAACTGCACCCATTCCTGATAGAGCGGCCCGTCCATATCCACATCCTGGGGCCACTTGGCCACCGCGCGGCCCAACCGGGTTTCGAAAGCCTTCCGGCAGGTGGGGCAGAAGCAGACCTCCGGGCCGTGGTAGCGGATATAATCGAACTGGATTCCGTCCACGCCCGGCATCCGGGCGGCTTCGAGCATCGCGTCGAGCTGGAGCTGCTGGTTGGCCGGATGGCTCGGGCAGAGCCACTTGGTGGCTTCGCCGTCGCGGGTGATCTGCGTGCGCCCTTCGGCCTGGAACTTCTCGACCACCTCCGGCGGGGCGTGATGCCCCGCCTGCCAGTTGACCATCCAGACGTGCACCTTGATGCCGCGCTTATGGCAGGCCGCGATGCAGTCCTGCAAGTAATCGCGCTGCGCGTCGCCGTAGTCCTGGTGGCGCGCCAGCACCTGGCTGGGGTAGCCGGCGCTCATGCCCCAAACCATGTTCACGAACAGGTTGTTGAGGCCGGCGGTGGCCAGGGCCTCGGCCGCCTCTTCCCACGACCAGCCGGGGATGCCGTTGTGATTGTGGCACCAGATGGCGCGGACCTCCCCGGGCCGGCTCTGTTGGGCGCTGGCGTAGGCCTCCAGCAGCGAGTCGTCGGCCTGATCCAGCGCGGCGAGCGCGCCGGCGAAATCCTTCGCCGCGGCGCTCTTGCCGGCCTGTTCGTAGCGAGCCTGGGCCTGTGCCAGCAGCGGCCGCGATTTTTCGTTGGCCTCCGGCAGATTTTGGACCAGCGCGACCGCCGCCGCCCAGTCGCCGGCCGCCAGAAATTCACCGGCGAGGGCCAGCCGCCGGGCATAGACGGCGGGCGCGAGATCCGGGCAGAGCCGCAGGACCAGCGCGCGCAACAGGGCGCTCTTGGCCCCTCGTTCGCTCCCGCGCAGCATGGCCGAGACGTACGCCCCCGCCGGTGAGACGATAACCGCCGGCAGCCGGAGGTCCGCGCCGTCCCGCCCCTGCCACCAAGCCAGCACTTCGGCCTGCTCGTTCAGCGGCTGGGCCTCGTTCACGCCCCAGCAGGACTGTTGAATAATGGACGGAACGCCGGGTAGAGTCGTCTGGCCGAAGCGCAGAGCTTCGATCTCGCCCATAGTCTTGACGCCTCGGTAAGCGCCCGCCTTTATGTCCATCGCCGCGGCCAGCTCCGGCGGCAGATTGCCGCTGGCGATCAGCTTGCCGCCTTTCTGCACAAACTCGGTCAGAAGTTTCGCGGCCGCGTCGTCCAGTTCGGCCGTGCCGATCAGAACAGCGACTTTTATCTGACCCAACACTTGCGGTGTCAATTCGGCGGTATCGAACAGCGGCGCGGCGATCCCGCCTTGCTCAAACAGGCGCACATGCTCAAGAATCGCTTTCTCTCGCCATTCCCTGCCCGGGTCTTTTTGTTCGCGCGGCCGCTCGCTCCGTCGCAGCAGCAGAACCTGTGCGCCGCGCCCGTCCTCCGCCGCCAGGTTGGCTAGGAACACCCGGGCATCCTGCCGCCCGTTGGCCCAAAAGCCGATGCGGATGCGCTCTATCTTGGACCAGCCGGCCGGCGAATCCTCGGATCCGAATTCGCTGCGCAACAGGCGAATGCGGGTCCAGCATTTCTCGGCCGGCAGATAGAACGAGCCGCGATACCATCCGTCGCCACTTTTGAAATAGATATTGCAGCTTCCGATACTGTTGAGTTGCTCCGGGTAGATGTCGAAGCAAATCGCGCCAGAGAGGGCCAGATCGACCTTGAGCTCCAAGTCCCAGAAGGCGCGGGGAATGTTCGTACCGGCGTAATTGCAGAACAGCTCCAATCCCGCGTGGCCGTCCGCGATCCAAGGCTTGACCGGAGCCGTGCCATCCTGCGCCGCCCAGGCGGCCTGGGCCTCGGCGGCGGAGGCATACTTGAATTCATCGAGCGCCAGCAGCCCTGTCGGAAAAGCCGGCGGCGGGGGGGGTGTTTCCGCGGCGGTCAACGGTGGAATGACTCCCGCCAGCATCAGAAGCAAGCCCAGACCAGTCGACAGCAACGTGGTGACTTTCATCGTCATTCTCCTCGGGTAGAGTGGCGAGGTCTGGCCCCGCCGCAATTTGCTCATTTGATTCTTTTGTACAACTCGGGATTCACGGTCAGGTAGGTCTGCGAATGCCAAGCCGAATGGCCGTCACTATAGGTCATGTTTATGCCGCCACCGTGCCGGTCCCCGGGGCCGGCCTGCACGCCCGGCGCGTAGAGATGGATGGGCATCCAGGTGCGGCCGCTAGAAAAATCGTCGCTCGAATCGCCGATCATGATGGTTCGGCTGGGCGCGACGATCTCCCGCCGCCTCATCCGGTCCCAGTGCGAAGGGCCGTCATCCTCGTAGCCCAAATACTGATAATTCCACGCCAGGCCGCTTTTGCCGACGCTGAGATTATAGGATTCGTCGGGCATGGAGGGGCAGGTAAAGACGCTGCCTCGATCGTGAATCTTCTGCCAGCCGGCCGCCGGATAATCCACGTTGTGTGAGTCCGGCGGATTGCTCAAGCGACCGGACCAGGCCGGCAGGTGGGCGGCCACATACGGCAGAATGTACAAGCGCCAGGCGGCGTCGGCGTGTCCGGTAACCAGCCAGTCTTCCTTCTCCTCGGCGTACATCTGCACGCCGAGATAGCACTGCTTCTGTTTGTTGGCGCAAGCGATCTGGCGGGCGGTGGCCAAGGCCCGCGCCAGGGAGGGCAGCAGCATTCCCGCCAGCACCGAGATGATCGCCACGACTACCAGCAGCTCCACCAACGTAAAGCCCGCCTGGAGCCGGCGGCGAGAAACGGGGGGCGTCGCATTGGTCCGCTGAAAAATCATCGTATAGATCCTTTCCCTAAGACGCGCCGAATCGTCGGATCGCGCCGCCATCGACTCCTTGAACTCAACCGCTCCGGCCTCGGCCGACAGTTCGGCCGCGGCCGGTTCGCCCGGCGCAACCGGCCGGTCATCGCCGTCCGGCAAGCCCAGCGCGGAAAAATCTTCGCGCGTGAGCTTCCCCGCCGCGCGGGCGTTTCGAATTATCTCTTCCCACGCGCCGCCGGCCGAAAGGGAATCGCGCAAATCCGCCAATGTCCGAACCAGCCCGGTAGTCATGAACCCGTCTGCCGGCGCGATGTCCGACAGATTCAGGGAAGCCCTGTGGATCACCACTACGGTCGGCACCTGTGTAGCGTTGCGTAATTCGGCGAAGAAAAATTGATTAAACGGGTAGCG
>CAYMGG010000101.1:0-1579 GCA_964389915.1 uncultured Planctomycetaceae bacterium
AGATGGGGGCCGGGCGGAATCTGGATCAGGATGTCGCTTTTGGAAACCTCGAAGGATTGGGCGGCCACCTCCTCGTAGCGCTCCAGGCGCGAACGGCTTTTCTTGAGCCGGCCCTTGGGGCTGGCACCCAGCCATTCCATTTCGCGCTGGAGCAGACGCTGGCGGTCGCTCTCCTTCTTCTCGATCTGCCGCAGGCGTTCGGATTTCTGTTGCAGCCAGCCGGAGTAGTTCCCCTCGTAGGGGATGCCCCGGCCGCCATCTAGTTCCAGAATCCATTTGGTGATGTGGTCGAGGAAGTACCGGTCGTGGGTGACGATCAGCACGGTGCCGGGATAGTCGCGCAGCGTGTCCTCCAGCCAGGCGATGGTCTCGGCGTCCAGGTGGTTGGTCGGCTCGTCCAGCAGCAGGAGGTCGGGCTTTTCGAGCAGAGTGCGGCAGAGGGCCACCCGCCGCCGTTCGCCGCCGGAGAGGACGTTGACCAGCGCGTCGTCGGGCGGCAGGACCAGGGCGTCGGCGGCCAGGTCGAGGTGGCGGTCGATCTCCCAGCCGTCGACGGCCTCGATCTGCTCCTGGGCCGTGGTCATCTCGGCCATCAGCGCATCCATCTCGTCGGCCGGCAGATCCTCGCCGAGTTTGGCCGAAATCTCTTCATAACGGGCCAAAAGCTGCTTGAGCGGGGCCACGGCCTGTTCGATGGTCTGGCGCACGGTCAGGGCCGGGTCGAGGCGTGGTTCTTGCGGAATGTAACCCACGCGCATGCCGTCGGTCAGCCGGCATTCGCCGAAGTAATTCTTATCCTCGCCGGCCATGATGCGCAGCAGGGTGGATTTGCCTGCGCCGTTATCGCCGACGATGCCGATCTTGGCGCCGTAGAAGAAGGAGAGGGAGATGCCGTCGAAAATGGGCTTGTCGCCGAAACTCTTGCCGAGATTCTCGGTTTGCAACACGAAGCGGGGCGGCACTAGGGGGTCTCCTAAAGATCAGCCGAACGGATCCAACGGGGGAACATTATAGCCGGGCGCCGGGGTTTGGCAACCGCCCGTTGACGATGAAACCGCCTGTCGCCATTCCAATTGCATTTGTCGGGCGTAAATGGCCAGCCCCACCAGATTGGGGGCCAGGAAGGCCACGCTGCCCAACCGCCAGGCATAGGCAGCCAGGATCAGGCTGCCGGCCAGGGAGAAATACCAGTAGGTCACGGGCAGCACCGGCCGGCCGGCCTCCTCGCTGGCCAGCCACTGGACGATCAGGCGCGCAAAAAAGAGCGCTTCGCCCACCAGCCCGATGATCTCCCACCCGTCCCAGCGCATGCACTCAGGCCTTGAGGAATTCGCGCACCGCCCGGGCCACCTCGGCGACCTGCGCGCGCGTCAGGCCGGGGAACATGGGCAGGGACAATTCTTCGGCGAAGGCGGCCTCGGCCTGGGGCAGGGCGCCGGCCGGCAACTGGAGATGGGCATAAGCCGGCTGGAGATGGAGGGCCTTGGAGTAATGAAGCCCGGTCTCGATGCCGCGCGATTTAAGGTGCGCGGCCAGCCCGTCGCGGTCGGCCACCCGGACCGGAAAGATATGCCAGACC
>CAYMGG010000101.1:1589-17026 GCA_964389915.1 uncultured Planctomycetaceae bacterium
CCGGCTCGGCCAAAGGTGGCACGGCCGGCAGGTGGAGTCCGGGCAGACCGTCCAATTCCTCATAATACCAGGCGGCCGCCTGGCGGCGCAGGGCGTTGCGCGCATCGAGCAGCTTGAGCTTGGGGCGCAACACCGCCGCCTGCAAGGCGTCGAGCCGGGAGTTGGTGCCCTCCAGCACATGGTCGTACTTGCCCTGGCGGCCGTGGTTGGCCAGGCAGCGTTGCCGCTGGCGAATCTGGGGATCGGCCGCGATCATGGCCCCGCCGTCGCCGAAAGCGCCCAGGTTCTTGCTGGGAAAGAAGCTGAAGGCGGCGGCCGCGCCGAAATTGCCCACGCGCTTGCCGCGCCAACGGGCGCCCTGGGCCTGGGCGCAGTCTTCGATCAGGATCAGACGCCGGGCGCTGGCCAGTTCGGCGAAGGCGTCGAGGTCGCAGGGAATACCGTAAAGGTGGACGATCAGGATCGCCTTGGTGTGATTTGTGACCTTGGCCGCGGCCGCGGCCGGCGAGAGCGAGAAGGTGGCCGGGTCGATGTCGGCGAACACGACCCGCGCCCCCGCCAGGGTGATCGCCTCGCTGGTGGGGATGGCGGTACAGGGGGTGGTGATGACCTCGTCGCCGGGGCCGATGCCCAGGGCCCGCAGGGTCAGGTGCAGGGCCGAGGTGGCGCAGGCGGCGCTGACGATCTCGGCGGTCTCCTGGTGCGCGGCCATCTCGGCCTCGAAAGCGCTCACCATCTTGCCGCCGATGAAGGCGGTGTTCTCCATCACCTCGCGCATCAGCGCGTCGATTTCAGCCTGGGCGACCAGGTATTCCTGCTTCAGGTCCACAAACGGCACGGTCATATATTCGATCCTTTTTCTAATTTCTCGCGGAAGCCGTCGACCGGGGCCGGTTGCGGCCCGGTGCAGGACGGTTCGTAAAATTCGGGGTCAGGGAGGGGGCGCCCCTAGCGGATTACCTCGTAATCATGCTTGGCCAGCTCCTGCTGCCGACCGGAGCCGTGGAGGCGGATGTTGCGCCGCCATTCGAGCAGTTGGCGCAGGTAGCCGCGCTTCTCGAAGCGGCGCACCGAGGTGCGGCAGCCGCGGGTGTGGACCTAGATGAATTCGGCGCCGGCGGCCAGCGCCCGGCGGACCACGTCGCTGCCCGTGCCCTGGGGGATGGTTTCGTCGAAGCCGCCGATCCGCTCGTAGACGCTGCGGCTGAGGATCACGATCCCCGCGGCCGGAATCCGCCGCCGCAGGCAGAATTGGTTCATGATGAAGAAGAAGGCGGTGGCCCGCCAGGAGGGACGGTCGGGATAGGTCCACATCCCGCCGGCCACCTCGCCCCGGCCGCGCGTCGCTTCGGCCAGGGCCTGCAAATCGGCCGGCGCCAGGATTGTGTCGGCGTCCCAGAAGATGATCAGGTCGTGCAGGGCGGCATGTCCGCCCAGATTGTTGCCGAACGACATGCCGCAGCGTTCGTCCTCGATCACCCGTACCGGATAGAGCCGGGCGATCTGGGCCGAGCGGTCGCGGCAGCCGTTCAAGGCGACCACGACCTCGACCGGGGCCGGATAGGCCGATGCGGCCTCGAGGGCGGAGAGGAGCGTGGCACTGAGGACGCGCTCCTCGTTATGGACGGGAATTACGATCGAGAGAGAGGGCACTTCGTTCATGGGTCATCACCGGCCGGCTAAATGGGAAGAGGCCCCGCAAGCGGGGCCCCGGACGAAAACCACAACCGCGGTTGGCCTGACACGCCCGGCTTCGGGACCGGCGCCAGGCCCAACCGGCCCGCGCCGCTGCTACCCGTCGGTTCGGTCACAACCGTTAGAGCGCGGCCAACGCCGCCTCGCGATCGTCCATGATCTTGAAGATCTGCGACAGCCCCAGCAGGTCGAAGACCTCCTTGACGTTGGGCGTGGGGTTGACCAGCACGATGTCGCCCCCGCTCTCCTGGGCCGTGGCCAACGAACCGATGAAGACGCCCGCACCCGCCGACGAGATGTACTCGACCCCGGAGAGATCGGCCACCAGGCGGAAGACGTTCTGGTCGAAGAGTTCGTTGATCGACTCGTCGAGCTTTTCGAAGGTGTGCGCGTCGAGGAAGCCGGTCAAGGCCAGGACGCACGCGTTCTCGCCGACCATTTCCTTTTGTATATTGAGTTCCGGCATTGCTTGCCACCTCCTAACGCTAGCGGACGTATTTTACCATGCGCAATTCGTTACGGAAACCCTGAACGAAAGTATATTTTACCTCGTCCATGATCTGGCGCATCAGGAAGACGCCCAGGCCCTTTTTCTTGCCGCGCCGGACATGGTCGATGATATCCGGGGTCTCGATGGTGCCCGGATCGAATTCCTTGCCCGTGTCGGTGATGGTAACTTCGAATCTTGTGTGATCCGCATCGACGGTGATCCGGATGTCTCCGGGCACCTCCATGTCCTCGTACGCATGCTCCATGATGTTGGCGACCGCCTCATCGACCGCCAGCACCACCCGCGCGACCATCTTCTCATCGGTGAAGGTCCGCGCCGCGGCGTCTTGGATCACTTCGCGGATTTTCACAAGATGCTTGGTGTCCGGAGGCGCCACCAATTCCTTGTGAATGCGTTCAGCCATCCTGGCCTCCTGTTTCGCCTACCGTCATAACCACCATCGTGATGTCATCGTGCTGTTCGGCCTTGCCCTTGTGATGATCAAGGTCTTCCAGCAAGGCGTCGATGAACTCCTGACTGGTCAGTTCTCGGTTATCCTTGACGAACTGGATCAGGCGTTCCTCGGTATATTCCTCGTTGCGGTTGTTCATGGCTTCGACCACGCCGTCGGTGTAGAGGACCAGCCGGTCGCCCGCGGTGACCGAGAGGTTCTGCTCCTTGATGGTCCGGGAGAAGATGGCCCCCTTGTCGAAGCCCAGGGCGATGCCGCTGGGGTTGATGAGCTCGATCTCGCCGCCGGCGCGGAACCAGATCATCGGGTTATGGCCGGCCGAGGCGCAGAGCACGTTGCGGGTGCGGGCGTTGAAGACCACGTAGAAGGCGGTCACGAACATGCCGCGCTTGATGTCGCGGGCCAGGACCGAGTTGGCCTTGGTCACGGTGTCGGCCGCCGAGGTGTTGCCGGTGACGAAGAAGCGCAGGATGGTCTGGGCCTTGGTCATGACCAGGCTGGCCGGCACGCCCTTACCCGAGACGTCGGCCACGATCGCCCCCACGTGCTCCTTGTCGATCGGGAAGAAGTCGTAGTAGTCGCCGCCCATCTCGCGGGCCGGCCGATAGACGGCTGCGATGTCCACGCCCTTGACCAGCGGCACCTGTTTGGGCAGCAGGGTCTTCTGGATCTCTTTGGCCATCTCCAGTTCGTTTTCAAGCCGCTGCTGTTCCTTTTCGGCGGCGGCGGCGATGGCCAGCTTGTGGGTCATCTCGTTGAATTCGTTGGCGATCAGGCCGATCTCGTCCTGCGAGTGGGCCTTGGTGCGGTGCTTGAGGTTGCCACCGGCGACGATCTCCATATCCGAGATCAGGATCTTGGCGGGCTTGGTCACCAGGCTGGCGATCACCACGCAGACCAGGATGGCCAGGATCATGGCCGTGATGCCCACTACCAGCATCATGCGCGTCACGCGGGAGGTCTCGATGTCGATCACCTCGGCCGACATCATGAGCAGGGCCTTGCCCGGCACCCGGGAACCCTTGAATTCGCGCATGAAGGCCAGCACCTTCTGGCCGTTGGACGGGCCGCCGACGATCACCGCGGCCCAGACGTTGATGCCCATTTTTTCCATGTTGTACGGCTGATCGCCGATCGTGACGGTGTCCAGACCGGTCTTGAGCCAGGCCAACGATTCGATCTTGAATTTTTTGTCCTGCGTCAGGGCCCCGGCCAGCAAATTATCGCTGCTGTCCAAAATATAGGCGTCGAGGACTTCGTTGGAATGGCGGTTGGCCGGCGTGGGATCGAACTTATCGGCCTTGATCTCTTCATAACTGGCGAAATTACGCAGCAGCTGGGCGGCTTTGGCTGCGGAATTGATCTTGTCGATGGGGGGGATCTGTTTGTCGTTTTCCTTCAGGCCCATCAGCTTGTAGAAGTCCTGCTTCAGGATCAGGCCCAAGTTGACGGGCCAGACGCGGCGCTCATCGTCGAAATCCGGGGCCTGGTAGTAGGCATCGGTAATGGTCTGGCCGAGCGTGGCCAGGGCCATGACGTGGGATGCGCCGGATTTCTTGATGTCTTCCAGCAGGGTTTCCGTGATCCGCCGGCCGACCAGCAGGCCCCAGGTCACGATGATGATGGCGATCAGGACGCAAACCGGAACCGCGAACTTGACGCCCAGGCTGAAGCGGACGCCCAGGCCGGGCTTGATGCGCCCTTCCCGATCCGTGGCCCGGATACGCCCGGAGGATTCGGTTGCCTTAAGGCGGCCGGAGGTGGTGGTGGCCCGGTGGGAGCCGGTGGAATTGCTCTCCGTGGCGGCCGCCAGCTTGCTGGAGGTCCGCCGGGCGGTCTTGTCGTCTTTTTGGATTTTGGCCAATTCGGTGCGGGTGATGCCTTTGCGTAACACCGAAGAGTCGCCGGGCTTGGGCCGGCCCTTGATCACCGAAGTCTCAGCTTTTTCGATCCGGGTGGCCCGAGCCAGAGAACTGTCCGGTTTGCGTTCGCCGCGGGGCCGCAGAGTCGGGGTGGTCCGGGTTTTTTCCGGAGCGCTGATGGCTTTGTTTTTTTCCGTGCCGCCAGTGACTTTGGCTTTTTTGATCACCGGGCTGGCGGGCCGCTTGATGATATTGCTGGTCTCGGCCTTTTTGGGCACGCCCGCCTTCTTGGCGTCGTCCTTATAGACCCGCGTCGAGGAGTCGCGCTTTTGGGGCTTGTCGACCACGGTATCTTTCCTTGCCTTGGAGCAGCAATGGTTTGGCGGACGTTTGGAGCTTATTGAAAAACCAGTATTTCCCGCCCGATCGTCAAAAAGCAAATGAGCCGCAGTCGCGTGGCTCATCGGCGGAGGAGGAAAAAGTTTATACTGTGTCGGAAAAGACAGGTTATCGGTGTTCGTCTGAAAACAAAAATGGCCCGCCAAGTGCCAGGCGCATCATCTTTTCAGATCACCAACAACTCATCCGGTTCTTTTCCTGACCGAATTTAGTTCACCGCTTCTGCGACCATATCATATTCATCGCGCTTTTTCAGGCAAGCCCGAATTATTCCGCCGACGTTAAATTTTTTGCCTTTCAGCATCACCTGGCCATCGATTTCCGGGGCTTCGGTCAAGGTTCGGCCCCGCCAAAGGTTCTTTTTCAGTTGGGCGTCGATCAATACTTCTTCGGTATTTCCCCGCCTAGAGTCCAACCAGGCAAAGGTAATTTTCTGTTGGGCGGCCATCAAAAGATCGCGCCGCTGCCGGGCCAGTTCCGGATCAACCTGCCTGGGCAGGTTGTACGCCGGGGTATTCTCCTCGCGCGAATAGGCGAATACGCCCAAATGTTGAAAAACGCCGGATTCGACCAGTTGGAGCAGTTGCGCGAACTCCGCCTCGCCCTCGCCGGGGAAGCCGGTGATCAGGCTGCTGCGCAGCACCAGCTGCGGATAACGCTTGAATTCGGCCAGCAAAGCGCGAACCTGGTCTTCCCCATAGCCCCGGTTCATCTGGCGCAGGATCGCGTCGTTGATGTGCTGAATCGGCAGGTCCAGATAGTGGCAGAGGCGTTTTTCCGCGGCCAGTAACGCCAGCAGCTCCGGCCCGACCCGGCGGGGATGGGCATACATCAGCCGAATCCGCGGGGCGGACGTCTCCTGCAACAGGCGCTGCAACAGCGATTGCAGTTGCATGGTGCTGCCCGCATCCAGGCCATAGGCGGTGGTGTCCTGGGAAACCAGGATCAGTTCCTTGACGCCGGATTCGATCAGGGTTTGGGCCTCGCGCACGATGGCGTCGGCCGGCCGGCTGCGCAGGCGGCCGCGGATGTTGGGGATATTGCAGTAAGCGCAGCAATTATTACACCCGTCGGCCAGGCGCAGATAGGCGTACGACGGTTCGGTGATCAGCAGCCGCGGGCCCTCGGCCAGGCGCGCCAGACAGCCCATGACCGCCACTTTGGGGCCCGGTTCCTCCGCGCTCAGCGCCAGCAGTTCGGCGATGACGTCATGACTCTCCTGGCGGGCGTCGGCGATAAAGCCGCAGGTGTTGACCACCGCCAGATCGGCTTCGGACGGATCAAGGGCCAGTTCCCAGCCGCCACCTAACAATTCACCCAGCACGGTCTCGGAATCGACCGTGTTCTTGGCGCAGCCGAGACTGACACAGGCGACGCGCGGCGGGCGGGCCGGCGGCGAGACGGGTTTGCGGGTCGGCATCAGGCGGGATTCAGAACCTGCAAACCGACCCCCACCACCAGGTCCTTGACCTTTTCGCGGTAGGTGGCCATGTGCGGAGCTTTCAGGTGGGCCTTGAGGTGGTCGAGGCTCTCCCACTGTTCGACGATGACCGCCACGTTTTCGCGGGCCGGGGCCAGCGGCGGCAGGTCCGCGCCCGAATCGACGGTCGGGCCATAGGCCAGACAGCCGGCCTCGGCCAGCACGGCCGGGACGTTGGCCTTGAAGATCTTTAAAAATTCCGCGCGTTTGCCGGGACGGACTTCGATGGTGGCGATGACGTGGATCATGGTTTTATTCTCCGATGATTTTGACCAAAAGGCGCTTTTTGCGCCGGCCGTCGAATTCGTAATAGTGGATGTGCTCCCAGGGGCCGAGGTGGAGTTTGCCGTTGGTGATGGCCACCACGACCTCGCGGCCCATGATCTGGCGCTTCATGTGGGCGTCGGCATTGTCTTCGCCCGTGTTGTGCCGGTATTGGCCGACCGGTTCGTGTGGGGCGAGCTTTTCCAGCCAGGTTTCGTAATCTTCATACAGCCCCGATTCGCGGTCATTGATGAAGACCGAGGCCGTGATATGCATGGCGTTTACCAGGCAGAGGCCTTCCTGGACCCCGCTTTCGCGGACCAATTCGGCCACTTGTTCGTGGATGGAGATGATCTGCCGGCGGGCCGGGACATTCATCCAGATTTCGCGCGTCAGCGATTTCATAGTCACCCTTGCGTAACCAATGCCGCCGATTCCGCTTTCGTTAACTACAGGCCAAAATTTAACTTATAGCGCAAGCTGGGGCAGAAAGCAAGTCTCTTTGCCGTTCTGGCAGGGCCTTTCGAGGTTAATCAAGCCCTATGGCCAAATGATGGCCGCGGATTTACCTAACCCCGAAAACAGATTTCACGCCAAGACGCCAAGACGCAAAGAACCAATTGCCGCTTTGCCCGCAACCGCGCAATACCCCTAACTTTGCGTCTTTTGTGTCTTTGCGTGAGAAGCCAATAAAATATTTTTGCTGCTCTTGGCAGTCTTGGCGAGATCAAGAGCGGCGACGATAAAGAAAGCCCCTGGCCGTTCTGGATATTTATGCGCTTCGGGCCAGGGGCAGGGGGGTGGCCTGGCGCAGGCGGTATTGCCGGGGGGGAACCCCGAACCGGGCGCGGAACAGGTGATAGAACTGGCTCAGGCTTTGAAAACCGCAGTCGAAGGCGATCTCGGCAATGGCCTGGCGGCGCTCGCTCAGCCGGGCGGCGGCATATTCCAGGCGGGCGCGGTTGACGATCTGGCTGGGCGTTTGCCCGGTCAGTTTTTTTAACACGCGCGAAACATGCTCGGGCGAGCGCCCGGTCAGCTGGACGAATTCCGGCACTCCGCCCGGGAAATGAGTCTTCTTTTCGATCTCCCGGCAGGCCGAGCGCAGCCAACCCGGACCGGTGGCCAGCGGGTCGGCATTTGCCGTATCTGAGGGCAGGGGAAAACCGGCCAGCAGTTCCAGCAAAAATACTTCCAGATCCAATCGCCCCCGCGTTCTTTTGGCGAATTTAACAAACCAGGCGGCCACTTCGGCTTGGCGTTCCGGCTCGACCGACAGTTGGCGTGGAGTCGGCGATTGTCCACCCCAGAACTCGGTTCGGCCGCCAAAATATCGCTCGGCGGCAAAATTCAGCGCCTCGGTTCGGAAAGCGAGATTGGCGATCTCGAACCCCGGGCCGTCCCCCACCCGCAAACCGTGGGCGTCCTCCGGCCGGATGAAGACCAAAGCGCCGGCTTTAAGCACATCGGTGCGGCCGTTGATCATATGCCAGGCCGAGCCGGAGAGCATGTAGAACACTTCGGCGAAATCATGCCGGTGAATGGGGCAAAGCCGGTCTTCATCGTACGTCGTCTGCGCGTAATGGTAATGCTCGCCGGGTTTGATGAAATGTTCGCAACTCAAACAGACGGTTTCCGCCATGGTCGGCTCCGGTGGGAAAAAAGCCCATTGAGATCAATATAAAGCAAAAAACGCCTCAATCAAGCGGAAGATAAGTTAATTTTACGCAATAATATTGCAATGTACGGCCAAAACAAAGGAGCTTCGCCATGACGCCGCGTGAACGCTTGAAGACTGTGCTCAAAGGGGAGATTCCGGACTGTGTGCCGGTGGCGCCGGATTTTTCAAATATGATTCCTTGCCGCCTGACCGGCAAACCGTTTTGGGATATTTATTTATACAATGATCCGCCGCATTACGAGGCGTACATCAACTGCGCCAAGCGCTTCAATATCGATTCGGTTATGGACGGGTATATTCCCCTGCGATTGCCGCAGCTGGAGGATCCGAATACCCCGCCGTGGGAACGCTATATTGTCTATCGCGACGCCGACCGGATCATCACCCAGCGTTCATATGGCGAAAACGGGCATCGGGTCTGGGAAGAGAAGGTGGCGGTCTATTATCGCGCCGATCCGCCGACCCACAACATCAAGCCGCAGAAGATCGGCCTGCCGCCGGTGCCGACGCGCTATGAGCCGTTGGAAGGGGTCAAGCCGGTGGATTATGGTCCGGCCGGGTTGAAACGGGCCAAGGAGTTGTTGGGGAATCAAGGGCTGGTCGGCGTTGGCCTGGCCTCGACTTGCGCGCTGGGCAATGAAGAGGCGGTCTACAAGTACTACGATATGGAGGACAACGAACGCGAGGCCTGGGCTGAGCAGTTGGTGGAAAATGTCGAAAAGCGCTTTGCCGCGATCATGGCCCTGGACGTCAAGCCTGACTTCTTCACCGTGGGCGGTTCGGGCTCGCTGGTGACCCAGACCCCGCAGATCGTCCGCCAGCTGACCCTGCCGGCCGTGAAACGGGCCATCGAGCTGGCCACGGCCGCCGGCTACCCCACCCATGTGCATTCCTGCGGACCGGAGAAGGAGCTGGTCAAGATGATGGCCGAGGAGACCACGCTCACCGTGATCGATCCGCTGGAGATTCCGCCCATGGGCGACTGCAACCTGGCCGAACTGAAGCGCCTGTACGGCCGCAAGCTGACCCTCAAGGGCAACCTGCACACCACCGACGTCATGTTGCGCGGCACGGTGGACGACGTGATCCGGGCCAGCAAAAAGGCCATCGACGACGCGGCCGAGGGCGGGCGGTTCATCCTCTCCACCGGCGATCAGTGCGGCCGCGACACCCCCTTTGAAAACCTGGAAGCCATGATCGCCACGGCCCGGGACTATGGCCGGTATTAAAGCCAACCCCCACTAGAGGAGCGGGAAAATGATCAGTCAGATGGATCGGCAGGTGCTGCGGAAACTGGCCGGCCGCGTGGCCGAGATTGCGGCCCTGCCGGCACAGGAGGAGAAGCGGCGGCTCTGGCGTCAGCTTAACGCCCTTCGGCCGGAACGCCCGATGGTCATGATCGACCAGGTCTGCTGGAACGAAATGAACGTCGGCGACGAATTGACGCTGCAATGCACCGATCCCGAAGGCCGGAAATATGAGGAAGGGCTGCGCCGGATCTTGTTCCAGTGGGATCATTTTCCCGTGGACATGGTGGTCGAACCGTTTCTGCCGGTACCCCTGGCGGTGCAGAACACCGGCTTTGGCATCCAGGTGCAGGAGCATGTGGCCACCACCGACCCCAGCAATTCAGTCCGGGGCCACAAATATACGAACCAGTTCCAGACCGAAGCCGATCTGGAGAAAATCCATACTCCTCGGATTAGCCATGATGCAGCCGAAACCGCCCGGCGGCTGGCCGTGGCGCACGAATTGTTCGATGATATACTGGAAATCCGGCCGGCGGGGATAAGCCCTTACCTCTCCCTATGGGACCCGATTTCCCACTGGATGAGCGTGGAGGACGCCCTGTACAAGCTGGTGGACGAACCGGAATACATGCATCAGATGCTGAGCCGAATGACCGAGGGCTATCTGAGTCTGCTGGACCAACTCGAAGCCCAGGGATTGCTCTGCCAGCCCCAAAGCCTGATCCATTGTACCGGCGCTTATGTTGACGAACTGCCGACGCCGGACTACAATCCGAGGAAACCGCAGACCAAGGATATTTGGATGTTCGGCCTGGCGCAGATGCTGTCGACGGTCTCGCCCGAGATGTTCAAGGAATTCGAGGTCGACTACACCAGCCGCATCTGTGCCCGATTCGGGCTGGTCTATTACGGTTGCTGCGATCCGCTGGACCTGAAGATGAACGAAGTTCGCCAGATTCCCAACGTGCGCAAGGTCTCCATGAGTCCCTGGACCAATCAGGAGCGCGGCGCCCAGGAGATCGGCAAGGAATACGTCTTCTCACGCAAACCCAACCCAGCTTTCCTGGCGTGGGAGCGCTTCAGCCATGACCAGGTGCGCAACGATCTGCGCGAAACCCGCGATCTTTGCGCCCGGCACGGCTGCCCGCTGGAGTTGATCCTGAAGGACATCAGCACGGTGCGCTATGAACCGCAGCGATTGTTCGACTGGGCCAAGATCGCCATGCAAGTGGCGGAGAACTGAAAAGCCCGTCCGTGGGCAAAAAAGGTAGACTGTAATGAAAAAAGTGGTAATTGGCTCTTTCGGCACTGAAACTAACACATTCATTCCGGCTTTTACCGAATTCTCGGCATTTGGCGGCGAGAACATCGGCAAAAAATACGGGGTCGAGCATTATCGGGACAAGGGCGGGATCATGGGTTCGTTTGTCAACGCACTCGAAACAAATGGAGGCATTGAGGTTATACCCGTGCTTAACGGCTGGGCCGAACCGTGGGGACCGGTGCGCCGTGCAGTTTACGATTTTGCCGAGCGAACTCTACTGGACGCCATCCAGGCAAATGGCCCGATTGACGGCGTCGTCCTGTGGCTGCATGGGGCCATGGTTCTAGAGGATGACGAAGACGCCGAAGGTTTGCTGCTGGAAGCAGTTCGCCGGGCAGTGGGACCAGCCATGCCCATCATGGTGACGCTCGATCTGCACGCGAACGTGACCGAAAAGATGTTGAGCAACGCCTCCGCGTTATTTCTCAACGACTGTTATCCGCATACGGACACCAACGACCGCTGCGCCGAGGCCGCCCGGGCGCTGCTCGCTGTACTTGATGGGAACCTGCGTCCGGTGATGCGGTCCAAACGCTTGCCTATGCTCGCGGACTTCATCCCCACCACCGATCCGCGCATCGGCAAGTTTGTGGAGTTGGCCGCGGAGATGGAAAAAGATCCGCGCGTCGTCACGGTTTCCGTGGCCTACGGTTTTTTCTGTGCCGACATAGCGGAGAGCGGTGTGCGCGCCATAGCGGTCACGAATAATGCCCCGGAATTAGCCCAGCAACTGGCGGATACGCTGGCGGATGCGATCTGGGCGGAACGGCGGACGTTAACCCGAAATTTTATCAGAATGGACGACGCCATCGACGCCCTGCAAACCACGACCGAAGGGCCGTATGTTTTCGCCGATTGCTACGACAACCCCGGCGGCGGATCCACCGGTTCGAGTACCCATATCCTGCGTCGCCTGATCGAAAGGGGCGTAAAAGGCGCGGCGGTCGCGTCGATCTACGACCCCGAGACCGTCGCCCAAGCGGAGCAGGCGGGGGTCGGGAATCGTTTCGAGGCCTCGCTGGGAGGAAAGCTTTACCCGGAGATTCTAGGCGGACCAGTGATTGGAACGGCCTACGTTAAGGCCATCACTGACGGTCGCTATTCCAATCGACTGGAGGCATCGCCCGCTGCACTTTGCGCTTACGGCAAAAATGCGGTCCTGGTACTGAACGACGTTGAGATCATTGTCAACACCCGGGTCTGCCAGACATTCGATCCGGATCAATTCCGGGCCAATGGCATTGATCCGCTCGCTAAACGCGTGCTCGTCGTAAAATCGACGGCCCATTTTCGACACAAGTTCGAACCCATCGGCAAAGGCATTTTTGAAATCGCCGCCGACGGTTTTTCCTGGCAAAAACCCGCCGATGTACGACATATCCGCTGCCCAAGGCCGATCTGGCCGCTCGATGATATTTAGCGGCCTTCTCTCCTCCTATCGCCTATAAGCTGGATTCGCTTCGTCAATTCGCGTAACAACGCCTTGACCCATTCCCGAACAGTCGTTATATTTTCAGTTTTCGTTGCCGACCGGGGCCGGGGAACCGATGAACGGCCGAGGCGGGGCCGTCTGGGCGATTCGGCCCGGGCGGGTGTTTTTTTTGTTTGGCGGGGATACGCATGGCCGAAGCGACCGAGATCGCCGAAAGCTTCAAAGCGGCGGAAGGCAAGTTGGGCGAATTGCGCCAGGCGCTCGACGCGCCGGCCAAGGCGGCGCGGATCGGCGAGATCGAGGCGCGCATGGCCCAGGCCGGCTTCTGGAACGACCAGGAGAAGGCCCGCGCCTTGATGGACGAGATGAAGACGCTCCGGCGGATCGTCGAGCCGCTGGGCAAGCTCGAACGCGAATTGCGCGACGGGGCCGAACTGCTGGAGCTGGCCGAGGCCGAAGGCGATGCGGGCACCTTGGCCGAACTGTCCGCCTCGGCCGAGTCCTGCCTGGCCCGGCTGGCGGAGCTGGAGTTGCAGGCCCTGCTCAACGGGCCTTACGATTACGAGAACGCCTTCTTCAGCATTCAGACCGGCGCGGGCGGCTCGGACGCCTGCGAATGGACCGAGATGCTGCTGCGCATGTACACCCGGCACTTCGAAATGCGGGGCTGGAAGACCGAAGAGATCTCCCTTCAGCCCGGCGAAGAAGCCGGCATCAAGAGCGTGGACCTGCGGGTTTCGGGCGAGGCGGTCTACGGCTTTCTGCGCAGCGAGATCGGCGTTCACCGCCTGGTGCGCATCTCGCCTTTCAGCGGCCGGCGCGAAACCAGCTTTGCGGCCGTGGACGTGGTCCCCGACTTCGTCCAGACCAGCGGTATCGAGATCGCCGAAAGCGACCTGACCATCGAGCGCATCCACGCCACGGGCAAGGGCGGCCAGCACGTCAACAAAACCGCTTCGGCCGTGCGCATCACCCATAACCCCAGCGGGCTGGTGGTCTTCGTCCAGACCGAACGCTCCCAGCACCGCAACAAGGATCTGGGCATCAAGCTGCTCAAGAGCAAGCTGCTCAAGCAACAGGAGGACGAGCGCCGCGCCGCCGACCAGCAGCGCAACGCGGCCAAGATGGAGAACGCCTGGGGCAGCCAGATCCGCAACTACGTGCTGGCCCCGTACACCCTGGTCAAGGACGCCCGCACCGGCTGTGAGACCGGCGACGCCCACAAGGTGCTCGACGGCCACCTCGACGCTTTCGTCGACGCCTATCTGCGCTGGGCGGTGGAGAGCTAAAAAACATCCCCGGCCCATGCGGCGGCCCAGCCGCGCGCTCTACGACCGGCTCCGTTCCGGTCCGCAGCGGGGGCCCGGGAGACTGAGGGGCGAGACGGAGCTCGTTACCCGCCAACAAGGAGACCTGACATGACTCATCCGGCCCTGTCCGAATATCTGGCCCGCACGCCGGCCGACCGGCTCGACGCGGGGTTCGTCGCCTACCTGGCCAACCTGGCGACCGTGGCCACCGTCGAGCCCGGATTGTCGGCCGCGATCGTTCAGGAGCTGGCCGACCAGCGCCGCCACCTCAAGCTGATCGCCAGCGAGAACTATTGCAGTCTGGCCACCCAGCTGGCCATGGGCAACCTGCTGACCGACAAGTACGCCGAAGGTTTCCCCGGCCACCGCTTCTACGCCGGCTGCGGCAACGTCGACGCGGTGGAGAGCCGCGCCGCCGAGCTCGCCTGCCAGGTCTTCGGGGCCGAGCACGCCTACGTCCAGCCCCACAGCGGCGCCGACGCCAACCTGATCGCTTACTGGGCCGTGCTCAATGAGCGGGTGCAGAACCGGGTGCTCAAGGAGCTGGGCGAGGAGAACCCCTCCAAGCTTTCGCGCGAGGCCTGGAACAAGGTACGCGCCGCCACCCACGACCAGCGCCTGCTGGGTCTGGACTATTACTGCGGTGGCCACCTGACGCACGGTTACCGTTTCAACGTTTCGGCTCAGATGTTCGACGCCTACAGCTACGGCGTGGACGCCGGCACCGGTCTGATCGATTACAAGGAGGTTGAGCGAGTCGCCGCCGAGGTCAAACCGCTCATCCTGCTGGCCGGCTACAGCGCCTATCCGCGCAAGATCAACTTCCGGATCATGCGCGAGATCGCCGACAAGGTGGGCGCGGTCTTCATGGTCGACATGGCCCACTTCGCCGGCCTGGTGGCCGGCGGGGTCTTTGCCGGGGACTTCAACCCCGTGGCCCACGCCCAGATCGTCACCACCACCACCCACAAGACCCTGCGCGGGCCGCGCGGCGGCCTGGTGCTGTGCCAGAAGGAGTTCGCCGAATCGGTCGACAAGGGCTGCCCGCTGGTGATCGGCGGACCGCTGCCGCACGTCATGGCGGCCAAGGCCGTGGCTCTGGCCGAAGCGGCCAGGCCCGAATTCAAGGAATACGCCCGCCGGATCGTGGCCAACTCCTCGGCCCTGGCCGAAGCCTGCAAGAGCGAAGGGCTGGACGTGGTCACCGGCGGCACGGACAACCATCTCCTGCTGCTCAACCTGGGCAAGTTCGGCCTGAACGGCCGCCAGGGCGAAGAAGCGCTGCGGCAGTGCGGCGTGACCGTCAACCGCAACAGCCTGCCCAACGATCCCAACGGCCCCTGGTACACCAGCGGCCTGCGCCTGGGCACGCCGGCGGTGACCACCCTGGGCATGGGCGAGGGCGAGATGCGCCAGATCGCCGCCGCCATCAAGATCATTCTGGCCGGCTGCAAGCCGGCGCTGATCACCGAGGGCAAGAACGCGGGCCAGCCTTCGAAGGCCCGCTTCGACCTCGAACCGGCGGCCGCGCGGCGGGCGCAGACGCAGGTCGAAGCGCTGCTGGACAAGTTCGTGCTCTATCCGGGGCTGGACCTGGACCTGCTCTACCGGCATTTCGTGCCCAGCGACTGCGATTGCGACAGCGGGTGCAACTGCGGCTGCGACTGCCGCTAGGGGCGGGCGGGAAGGGGCCGGAGGCGCGATTAAAGCTCGTTTAACGGGGCCGGGGAGAGCTTTGCGGCAGGAAAGCTCTCTTCGCAAGGAGAGGGCAAGGGAGG
>CAYMGG010000102.1:0-17015 GCA_964389915.1 uncultured Planctomycetaceae bacterium
ATATCGACCAGATACTTATCTTTATTCACCCTTTTAGGGCTGACGGGATACTAGAGAGGAAGGGAGACCAGTTCCACCATCGGCCCCTTTACTATGACTGTGCCGCCGCCAAACACTCTGTTGTCAGGAGAAGGATACCTGCTCTCCAATCTACTCTACCTATTTATTATGGGAATTTGTATTTGCTTTGGTGCTTCACTTCTGACAAAGCTGAGAATCCTTCCTCCCCACTGCGAACTGGTCAAATCTGGCTGATCAACCACGGCAACGTTTGGTTCATGAGCTTATGTCCCGGCATTTTTTATTTTATGTATATGTTGCCAAGCAACATTTTAGCTGGCATTTAGGCCAAACAACGCCGGCCGCCTCCAGACATAACGCCTTATGCCACTTGCTCTTGTCCAATTTAAAGAATAAATTACATAAGCCCCCTGGCGGAGAAAAATACATAATGCAATCCCTAGAAGAGGTCGCTGGCCGCCAATTCGGCTACTTCACCGCCCAGCAGGCTCAGGCGGCGGGATACGTCAATAATAACCACATATACCACGTTAAAGCCGGCCACTGGCTGCATGTTGATTGGGGGCTGTTTCGGCTGCCCGGACAGGAGGATTCCCTGGCCGCCCTCTTCACCCGCTGGGTGCTTTGGACCCGCAACCAAGCCGGCGTCCCTCAAGGCATCATCAGTCATGCCAGTGCGCTGGAATTCCATGGCCTGCGGCCGGCCGATCCCAGCCGAATTCATCTCACCGTTCCGCCCGGTTTCCGCAAGCGGAAACCCCAAACCGATTCCCCGCGCCTGATTCTGCACCGCGAAATTCTACCCGAGCAGATCGTTATCCAGACTCCGGCCTTTGCGGTAGTCGCTGCGGACTGGACGCAGGAAACGCCCGCCGGGCCTCCGCCCCTGTCGCCGCCAACGTACCGGCAGCCGGCCCGAACGGAAATCGACCTTGACCAATTCTTGGATCGGCCAATTCGCGAGGAGAAACCCATGTCGCAAACGGAAATCGTACCTCCGCTCTTTGAACCGCCGCTCGAGCCGACGGGCTTGCGGCGTTTCTTTCGCGCCCAGCCCTACGCCGCCCGCGGCCGGCGCCGGGCCGAAGCGGGCTTCACTCTGGTGGAGCTGCTGGTGGTGGTCTCAATAATTTCCGTTCTGGCCGCCATGCTCCTGCCGGCGCTGGAGAAGACCCTGAGCACGGCCCGCGCCACCTTCTGCGCCAACAATCTCAAGCAGGCCGGCCTGGTCTTTGCCCTCTACCAGGACCAGACCGCTTTCTGGCCCCAGGCCTGCTCCTGGCCCAAGCCGCCGGATTACGGCAGCTGGGACCAGAACCTCTGCTGGGCGGGGCTGATGGAGATTTTGGCTATCCAAAATCCTTCCCAAAGCAAATGGCCGGCGGCCAGGGCTCTTCGCTTAGGCACATATCCTGAAGGCATCTGGCGTTGCCCCTGCGGAGAGCCGGTTAAAACGGATTGGAGCTACACTTACCACTACGCCCCCAACGGCTACATGTTCCAGAGCACCTTCCGCCGAGCCTCATATACGTTCCGAAATCCCGACCAATTGCTGATCTACGCGGACACGGATCATGTGGATTTTTTCAGCACCATATCTTATCCCGATACGCCCAGCCTCCACCATATCATGTTCCGCCACAACGGCGCGGCCAACTTCCTGCTTTCCGATCAGCATGCCATTGTCCTGCGCGAGGGTCAGATCACCGACCAACACCGTTTTTTTGAATTCTGACTTCAGCCTTCATCCGCCTTTCGAACTCAAGGAGTCCCCATGCCCGCCCGCCGCTCCCCCCTTCTCCGTCATGTAGCCGTCTTCGTCTGGTGCTGCGCCGGTTCATCAGCCGCGCTGATCGCGACCGAACCCCGAGTGCTGGATGACTTCGCCGCCGGCGGGGCAAACTGGCAGCCGTGGGCCGACGCGCAATCGACCCGCCCGCAGATCAAGCCGCTGGCAAACGCGGTCGAAGGCAAACCCGGCGCGGAATTCGTCTTTCCCTACACCACCCATACGGCCTTGGTCGCCCTGCAAACTCACTTGCCGCCCGAAATGCAGAGCCTGTCTTTCTGGATACGACAAGGGCCCGGCGGCGGGGGAGTCAACCTCGTGCTGGGCGAATCGGCCGCAGCTTGTCCCGAGGGGGCCGATTTCTTCTCAGCCCCGGTGCCCCTGACGCCCGAATGGAAAAAGATCAGCCTGCCGCTTTCGGCCTTCACCTATGCCTATTCGCAGCACGGTGCGGGTAACCGCCGCCTGGAGCTGGACAAGATCGAAAAGCTGATGTTCGTCTCGCAACAGAACGCCACGCTCTTCGCCTTTTCCCTGGCCGAAGTGACGGCCGACAGCGGGGCAAAACCTTCGCCGGCCGCCGGCCCGGCCGCGTTTTCCGCCAATCTGGTCCGAGGCGACACCAGTTTCGAGACCGGCCCGGGCCAGTGGAATTTCTACTCCGGTCAGGACGAATCGCCCCGACGCGATCCGACCACCGCCGCCCTGGGGCAGGCCAGCCTGCTTATCCCGCCATCCGCCAGCGGCGTTACCACCCCCTGGCTGCTGGAATACACGCTGGAAGCGGGTCAGGCCTACACCCTCTCCTTCTTCGCCAAGGCCGAACGCGCGCCGACCAACTTCACCGCCCGGCTCATCTCGACTCAGTGGCAGCACTTGGGCGGCAAGACCTTCGCCCTCACCACCGAATGGCAGCGCTATGAAGTTCCCGTACCGGCGCCCAAAGCCCGCCAGCGTTTCTTCATTTCCCTCGGCGGTCAGGCCGAAGCGACCACCTGGGTCGACGGCATCCAACTCCAGACCGGACCGAAGACCGACTACGCCCCCTCCGAACCGCTCAGCCTCTGGGCGGGGGTGGAGACGCCGGGCGAATTGCTGAGCGAAAATCCGAATGAACCGGCGCGCCTGAATCTGCGGATCGCCAACGCCGCCCGGCCCGAGACCGCTGGCCCGTTGAACCTCACCCTGACCGTGCGCGATCAGGCGGGCATTCAGCAGAGCGAATTCACCCGCCCGCTGACGCTCAAGCCGGGTGAGCTATTCGCGGAGCAATTCTCCGCCCTGCCCCAGACCCGGCCCGGCTATTACGTGGCCGGCGTGGTCCTGCGCGACGCTCAGAATCAAACGGTCGCGACCGAGGAATTCCCCTTCGGCGTGGTCCCGCCCCGGCCGGCCGCCGGCGCGCAAGCCTTCCCCTACTTCGGTACCCACGCCTACAAGGTCCCGCCCCAGGCCCTGGCGGCCATCGGCGTGGGCGTGATCCGCAGCCTGGCCCAGCCCTGGTGGGACGCACAGCCGAAAGCGGACGCGCCCGTTCAGGTGCAGGGCTTTGCGAAAACCTTGGATAAATACGCGGCCGCCGGCTTGCAGGTCTATCCGTTCATCGAAGCTCAACGTAACCGGGTGCCGCGCTGGGCGCAGAACGAAGTGGGCACGCCCCGTGACGAGAACGCTTTTGCCAATTACGTCCGTACCTTGGCCGAAACCTATCGCGACCGCCTCGACACCTGGGAAATCCAGAACGAGCCCGACCTGAGTTGGGTTTCGCACATCAATCTGAGCTCCGCCGAAGGCGCGGACCGATATGTGAAGCTGCTGCGCCCGACCGTGGCAGCGCTTCATACAGTCAATCCGAAAATGAAGGTCGCCTTCAACATCTCCGGCGGCGACGTCGGCGGCTTCGCCTTCTCCGCTCGGGTCTTCGACCAGGCCGCCGACCTGATCGACATCTTTGCCCTCCACCCCTATGCCTCGCCGCGCTTCTTCGGGGCCAACGCCACCTATTCGGTCTCGCCCGAACAGAATCGCATGCGCCAGAAACTGCTGGCGGCCGTCGACTTCATCAAGCATTACGGCGGCAAGCAAGAACTGTGGATCGGCGAATTGGGCTGGGCGCTGGACCGTGAAGCTCCCTTCAGCGACGCCCTGGCCCGCAACCTAGCCGAATATCTGGTGCGCGCCCACCTGATCGGCCTGAGCGTGCCCGAAGTCAAACGGCAGATCTGGTTTCTGGCCGAGGGCTGCCAAGAGGGCGAGCGTTACGAGTACGGCATGTGGCGCAGCAACGCCCGCGGCCTCTATCCCCTGCCCGGAGCGGTGGCCTACGCCAACCTGAGCGCACTCTTCCACCAGGCCCAGTTCATCCGTCCTCTGATCGAGAGCGATATCCGCGCCTACCTGTTCCAGACGCCGGCCGGCTTGCTGGCCGCGCTCTGGCAGTGGCAGGGCGACCCGGCCGCCTTCCGGCCGGAAGCTTCGACCGCCAGAGTGCTGAACATTTATGGTCAGGAGCTCACGACCACCGATGCGACGGGCCTCAAGCTGAGCGGCAGTCCGCTTTATGTCCTGGCCGGACCGGTCTCGCCTGAACAGTTCGCCAGCGAACTGCTCAGAGGCATATCCCTGGAGAGTCCGCTCTCCGTGGAGTTACGAGCGTCGACCCGCTCGACTCTGGCCCTGGAATTGCGTAACCGCGCGCCGACTGAAGCCGCCGGGACTTTCAGCGTGCGCACGCCCGGCCTGGCGGTTCGCGAGGCGGGCGGCGGCGAGTTCCGGCTGCCCCCCGGCCAAACCGCGGGCTTCACCCTGCCCCTCGCCGGCGGCGCGCGCCTGCTGCCGGCCGGCGGCGCGGCGCAGATCACCATCACGCAGGACGGTAAAACCACCATGCACAACCGGGAGCTGCCGCGCTTCCGCGAAATCCCCGGAGACGCCGGCCAGGCGGGAATCGACTTCACGCTCGACCGCCGCGAACAGGTCCTGCCGGCCGATCCGACCGTGGGCTGGGAAGGGCCGGAGGATCTGAGCGCGCACGCCCGCCTGAGTTGGAACGAAGCCGGGCTGCGGCTGCGGATCGAGGTCAGGGACGACCGCCAGGTCCAGACGCACGCCGACGCCCAGATCTGGCGCGGCGATTCGCTGCAAGTCGCCCTCGATCCGCTCAATAATGCGGCCGGCGACGAAATGGAGTATGCCGCCGACGACCGGGAGTACGGCTTTGCCCTTGCCGCCAACGGGCCAGTGGCCTGGCGCTATCACGGTGGCCCGAGCGGACCGCTCACCGGCGCAACGGTCAAGATCGAACGCCGCGAGGCGGACAAGCTCACGGTTTATGACCTGCTGCTGCCCTGGAACGAACTGGGCCTCGATCCGCAGACCGATCCGATCTTCGGTTTCAGCTTCATCGTCAATGACGACGACGGCAGCGGCCGGAATTACTGGCTGGGCCTGACCCCGGGCATCGGGGAGATGAAGAAACCCAGTTGGTTCGAAAAATTCTCGCTGGCTCAAAAGCGTTAACGCGCATTTAGATTCGGGCCGGAGGGAGCATTTCCTGCTCCCTCCGGCAACCGAGCTCATTTATTCTGGGGAACCTTTTTTTTTGCAAAAAAGGTTCCCCAGGCCCCGCCAAAAAATTCTCGCTCGGCTTCGCCATTTCGAACGGTCAGAAGCCTGTCTTCACGGCTTTCGGAACTCGCCGACCAATCGATTCAACTCGGCGCTCAAAACCGTAAATTCACTGGTTACGGAGCTGAATCCATCCAATCAGCGATGCCGTCATAGCTTTGGTTTCCAGACATCAAGCCCGATCCACCGCAAGAGCTTCGCTCCGGCTCCGGCCGTGCAGTTTTGGATATCCGCTCGACAACCGCAGACATGGCTTTGGCTTTCGTCCGGGCTAGAGTGGATGCAGACGAAGGTCAGGTTTTCGTCGGGCGAGGGAAGAGATCGGGCCAAGGGGTCCGGCTTCGCCGCCGCCGGGAGAGGATGGAGGACGGCAGCATGAATTGGCGCCAGGAACTGGGAGTGCAGAGCTACTGCTTTCGCAATTTCACCGACAACGCGCGCGTGGCCGAAATGATCCGCAGCATCGGCGTGACCGCCGTCGAACTCTGCGGAGTCCACACCGAACGCTTCGCCAACCCCAAGAATTTCGCCTCGATCATCGCCGCCTACCGCCAGGCCGGGCTGGAGATCATCAGTATCGGCGTCCAGCACCTGGCCGGCGAGCCGGCCGAGGAGCAGTATTTCGATTTCGCCGTTCAGGCCGGAGCCAAGTACATGAGCGTCAGCTTCCCGCTCGACCGGACGCCCGCCTGCTACCGCGCGGCCGAGCAGCGGGCCGAGAAATACGGCCTGCGTCTGGCGATCCACAACCACGGCGGCCGCGACTGGCTCGGCTCCGGCGCGATGCTGAACCACGTCTTCGCCAACACCAACGACCGGATCGGCCTCTGCCTGGACACGGCCTGGTGCCTGGACAGCGGCGAAGATCCGCTGGCCTGGGCCGAAAAATTCGCCAAGCGGCTTTACGGCATCCACCTCAAGGACTTCACCTTCGACCGGGCCCGCAAGCACGAGGACGTGGTGGTCGGCACGGGCAACCTGCGCCTGCCCGAGTTTCTAGCCGCGCTCAAAAAGAACGGCTTTGACGGCTATTCGGTGATCGAATACGAAGGCGACGTCAACGATCCGGCCCCGGCCCTCAAGCGTTGCGTGGCCGCCATCCAGAAGGAGCTCAAAAATGTCTGAGGCGATTCGGCTGGCCCTGGTGGGCTGCGGCGGCATCTCCAGCCAGCACCTGAACGGCTTTCGCGAACTCTACCAGCGCGGCGGGCGGGAGATCGTCTTCACCGCCTGCTGCGACCCGAACCAGGATAACGCCCGCCAGCGCGCGGCCGAACTGGCCGAGATCCAGGGCCGGGCGCCGGCCGTCTTCGGCGATTCGGCGGCGCTCCTTAAATCCGGCTGCGCCGACGGGGCCGATCTCTGCCTGCCCCACTACCTGCACCACCGCGTGGCCGAAGAACTGCTGGCTGGCGGCCTGAATGTGGTGGTGGAAAAGCCGCTTGGCCTCACCCTGGCGGCCGGCCGGCGGATGATCGCCGCCGCCCGGGACGCCGGAAAAATTCTGGCCACGGCCGAGAACACCCGCCGCTGGCTGCCCAGCCGGGCCTGCGCCTGGGCGATTCGCGAACGCAAGTTGATCGGCGACATCCTGGGCGTCAACGTCCAGATCGTCGCCCCCAGCGCCTTCGACTACGACAAGCCGATGTTCAAATGGCGCGGGGTCAAGCTCCTGACCGGCGGCGGCCTGCTGATGGACTCGGGCGCGCACTTCGCCGACATGCAGATGGTCCTCTTCGGCGAGCCGGAGGAGATCTACTGCACCCTGGCCACCCGTGACCAACGGGTGATCGCCGACGCTCCGCTGGTCGGCAGCGTCCCGCCCGACATCGAGGACGCCTGGCACGCCGTCATCCGTTTTAAAAGCGGGGTGCAGACCGTCTGGACCTACTCGCGCTCCCATCCGACCGGCGTCAGCCAGGTCGGCCATTACTACGGCACCGGCGGCCTGCTGGAGGATCTGGGCTGGAAGTTCCACTGCTTCCAGGGCGGCGGCCAGGCCACGCTCACCGACGGCAAGGTCGTCCCGGCCGCGGAGATCGAGCGCGATTATCTGCTCGCCCTCGATCCGGAAGCCAAGGCCCGCCTCTTCCCTCACGGCTGCACCAACAGCTTCGGGGTCACGCTCTGGGACTTCGCCGATGCCATCCGCGCGGGGCGCAAGCCGGAGATGGACGGAGAGGACGGTCTGCGCAGCCAAGCCCTGTGCGTGGCCTGCTACGAGTCGGCCGCCTGCGGCCAGCCGGTGAAATACGCCGACGTGCTCGCCGGCCGGGTCGACGCCTACCAGCGCCCGCTCAACGAGCATTGGAAGATCGCGGCCCCGGCGACCAAAAAGGCGCTCGCCGCTTGACCGCCTTTCCGGGGGAGGACTTTTTTGAAAAAAAGTCCTCCCCCGGCCCCCCTTTCAAAAAACTTCACTCGGCTTCGCCCTTTCCCGTCGCGGGAACCTTTTCCGCGATGGCTCAGCGCCACGTCATGGCGATTCAACCCGACAATCGCCGGATTGGTTAAATTTGAAACCGCCCTGAAATCTATCCATCCGTGCGCCCGAAAAGACAAAGCCGGATGAGAGTTTTTTGGAGGGTCCAGGGAACCTTTTTGCAAAAAAGGTTCCCTGGTGATTTGCGCCCCCGGACTCCGCAGAGTATGGTAAACGTATCGGCGATAGCGGCAGGGCCGGCCGGCATGATCGCGACCTGTATCCGGGCGAAATAACCAGGCAGATTCCGTCATTATCCATAAGCGTCACCTCCGCCCGTCCCTGGGTCTCGTGTCTGCGCGCTCCTTCCCGCGTCCCGTCTGCACATAGAGCAACGTATCTGATCGACCTTGAACGAAGCGTGCTTCGCTTCGGCGAGGTCAAATCGTCATTCGCGGGAGACGCGCAATGAAGATCCGCCTTTGTGTCATGCTCATGCTGTTGCTTTTGTTGCTGGTCATTCTTTTCCTTACGCCCAAGCCCCGAATCATCGCTTCGTTCGGTCAGGATCAACGGCCGACCTGCCCGGTCGCACTCCAACAGATCGGCCAAGGCTTGGCCGTATACACGGAAAATTTCGGGTTCGAGTGGGATTCGCCGGAAATGCAGTGTCTATACGATCGCGGCCAAGGGGTGGTTCCCGACCGGAGGTGTTTCATCTGCCCGGTGCGGGAGGAACTGCATCCGCAAGCCAATTCAAACGGCGACTGGCGCTGCGACTATCTGCTCAAGCCGGATTTGCAGCCCGACGATCCGGTCACCACCGTCGTCGCCTGCGACAAGCCCGGCAATCATCCCGACGGCGGGTGTCTGCTATATAAGGATTACCACGTCCGCGTTGTATATGGCATTCGACCGGAACAATATGCCCGTTGGTGCGCGGCTTGGCTGGCGGGCGACCCGCTGGCGGCCTTTGGGCCGGACCACTGGCGTAAAGAATCGAGCGCCGCCGCGCCCGCCCCGGCGGAGGTCACGCCGAGCAATCTCACTCAACCCGAAACGCCGACCGACGGGAGCGAATAATGCCGATTGCCAATGCAAGGGCCGACTCCGGGGAACCTTTTTTGCAAAAAAGGTTCCCCGGCCCCCACCAAAAAACTCTCGCCAGCTTCGCATTTTCGTGCACTTGGAGGGAAGTATCCGAGATTGTTAAAACTCGAACTGTTTCAGCTTTCAACCGCAGGAAAGATTATAAACAGGCGCAACCGAAAGCCTTGCCGATGGGCTGAAAACTCCTTCACTGAAGACCGGGGGCGGCTTTCTTTATCAAGAAAGCCGCCCCCGTAAGGTTGTTGGCTGACAAGCCGGAGACGCATCGCTAAACCGCCGGCGTTCCGGGGTTGGTGTCGCGCAGCATGACCAGCGTGTCGACCTCCTCCGGTTCGACCGGCTCGGTCAGCAGCACTGCCAGGCTGATGTTCTCCAGGTGCGCCCCCACCCGCAGCAGATTGCGCAGCGCGTCGGCGTAGATGACTTCGCCGGGAATGGAGCTTTCGGCCCGGGGCTGCTCGTGCAACCGCCGGCACTCCTTGCCCTGACGCTTGAGCTGCTTGATCAGCTCCTTGGTGCGCGTCAACTGGCGGGCCGCCGATTCGCCGCCCACATCGGCCCGGATCACGGCGGTGCGCTTGAGCACCTCGGCCACCAACAGGAAGAGGTTCTCCAAAAAGGCGAAGAGGGCCCGCAGTTCGGTGGCCGCGGGCGAATCCAACTGCAACTCCTGCTTGCGCCGCCGCCGGGCTAGGCGTAGCAGCTGCATGGACTGGTCGCCGATCCGCTCGGCGTCGTTGACCGCGTGCAGTAGGCGCGGCAGCGTGGCGCTTTGCGGCTCGGTCAGGTTCTCCTGGGAGAGGTGGATGACGTAGCTGGTGATGGCCGACTGGAGCTCGTCGATCTCCTCCTCCTGCTTGCGCACGGCGTCGCGGACCGTCTTCCAGTCGGCGTCGCCGTCGCCCAGGATCGCATCGAAGCTCAGCCGATAGGCGGCGTGACCCTTCTGCAACATGACCCCCAGTTCCGCCCAGGCCTGACCGAGGGCGATCTCCGGCGCGGCCAGCAGATTCGGGTCCAGCAGGCGTAGCGGCCGGTCCTCGGGCAGGTCCGAACCCTTCACCAGCCGACGACAGGCCCAGGCGAAAGCCGCCACGAACCAGATGAAGACCAGAGTGCAGGCCACGTTGAAGCCGGTGTGGGCGTTGGCCAGGAAGCGCGGCAGGTTCTCGCCCCGGAACGAGTCGCCGGGCGTGAAATGCGCCACCAGTTCCAGAAAGACCGGATGCCCGTTCCAGGGAACGAAGAAGAGCACCAGCATGAATAAGACGCCGATCACGTTGAACAGGACGTGGGCGATGGCCGCCTGCCGGGCGGTCTTGGACGCGCCCAGCGAGGCGAGCACCGCGGTGATGGTGGTGCCGATGTTGTCGCCGAAGAGCACGCCGGTGGCGGTGTAGATGTCCAACAGCCCCGCCCCGGCCATGGCCAGGAGCAGACCGATGGTGGCGCTGGAGCTCTGCACGATCAGAGTCATCAGCGTGCCGGCGGCCACGGCCTTAAGCAGCGCCGCCAGCGAGATATGGCCGAAATGATCCGGCGCGCAGGAGAGGCCGTCGAAGAAGGAGACGATCGCCGCCGAATCCTTGAGCAGCTTGAGCGGCGCGCCCATGAACTCCATGCCGAAGAAGAGCAGGCCGAAACCGATCAGGATCTGGGCGGCGTATTTATACTTGGTCTGCCGGCAAAGGAGCGACGCGGTCACCCCCACCGCGATGGCCGGCAGGGCCAGGGCGCCCAGCTGGAAGGAGAGCATCTGGGCGGTCACGGTGGTGCCGATGTTGGCGCCCATGATCACGCCGATGGCCTGCTCCAGGGTCATCAGGCCGGCGTTGACGAAGCCGATCACCATCACCGTGCAGGCCGAGGAGCTCTGGATCAGGCCGGTGGTCAGGAGGCCGGCCCCCACGGCCAGGAAACGGTTGCGGGTCAGCAGATTGAGGATCGCCTTCAACCCGTTGCCCGCGGCCAGCGAGAGGCCGTCGCTCATCAGCTTCATGCCGTAGATGAAGATGGCCAGGCCGCCCAGCACCTCGATGGCCAGCCCCCACCAGTCGAGCGCAAAGACCTGCAACCGCAGCTCCGGGGCTTCGCCGTCCACCCGCCAGAGGTCGTCGAGCACGCGGGCCAGCACGATCTTCTGGCCCGGTTTCTTGCCCAGGCGCAGATAGGCCTTGGCCTCGCCGTTTTCGCCGGTCCGGGCGTCGGCGCCGAAGACCTCCACGTCCGACACGGCCGAGAAAATCACCCGCACCCCTTCCCGCGGAAGGCCGGGCCGCGACTCGGCCTTGAGCACCAGCGGTTGCGGGGCGATCTGCCCCACGCCGGCGTCCTGCTGGTTGCCGCTGACCGTAACACCCCCCAGCACCACCAGGCTCAACGGCGAAACCTCGGGGTAGTCCGGCAGCGTGACCCGCACCCGATAGATGCCGGGCACATCGCCCAGGACCAGCCGGCAGGCGGCCTGCCCGCCCGGATCGGAACGCACGTCAGGCGACTCCAGCCGCGCATCCGATTTCTCAGGCAAGCCGGTCAAGGCGAAACGGACGCGCACGTTCGCGGCCAGCGTGTCCCGCTTGCCGCCCAGCAGGGTGGGGACGGCCTTGCCCGGCAGCTGAATCTTAAGCGGCACGGCCGCACCCAGCGGCGCCGCCGTGCAGGTCGGGCAGCGGGCCTCGATTTTGACCGGATCGGCCGATGATTCGCCTCCGCACCCCCCCGCCAGCAGGGCCAACAGTCCCGCCACGCCTACCGCCGCCAAGCGGCTCCCCCCAGGGCTGAGCTTGCGTTCCGCATGTTGCCAACTGCAATTCATGATTTGACCTTCTCGCCGAGTGGTAAGCTGAATTCAAAAGTACTGCCCTGACCGGGCGTGCTCTGCACCGCCACCTCGCCCCGATGCAGCGAGGCGATATGTTTGACGATCGCCAGCCCCAAACCCGTGCCGCCGGCGTCGCGCTTGCGCGCCCGGTCGACCCGGTAGAAACGGGTGAAGAGCCGGGGCAGATGCTCGGGGGCGATGCCCGGCCCCTGATCGGCCACGGCCACCCGGACGCGCTCGGCGCGGGCTTCGCCCCGGACCCGCACCCGGCCGCCCGCCGGGCCGTATTTGACGGCGTTGTCCACCAGGTTGCCGACCGCCCGTTCGAGCAGTTCGGGATTGCCGCGCACCGTCAGATCCTCGGGGCACTCGACCTCCACCGTCACTCCGCGGGCTTCAGCCGCACTGTGCAGCTCCTCGGCGGCCTCCCGCAAAAGCTCGGCCAGAGAGCAGGTCTGCCAGTCCAGTTCCTGGGCCGCCTCGGGGCGTTCCAGCCGAGAAAGAGCCAGCAGGTCTTCGCTCAGGGCCTGTAGCCGATCGGTGTGGCGCAGGGCGATGCCGACGAATCGTTCGGCGTCGGCGGGCTTGTGCAGCGCTCCGTCGCGCAGGGTTTCCAGCGCCGCCCGGACCGCCGTCAGCGGGGTGCGCAGTTCGTGGCTGGCGTTGGCGACGAAATCGCGCTGCGCGACTTCGAACCGGTGCTGGCTGGTCTGATCGCGCAAAACCACGATCCCGCCGGCCGGCCGGCCGGCCGCGTCGTGCAGCTGGGCCGAAACCGCGCCCAACACCAACTCGCTCGGGACATCGAGCACCAGCTCTTCGACCAGCGGTTCGGAAGTGCCCGTGGTGCGCTCGATCAGATCCAGCAGCGCCGCCCGCCGAATGACCTCGTGGACCAGCCGGCCGCGCGCCGCCAGCGGATCGACGCCCAGCAGCTGGCCGGCGGCGCGGTTGACCGCCACCACCCGGTGCTCGGCGGTGAAGGCGATCACCCCCTCGTGCATGGCCGACAGAATCGCCTCGGCCTCCTCTGTCTGGCGGGAGAGCTGATTGATGGTTTCGTTCAGACTGGCGGCCATTCGGTTCATCTCGCCGGCCAGCTGAGCCAGTTCGGCCGAGCCCGCCTCGGGCAGCCGGCCGGAAAAATCGCCCAACCCGAACCGGGCCGCGCCGGCCCGCAGCTCCTCCAACGGCCGGCAGATGCGCCGCGACCAGCGCCACGTCCCCAGCGCGGCCAGGCCGATCAGCGCCATCCCCCCCAGCAGAAGTTCCGTCCGGGCTTGGTTCAAGCCCTCGATCACCCCCAGCATGGGCCGGGCCGCCCGGGCCACGCCCACGATCCCCACCCCGATCCGGACGGGCACGGCCACATAGATCATGTCCCGCCGGCGGGTGTCGCTGAAGCGGACCTCCCGCCCCTCCCCGCCTTGCAGGGCGGCGGCCATCTCGGGCCGGTCGCGGTGGTTCTCCATCCGTTCCGGCGCGGCCCGGCTGTCCCCCCAGACCTCGCCGTCGGCGGCCATCAGAGTCAGCCGGACATTGAGCCGCTCGCCCATCTTCCGGGTCAATTCCGCCACCGCCGCGCGCCGGCCGGCTCCCAGGTCGGTGGCGGCCATCTCGGCCATCAGCACCGCCTCGGCCCGCAGTTGGGCGGCGGTCTGCTCCAGATAGGATTGGCGATAGATGCGGTAGCCATGAATGCCGCTCAGCCCCACCGCCAGCAGCAGCATGGCCATCGTGGCAGGAAACAACTGGCCGAAGAGCGGGCGGAATGAAGCGTTGACGTCTCCGGGCATGATCCGAATCACCCCTTAACCTTAAGCTCATGTTATCTTAACCGTGTGCCTACCATAGGCTGTCGGGCGGGTTTCGTCAAGCGCGCAGCAAGGAGAAAAAGGCTAGAGGTACGGCCGACTCCAGACTCTGCTTGGGAATGGGAAGTCAGCCGCCGGAGAGAGGAATTTATCCTTCTTCACGGTCTGATTCCATTTTTTGGGGCCATCTTAGCGCGATGAAAAAAGCCGTCTCGACGTTTAATCCGGCGTCGCGGACGCGCGAACGCTTTAAAAACCTTGAAACCGCTAAGGTTTTATAAGCTGCCTCGCGCACCGCGCCTTGACGGAAACGCCGATCCAACCTTTTTCAACGGCCTGTCTTGGAGTATCAGGCCGCCGGAACCAGTCGCCGGCGCCAGACGATAAAGCCGCCCCCGGCGGCCAGGGCCACGGCCGCCCCGCCCGGCCAGGTCACCTCCGGCGGCAGCTCCCCGCCGAGGGGCGAACCCAGGGCATAGGTGGCGCAGACGGCGGTCATGAAGACAGCCGGCAGCGTGAAAGGCCAGTCGGGCCGGCCGCGGCCGGCCTGATATACGGCCGCCAGCCAGAGGCCCAGCATAGCCAGCATCTGATTGGCCCAGCCGAAATAACGCCAGATCACGGTAAAATCGACCAGGCACAGCCCGCCGCCGACCAGAAAGAGCGGCACCGCCAGACTGAGGCGCTTGCGCAGACTCCGCTGTTCCCAACCCCAGGCCTCGGCCAGGATGAGCCGGGCGCTGCGAAAGGCCGTATCGCCGCTGGTGATCGGCAGGACGATCACCCCCAGGATGGCCAGGGTGCCGCCCACGTCGCCCAGCAGATAATGGGCGACCTCGCTGACCACCAGGGATGGCGTGCCGGCCGAAACGTCGGCCTTCAATTCGGCGCGCGAGTCGTAGATGGTCATGGCCGCGCCGGCCCAGATCAGGGCGATCAACCCCTCGACCAGCATGGCGCCGGCGAATACGGTCCGCGCCTGCCGTTCGCTGGTCAGGCAGCGGGCCATGAGCGGACATTGGGTGTTGTGAAAACCGCTGACCGCTCCGCAGGAGAGAATCACGAAAAGAGCCGGCCAGGGCGATGAGCCTTCGGGAGTGGTGGGGCGCCAGTGCCAACCCGGGCCGGCCAGCGTCAGGCCGCTGGTCAAAAGGGCGATCCCGATGCCCAGCGTCATGAACAACAGCAGCAGACCAAAGAAGGGATAGAGCCGGCCGATCAGCTTGTCCACCGGCAGGATGGTGGCGAGGAAATAATAGGCGAAGATCGCCCCGGCCAGCACCCGCCAGTCCACGCCGATCAGGCACTCCAGCAGCTTGGCCGGCCCCAGGACAAAGACCACCCCCACCAGGACGAGCAGCAGCAACGCAAAGCCGCGCAGCAATTGGCGGGGAATCCGGCCGCAGAGCCGGCCGGCCACCTCGGGCAGGCTGAGGCCGTCGTGGCGCAGGGAGAGCATGCCAGCGGCGAAATCGTGGGCCAGCCCGGCCAGCAGGCAGCCCAGAACGATCCAGAGCAGGGCCACCGGCCCGTAGAGCGCCCCCAGAATCGGGCCGAAGATCGGCCCCATGCCGGCGATGTCCAGTAACTGGATCAACCCGACCTTGTAGGTCGGCAGGGGGACGTAATCGACCCCGTCGGCCCGGACCAGGGCCGGCGTGGGCCGGTCGGGCTCGATCCCCCAGGCCCGTTCGATCACCGGACTGTACAGGCGGTAACCCAGGATCAGCAGCACCACCGCCAGCGCCAGAATCAGCAAATTCGACCTTTTCTAGCGCCGTTGCAACCGGCCGCGCAGATTGGCGATTTCGGCGTAATGATCCCAGACCATCTCCAGCCGCCCGTCCCAGACCCCGGTCTTCTTGGCCTGACTCAGCGTTTCGAGCGCATTTTCCAGCATCCCCAACTCGCCATAGGCGCGCACCATCGCCTCGACGGCCAACGGTTCGCCCCGGTTGGACAGCTGCATCGCCCGGGCCGCGCAGCGCAGGGCCTGGCGCGGATTGCGCAGCTGCAACTGCCGCTGGTCGCAGAGATCGATGGCCAAGGCGGCCAGGCCGGTGGAATTTCCGGAGCACCCGGTCTCCCAGGCGGCGTAGACCCCCGGCACCGCCTCGAGCAGGCCGAAATTGGTCAGCACCTCGGCCTTGGTCCGATAGGCGTGGAAGTCGCCCGGTTGCTCGCGCAGCACTTCGTCGAGTTTGCGCAGGGAGAGATCGAGCTGCCGCCGCTGTTCGGCCTGCTCAGGCGAGGCGGCCGGCTCGGTCGGACGGGCCCTGGCGGCGGAGGGCGGGGGCGGCTCGATCTTGGCCACGGCGGCCGCATCGCCGCGACGCTCGGCTGCGGCCTCCGAAGCCCGGGCCAATTCCGCCTCGGCCTTGGCCGCTTCGTTCCGGGCGCGCCGGTCGGACCGTTCGCCGGTCGCGGCTTCCGGTTCGGGCCGCCGAGCCTCCGGCGCCGCTGCGACCGATTCGCCCTCGCCTTTGCGTTGGCCAAAGCCTCGGAAGAAACGAACGATCGGCGCCACCTTCTTCTCGCCGGGCTCGCCCGTTTCGTTCTTATCTTTGGTTGCCACCTTATCGTTGCCCGTCGCCGGCGCTTCCTCCGACGCCCGGGCCGCGGCGGTTTCCCGCGTTTCAGTTACCGCCTTCGGGCTGGGCTCGATCTTTCGCTCGGCCGGGGGGGGCGGCGGCGGCAGGTCGGCGGCCACCGCCGGCGGTGACACCGGCCCCAGCGCCTTAGCCACGGTCTCCTCCAGTCCACCGCCCAGGGGGTTGCCCTCCCACAGCACCTGACCCGCGCGGTTCACGACAAAGGCATGGGGGATCGAGCCGATCCCGGCCAGATAGTCGGCCTGCACCCCTTCGTCCACGCAGGCGACGTGATAGTTCATCGGATACTTGCGCAGAAACTCCTCGACCTTGGCCGGCTCGTCGGCCGTGGCCCCGACCACCACCAGGCCCGCGTCGCGATATTGCTCGGCCAGCCGGTTCAGATTGGGGATCGTCGCCCGGCAGGGCCCGCACCAGGTGGCCCAGAACTCGACCACGAAGACGTGCTGCCCGTCGCCCAGCCGGGGAGCCCGCCCGTCGCCATACCATTTGGCCGACTTGAGCGAAGGCGCTTTCTGCCCCGCATCCAGAGCCCAGCCGGCCCCGGCCAGCCATATTATTCCCAAGCACAGCGCCACCGTACGCATCGGTTTAATCTCCCCGCCAGCAATCCGCCGGCCCGTCCGCACCTTGGCGGCAGGCGTCCGTTTCGACCGCTGACGTAATCCACCTCGCCCTTGCCCAGCCGCAATCCTGATAGTCTAATTCGCACCCGGGCCGGCCGCCACTGGATTTCCGTCCGGCAAAGCTCGCAGCACCTCCCGCACCCGGGCCGGGCTCAACAGGTCCGGCAAAGCCA
>CAYMGG010000103.1:0-17009 GCA_964389915.1 uncultured Planctomycetaceae bacterium
GCCGCGATCCGGGCGGCGGGATTCGACCCTGGCGATATCGGCTGAATCTGGCTGCGGGAAAAATACTCCCGGCCACGGTGGCCGGGAGTTTTTTTTAAAAGGGGATGGGTTACTTCTTGCTAGCGCTTAGCGCGTCCATCTGTTGGGAGAAGTAATCGCTTTGACTCTGTAAAGTGGCCAAGTTCGATTCCATGTTGGCGAATTGGGTGATGTAGCGGGTTTGGACCTGCTCCAGGCGTTCGTTGGCCTTGTCGATCGTATTCTGTAGGTCTTCGACGCTGCTGTTGATGTAGGTTTCGAGATTGGCGAAGAAGCCGGTGTCGGAGTCGGTCTGCTCATCGACGGTTCGCTTCATCTGGTTGGCCAGGCCGGTGGCTTCCTTGGCCGCAATCTCGGTCAGGCGGAACTTGCCATCGGCGGCGTAGGTGGCCGTGCCGGTGACCCGGATCTGGCTGACCAGAGTAGGTTCGGAGAAGCCCATCGTGGTCTGGGTCTGGTTGTTGTTGGTGACCGAGCGCAGGGTTTCCCACTTGTTGGTGCTGGCGTCGAGGTATTCGACCAGGAAGTTCTTCAGCGCATATTGCGAGGCCGGCATGGTGTCGGAGTCGACCTGGTAGATGGTGATGTCGCTTAGATATTTGGCCTTGCCCAGGTCGACGGTCACGGTCGTGCCGCTGGTGCCCATGGCGGTGGCGGCCTCGTAGCCGTTGCCGGCGCCGAAGTCTTTGGAGTTGGTGTTGCCGTTGATCAGGTTCTCCACCTTGGTGTTGTTGCCGCCCGTGCTGCCGGCCGAGGAGGTGGCGGAAGCGCCGTGGCTGCTGTCGGCCGCGTCGCGGGTGGAGTAGAGCAGGGTTTTGACGTTCTCGAAGCTGTAGTCCAGCGCGCTCTGCAACGTGGCGTCGTCCAGCTGGAGGTCGCCCTCGTCGGACCAGGTCACGCCCAGATCGTAGAAGGACATGATCCCGCCGTTCTGATTCTCGGCGTAGGTGAAGAAGAGGTCGCTAAGCGAGCTCATCAGGTTGCGCACCGCCGTGTCGCCGAAGAGCAGGCCGGCCGTGCCGGCGGTCGAGCTGTCGGTCGAGTCGTCGCTGGTCTCGTAGGTATCCAGCTGCGCGACCAGGTCGTGGATGGTGTTGTAGGCCTTGACCATGTCGCCGACGGCCGTGGCGATGTCTTCCTTGTCCTGGCTGACGGTAATGGTGGTGTAGGTGCTGCTGGTCTGCTGGAGGTTGAGCGAGAGGCCCAGGACGGCCGCGTTGTTGGTGTTGGTGGAGGACTTGAGCATGACCGGCGAGACCGAGCCGCCGCCCTGCCCGTAGAGCAGGATGGCGTCCTGCCCCTGGGAATTCTGGGAGAAGCCGAAGAGGGAGAGGTCGGTGTCGAGCAGGAAGTCGCCGGCCGCGCCCGAGTCCCGGCTGGCCACGACCAGGCGGTAGGGGTTGCTCGAGCCGTCGTTGATGATGCTGGTCTGGATCCGCGCCCCGCTGTCGGCCAGCTTGTTCATCACGTCGGTCAGGGTGTCGTCGGTGTCCACGGTGACGGTCCGCTCGAAGCTGCCGTCCACCCCGCCCAACTGGCTGGCCAGCAGGCTCAGGTCCGCGGCCGTGCTGCCGCCGTCGACCTCTTCGATCGTGGTTTCGATCGTGCCGCCGCTGGTGTCGTCGATGGCCAGGCCGTCGCCGGTGTCGTTGATCCGGGCGGAGATGCCGGCCAGGCCCGCGGCGTTGATCCGGTCGATCACGTCGCCCAAGCTGACAGCCGTGGAGAGGTCGACGGTGGTTTCGCCGCCCAGGCTGTTGGAGATCTTGATCGAGCCGGCGGCCACGCCCTTGCCGTTGTTCAGGTCTTTCAGAGCCGAGGCCCGGCTCAGGTAGTTGAGATCCAGGTCGCCGCCGCTCAGGGTGGCGTTGGCATTGACCGTTTTGCCGGCCAGGCCCAGGTCGGTGGCCAGGGTGCCGACGTTGTCGGCGAAGGAGAACTTGGTCGCGCCGGTGTTCTTGACCTGGATGCCGTTGCCGGCCGCGTTGATGCCGAAGGTCAGGGCCAGCCCGGCGGAGGCGGCCTGGGTGTTGAGCGAGGCCAGGGCCGTGCTCAGGCTGTCGGCGCCGGTCAGGGCCGAGAGGTCGAAATTGAAGGTGGCCGAGTCGCTTAGGCGGGTGACGGTGAAGGAGCCCAGGGTCTGGTTGAAGTCGCCGCGCGCGCCGTTTAGGCCCGTACCGTTCACGCCGGAGAGGGAGGCGATCTGCACCGAGTTCAGGTTGGCGACCAGGGCATGCCCGGCGACGTCGCCGCTGACGCCGGTCAGGTCGGCCAGGCCCAGGTCCTTGACTGTGGAGTTGTTCGGATCTGACATCAGGGAGTCGGACACGGTCAGGTTGGTGGCGTTGGCGAAGCCCAGGCCGGTGCCCGCGGCGTCGACCTCCATTTTCAGGGTCGAGGCCGGGTCGTGGGCGGCGATGGCGCTGTTGACCGAGTCGAGCACGTCCTGGACCGGGGTGGCCGCCGAAAGGTCGACGGCGATGCCGCCGGGGCGCAGGTCGCCGCCGGAGATGTCGCCGGTGGTGCCGCTCAGGGAGGCCGCGTCCAGGCCCAGATCCTCGGCGGTGGTGCTGCCCACGCCCGAGGTGACGGCCAGGTTGCTGGCGTTCATGAAGCCCAGGCCGGTGCCGGCCGGATCGATCCGCGCCCGCAGCGTGGTCGAGGGGTTGTAGCTGACCAGGGCGACGTTGATCCGGTCGACCACGTCGCCCAGCCGGGTGGCGCCCTGCAAGTTGACCTGGACCGGAGCGCCCAGACTGTCGTCGTCAACGTAGATGTAGTCGGCCCCGCCATTGGCGGTATTGACGCCCGCCCCGCCGTTCAAGGTCTCCAGGGCCGAATAGGCGCTGGCCTTGTTCTCCAGACTGGTGTCCTGGATGAGCATGAAGCCGCCGGTCCCGTTGTTCACGCCCTGGCCGTCGCGCAGGCTGGAGAGCTGGCTGCGGCCGGAGAGGCCGCAGATGTTGGTGCCGGTGATGGTCGTGGCCGCGCCGGCGGCCGTGCCGACGATGCCCAGGTCGGTGGCGGTGGTGCCCTGGCCCTGATCCTTGACCTCAAGGGTGCCGGCGCCGCCAGTGGTATCGGTGATGACCAGGCCCGTGGTGCCCAGCGAAGCGCGCACGCCCACGTAGCCGGAATTGTTAATGGAGTCGATTACGTCCTGGACCGAGGCCGCGGTCGAGAGGTCGATGACCTCGCTCTGGCCGGATTTGTCGGTGATCTTGATCGAGCCGTGGTAGATGCCATTGCCGCCGTTGAGCTCGGAGACGTCCAGGTCGCGGTTGAGCGAGGCGGCCTTGCTGTCGATGGAGATGAAGCCGGAGGTGGTCGGCGAGACGGCGGTGGAATCCTTGTTGGTGAAGCCCTTGGCCATGTACTGGGCCGTCTGGGCCAGCTGGCCGACCCGGAAGGAGTAGCTGCCGGCGGTGGCGTAGCTGTTGGTGGTGGCGGCCAGCGAGGCGGAGTTGGAGCTGACAGCCTGGAAGCTGTTCCAGAGGTCGTCGTCATTGACCTTCTCGACCGAACTTTGGAATTCCAGGAGCAGGTTGTTGACCGCGCGATAAGCTTCGAGCTTGGTCTTCTGCTCGGTGATCTTGTTCTCGAGCTTGGTGATCGGCTTTTTCTCGATCGTCATCAACTGGTCGATGATGCTGTTGGTATCGAGTCCGGAGATGAGACCGCCGATCGATTGCGTTGCGCCAGCCATGACCCGCCCCTTTTTTCTGTTTCCGGTATTTATCCCCGGCTGTTCCTCGGGAACAGTTCTTATCTATGTTATCGGAACTATTGGCCCCGGCTTTAGCCTTTTCTTTCCCAATTGACAAGCTGGCGGCGAGAATTATACTGACAGAGGTTTGCGAACGCGCAAGGTTATGGTAAACTAGAGTTTACAGGGCAGGGGTGGCCTGGCATGAGTGATAAAAAATGGCGCGGCGGGCGTTTGCTGCTGGTCGACAGCCCGGGCTGGCCGTTGGAAGACATGCTGCCGCAACTGCGTCAGGTGGCGCGTGAGTGCGTATATCTAAATGATGTAAAACAACTTACTGGCCCTGAAGCTCGTCCCGAGGCCCTGATTGTCAGCTCTGAGCTGCCGGGCGGTCCCCAGGGGGAGGGGTTTTTGCGGCTGCGGCGGATTTTTCCCCGTCAGCCCCTCCTGGTTCTGGCCAGAAACCGGAGCCTGGCCGTGGCCTTGGGGTTTTTCCGGGCCGGAGCCCGTGATTTTCTGGCCGCCCCGGTGGACGTCGAAGAGTTGCGGGAGCGGCTGGCGGCCGCGCTAAGCGAGGTCGACTACGCCTCGGCCGACCAGATTCCGACCATTCTGGCCGAACCGGTGGCGGACGGGCCGGCCGAGCCGGCCGGTCGGGCTGCCGGCGCGGACGAGGCCTGGGCGGAGAACCTGCCGGGCGGGTTGATTCGGCTCGATGCCGCCGGTGAGGTTCTGACGGTGAACGGCGAGGCGCGGCGACTGCTGGGCCGGGGGCCGGACGCGGCCGAATTTCTGGAGTTCTGGCGCGGCGGGTTGGCCGAGTTGTTTCCCCTCGACGCCCGGCGCAACCCCCTCCCCCCGGAACGCTGGCCGCCGCGGGCGGCAGCGCGGGAGAAGCGGCGCTCGGGGGCGCTGCTCAACCTGAAATGCGGCGCTTGCGGGCGGCGCTGGCTGCGGGTGGAGGCCCAGCCGCAGCTGAACGGCGAGGAATTGACCGGGGTGCTCGTGGTCCTGTCCACCCCGTTTACGTTCCGGGAGCAGGACGATTTCGGCCTGGCCTGGAGCCGGGAATTTCTGGCGGAAAAGAAGGAGCGGTGGAGAGAGATGGTGGACAATTCCTTGACCGACCGGTACGCGGAGTTCGTGGCCGCCGGGCGGCGCGCGGTGCGATTCAAGCTTTCGGGGCAGAACGAGGACCTGGGCGAAATCCTGGAATTCATGGACTCGCTCTGGGACAAGATGACCCCGCCTCAGCGGTTGGAGGCCGAACAGGCCCTGCGCGAAGCGGGTTTGATCGAGCTGGCCGACCAGGTCGCCGCCACCCGGCGGGAGCTGGGCGGTTCGGCCGGCTGAGGGGGCCCTACTCCTCCTCCTCCCCCTCGCCGGCGGCCAGCCGCCGTTCGACCGCCGCCCGAGCCGTCTTCACCCGGGCCATGATGTCCAGGTGCTGGGTGCAGCGGCTCTCGCACTGGCCGCATTCGACGCACTGGTCGAGGTTGTGGCCGCGCTCCAGAATGCCCCAGTGCCAGTCGAGCATCTGCGTCAGTTTCCGCTCGTCCCGACCGTGCAGCGCGTATTGATCGTAGCTCTGCATCAGCTGCGGGATCGGCAGATCCTGCGGGCAGGACTCGCAATAGCCGCACCCCGTACAGAGCGAATTCATGCCTTCGCTTACCGCCGCGCGCAGGCCGGCCAATTCGTTGGCGGTGAGCGGCTGGAAGTTTTCGGTCAGCGCCGCGGTCCCTTCCAGATGCGCCAGCGTGTCGTGCCCCACCAGGGCCACGCTGATGCGCGGATCGGACCAGAGGAAGCGCAACGCCCCGCTGACGACCGACTCCCCCGGCCGGGTGCAAAGGAACCCGAAACGTTCGGGGAAATTCGCTAGCACCCCGCCGCCCAACGGATTCATGACCGCGATGCCGCGGCCCAGTTCGGCCGCGCCGGCCAGGGCCGCCTCGCGATAGGCGAAGTTGGCCGCATTATACCCCAGGAGCGCTCCGGCGAAGGGGTACTCGCGCAGCAGGCCGGCGATTTCGGCCCCGCGCATGTGGGACGAGACGCAGACGTGGCGGACCAGCCCCTCCTCCTGCAACTTGAAGAACTCGCGCACCGCTCCTTGCCGCTCGCGGGTGCGAAAGTCTTCCGGACTGAGCACGCACCAGACGTGGTAGAAGTCCACCCGTTCGGTCCGCAGCCGTTTGAGGCTGGTTTCCAGCTCGCGCCGGACCTCGCCGGGAGTTTCGGCCATGCTCTTGGTCGCCAGGTAGAGCGGCCGTTTGGCCCGGGCTCCGCCCAATTCGGCGTAGGCCTGGCCCACGCGCTCCTCAGACTTGCCCCCGAAATAGCCGGGCGCGGTGTCGAAGTAATTGATCCCCAGTTCGTAGGCGCGCACGAGCAGCTTGACGCAGGCGGCGACGTCGTCGATGTCGGCGAAGCGCATGCCGCCGAAGCCGAGGGACGAGACTTGCAGGCCGGTTGAACCGTACGGACGGTAAAGCATCGTGCTCCTTGCGTTGCCGGCGAGGCTCAGGCCGGTTTCGAGCAGACGAAGAACAGGAAATTGGAGTTGTCGGGATCGTCGTTAAGCTTGAGGTTGGCGTAAAACTCGTCTTCCAGCCACTGCCCCTTCTGGATCGAATCCTTCATCAGGATCACGCCCCGGGCTTCGTCGATCCGGAACTTCTCCTCCAGCAGAATACCCTTGAGCTGGTCGTAGAGGTATTCGATCTTGTGCTCGGGATGGATGTAGTCCCTGGGATTGGTCAGCTTGGTGACCTTGCGGTTGGGCGTGTCGAGGCAGAATTTACCGCCCGGCTTGAGGATGCGCCGGACCTCGCGCATGGTCTTGCGCCCGTCCTCGACCGAGACGTGCTCGATCGACTGGCCGGACCAGACGAAATCGACCGAATTGTCCGCAAAGCAGGAGAGGTCGGCCATGCTGCGGTAGTGATACTGGATCGTGCAGGCGCCGTCCTTGACCGTCGGGGCGGTTTCGCCCGCGTGGACCAGGCGCGCCTCGGGCGGCAGGTCGATGATGTGCAGCTCGCGCGGCCGGTACGGGTAACCGCAGGTCAGGAGCGCCCCGCGCGGGTCGTCCTCGCAGCCGCCGCCCAGGTCGACCACCACCTCGCCGGCGGGCAGGGCGTTCTGGATCATCAGCATCCGCGCCCGGTGCTGGCCGGCCAGCGGTCCGGCCGTGCGCAACAGCCGGAAGCGGAACTCGTCGCTGACGGAGAGCATCTCCACCACCTGGAACCGGGTGACGCCCTGGCGCAGCTTGTCCAGCCATTGGACGGCTTCGCGGTCGGGGTCGCGTTGCAGGATCAGCTGATAGGCGAGGTTGACGAATTCCCAGTCGTTCAGATTGTTCATGGATTCCTTTCCTTAGGTCGTCGTGTTTCAAACTCTAAATCGCTTCGCCCGCAGCGGCGGCTCTGCCGCTGCGGGGTAAAGGCCAGTCGCCGGTCCGTCAGGGGGCAATGCCGTAGGTCGCGCATAGATTGCTGAATTCGGCCGCCCCGATGAAGCCGTCAAGCGTCTGGGCGCGGGTGGCGGTCCCGCCGTTGAGTGGGTGGACCCAGGCGTCGCGCTCCTCCGCCCCGGGCTCGCGATCGAAGAAGGCCCGGTACAGGATCAGAACGTATTCGTAGTTGCTGGTGCCGCGGGCGTCGAACTCGACGCTGCCGATGAAGGCGCGGGCTACGTCGCCGCCCTTCTTGGTTCCGGCTTTCAGCTCGCCGGCCCAGGCGGCCAGGCCGGCCGAGTCGGCCACGCGGTTCAGGCAGTTATTGTAGAAGCGCATGACGAACTTTTCGACCTGGTCGCCGGCGGTCGAATTGAGCGTGCGGGTGGCGGAGATGCCGTAGCGGTTGGCCAGGTTGGAGAATTCCGTCGAGCCGGTGAAGCCGGAGAGCACCTGGGCGCGGGTCATGGTGCCGCTGTCGAGGTTGGCCACCCAGGTGGTGAGTCCTGCGTCCGGGGAACGGGCGAAGAAAGCGTTGTAGAGGATGGTCACGTATTCGGTGTTGCTGGTGCCACGGTTGATGAACTCCTGGCTGTTGATGAAGGATTCGGCCACATTGGCCCCCGAGCGCGTCTGGTTCATCAGGTCGGCGGTCCAGCCGGCCAGGCCGACCGCGTCGGGCGAGCGGCTCAGGCACTCCTGATAGAAGCGGGTGACGAAGGCCTCGACCGTCATGATGGTCGATTCGAGGAACTGGCGGCGGCCGTAGCGGTAGTTGATCCCGTTGGTGGCGGAGTCGCCGTAGCGGTAGCAGTAGACCACGCCCGTGTCCTTGGCGGCATTGGTGCCGCCGGAGACGATCTCCAGCCGGCTGTCGCCGTCGATGTCGGAGACGGCCGGGGAGCCCTTGAAGCTTTCGAAGACCATCTCGCGCTTGGTCGAATCGCTCAGTTGCACGCCGTCGGAGCTGACGATCACGATCTGGGTGGCCTGGGCGTAGACGATCTCCAGCTTGCCGTCGCCGTCCAGGTCCACGGCCAGGGGCGAGCTGAAAATCGGCTCGGTGCCGGTGACCGAGCCGAAGGGCACGGTCTTGGTGGCGAAGCGGGCCGCGCCGTTGTAGTTCCAGGCGTAGCAGTAGCCTTCGAGGGTGGTGGCCACGATCTCCATGGTCCCGTCGCCGTCCAGGTCGGCCACCAGGGGCGAGGCGAAGGTCCGGCCGGAGGTGGTCAGCTGGTATTTTTCGGTGCCGTCATGCTCGCGGACGCGGATGTACATGCCGCGCGAGTCGTGGAAGTAATTGCCCGTGCCGTAGACCACCTCCAGATAGCCGTCGCCGTCGATGTCGGCGGCGGTGGGGCTGCTCCAGAGGGGCTGCTCCTCCCACTTGCCTTGCAGGGTCGGGTAGGTGAGGTTGGCGAAGTAGAGGTTGTAGCCGTTGATCGACTGCTTACCGGACTTGTCGAAGACGTGGAAGACGCCGCCGGTCTGGGTTTGGGCGTCGGCGTTTTCGGTGATGTCGGCGCTCATCAGAATGTCGGTGCTGCCGTCCAGATCCAGGTCGCAGGCGAAGGGCGAGGCCCAGATCGTGTCCAGGACGTGGACCGACCACTTGGTCGAGCCGTCGCGGCCGTCGACCGCGTAGACGTATTGGTCCCACCCGCCGAAGATCACCTCCTTGATCCCGTCGCGGTCGAGGTCGGCCACGATGGGCGAGGAGAAGACCCCGTCGGGGCGGCCTTCGCCGGTGTTGCTGGTGCCGCCGATGGTGTCCTTGGCCTGGGCGAACCACTTGGTCGAGCCGTCGGCGTTCAGGGCGTAGACTCCGCCCAGGTCGCCGGGCTGGCCGATCACGGCGGTGCCGGCCTCGCCTTCGACGTCGCCGCCAACCGGGACGACGATGTCGATCTGGCCGTCGCCGTCGATGTCGGCGAAGGCCGGTCGGCCGCCGATCGAGGAGGTGACGTAGGTCTTGCCGGTCTGGGGGTCGGCCCCGGAATAGGCGGCGAAGGTCTTGGTCCACTTGACTGTGCCGTCGGCCTCCAGGCAGACGAAGCCGGCGGGCTTGATCTCGTTGAACGAGCTGTCCAACCCCTTGCTGGTGCCGACGAAGATTTCGTCCTGGCCGTCGCCGTCGATGTCGTAGAGGGCCACCGAAGCGGTGCGGATCGGGCCGTAGGCCAGGGTGGTGGCCCAGACGGTGGGATGGTCGGTGGTCAGGCTGTAACTCTGGCCGCTCTGGGCGAAGACGGCGATGTAGTAGGTGCCGCTCAAGGCTTCGTTCACCTCCCAGGTCATCTGGCGGCCGAAACTGGTCTGGGCGGTGGTGGCGGCGATCGATTCGGCCACCCGGACGTAGCTGGAATTGTACAGCTCCATCTCGATGTCGCCGTCGGCGGTGGTGAAGTTGAGGTTGACGGTGAAGGTGCCGGGGATGAGGGTGACTTTGAACCAGTCGTCATCGTAGGCCTTCTGGTTGCTGACGGTGTTGATCATGGCCGGGAGGCTCACGGCCATGTCGATCGAGTCGTTGCCCGAGCCGGAGTCGTTCGAGTCGTCGCCGCTGCCGGCGTCATAGGTGAAGGCGACGGTCAGGGTATAGGTGTTGGTCAGTTCGGTGGCGGCCCGCAGCACTCGGATGTAATAGGTCGCCGGCTGGGGGAAGATGTGATACAGGATCGTTTCAGTGCCGTCCTGGGTCCAGTTGGCGACCAGGTCCTGATCGGAGGAGTTCTTGAGGATCATATGTAGCGGCGTCACCCCCGAGCCGGTCGGATACTGGAGCTTGATGTAAATGTTGCCGGGATTGACGGTGGTGATCTTGAAATAATCCTCGTCCAGGGCCACCAGGCTGTAGGTGCCGGCGGTGATGGCCTTGGCCGTGCTGAAAGTGTCGTTATCCTCGTAGGCGTCATCCGCGGCCGAGGCGACAACGGCCCAAGCCAGCAGGGACATGAACCAGATGCCGAAACCCAATTTGCGCGCGGACAGTGCCAACATGGTGATGACTCCCTTTTACAAATGTATAGATCCGACTCTCCCAGGAGATTTGGTTCGCCTCAACGGCATATGTCATCAAAAGTTATATCCCGGCAGCCGATTTTTTCAACTTGTAACGGGCGAAAATCGGCCGGATTTCCTTAGCGGGGGGCAAACGGCCCGCTTTTGTCTTTTCCGACCGCTTGGTTCGGATTATACTTTTGCCAACCAATGTGTTACGTCGCTCCTCGCTCGGATTGAGGGCTAAAATCATGTTTCTGGACGAGCGTCCCTATACCTTTGATCGCGTCTTCCGGCTAATCGTCACCGGTTTGACTATTGCCGGGGGGGTGGTCCTGCTGGGTTATCTGAGCGACGTGCTGACCCCGTTTGCGGTGGCCCTGCTGCTGGCCTACCTGCTCAATCCGCTGGTCGAGCGGGTGAACCGCCGGGTGAAGAGCCAGCCTTTGGCCGTGGGGCTGACCCTGGCCGGAGCGGCGGCGGCCCTGGTTCTGGCGGTGGCGCTGATTACGCCGTTGGTACTGGGCGAGATCGGGCACATGGGCCGGTTGCTCAAGGAATTGGTGGAAAACTCCGAGGTGGCCAAGCGCGCGGCCGAAAAATTGCCGCCCGACTGGTGGGCCACGCTCAAGAGCTACGCTGCGCGCGAGGACGTGCGCAACTTTTTCCGCCAGGACAGCATTGTCAAGACCGCCGAGGCCGCGCTGCGCAAGGTCCTGCCCGGGGCGTGGGGGTTGATCGCCGGCACCTTCAACCTGCTCTTGGGGTTGCTCGGGCTGTTCACGGTCGGGCTGTACCTGGTCTTCCTGCTGCTCGATTATCGCAAGGTGAGCGACCATTGGCCCCAGCTGATTCCGCCGGTCTGGCGCGAACCGCTCTTCTCGTTCCTGCGCGACGTGGACGCGGGCATGAACCGCTATTTCCGGGCCCAGGCGCTGGTGGCCGCTTTGGTCGGCCTGCTCCACGCGGTGGGATTCTGGCTGATCGGCCTGCCGTTGGGCATCCTATTAGGCCTGTTCATCGGTCTGCTCAACATGGTGCCGTATTTGCAGTTGGTCAGCGTGCCGCTGGCTTTGGGGTTGGCCGTGCTGCACGCCTTGGAAACTGGGGCGAGCCTCTGGCTGATGCTGGGGTTGACGGTCCTGGTCTTCGTCTGCGTCCAACTGCTTCAGGACGGAGTGCTCGTGCCGCGCATCATGGGGCAGGCGATGGGCCTGAGTCCGGCGGCGATCCTGCTCTCCCTCTCGATCTGGGGCAAACTCCTGGGCTTCTTCGGCCTGTTGGTGGCCATTCCGCTAACCTGCATCCTGCTGGCCTATTACCGGCGATTGATCGATCGGGCCGGTCCGCCTCCGCCCGAGACGGCGGCTTGACCGCTTTCCGGGGGAGCCTTTCCATAAAAAAAGCTCCCCCGGCCCCAGCAAAAAATTCTTTGCGCTTTCGCCTTTCTTGGCTGTTTCGGCCCCGCTTCTAAAAAAAATCGCCCACTGTGACGCGGATTCTAAATCCGCGTGGGCTGGCCCCCAGGCAGGACCGAAAGGCGGGCCATATCCGTTACGGGCTAGAGAGTCCGCGCCCCGGGGCAAGGGTTTTCATTATTTGCTGGGGATTTGCGCTAAGGTTGATTCGCGCTAACCCGGTGGTTCGCGAATTCCACCTGCCTCGCGCGCCGCGCTTTGCCGTAAACGCCGCTTCGGACTTTTCACATCTGTTCTGAACACTTCAAACATAGAAGCTGGGCATGAGTTTTGGGAGCGTTTCGGGGCCCTTTTTTATGAAAAATGGCCCACGAAGCGGGCGCGGTTGACAGTGCGAAAAGTTTGCCTCTTTTTTGGGGAGGGGCTTGACAAAGCAATAAATTCAAGTATAATGAATACAGTTCATTAATGATGAATTATCAAGAAAGGCGAGAGCAGTCATGACAACAGACACCACGGCCGTTAAATCCGTAGCCAAAGCCTTGTCCGCGCTGGATTTCGTGCTGGAGAAGTCATTGCGCGAGCCGGGAGTGGGCTTGAGCGAGATCGCCGCCGCGGTCGGCATCCAGGCCACCACGGCTCGCAATATTTTGAAAACTATGGAAGAATGCGGCTATCTGGCCCGGGCCGAGGGGCGGCTGTATTGCCCGGGGCCCAAGTGCGAGCAGATATATCGCGGCACCTTGGCCAAGCGGCTGATCGCTGCCGCCGAACGGCATCTGCGGGCGCTTTCCGATCGTACCGGCGAATCGACGGTTCTGACCACCTTGATTGGCGCGCGCCGGCAGGTGTTGATGCGCGCCCAGGGCGGGGGGTTGATCGTGGCTCGCGAACAGGGCGATGCCTGGCGGTCGATTTACGAAATCGTGACCGGTCGGGTGCTGGTTTCCTTCTGCTCTCCGGCCGAACGGAAGGCGCAGGCCGAGGCTTGGGGCGCGCCTGACGAGTTCTGGCCCGAGGCGGCCGGCCGGCTGGATGCGGTCCTGGCCGAGATTCATGCCGCCGGCCACGCCCGGGCCGTGACCCGGGGCGAGATCCTGGCTTTGGCCGTGCCGGTTCTGGACGGCGAGGGGCGGTTGCTGGCCGCCCTGGGCATGCATCTGCCGCTCTTTCGGGGCGACGCGGTGCGCGAGCAGGAGTTGTTGAAAGAGATGAAACATTGCGCCGAAGTGCTGGCGACGGAAGTTTGAGCGGAAAATTTTCTCTTCCCGTGGGCAACAAATTTTTGAGGAGTGGATCATGGTCGATCGGAATCTGACGGAACTGGTTAAGGCGGAGGTTTTGAGTCACGGCATGGATCTGGTGGGCTTTGCGCCGGTGGACCGGTGGAAGAACGCCCCCTTCCTGCTAAGCCCTCAGGCCATCCTGCCCGGCTGCAAGACCGTCGTCGTGGGCGGCATTCATATTACGGACACCTGGACCGAGATGGGCGGCGAGCCCGAGCCCCAGGACCGCAGCCCCGGCGGCTGGATGGACCAGAACAGCCTGCTGGATCGGATCGCCTTCCGAGTGGCCCGTTTTTTAAGTGATCGCGGTCATCGGGCCATCGGCGTGGCCTCGTCCAATATCTGGCGTTACCGCGAATTCCCGGGCGTGCCCAGCCTCTTCGCGCCCGACCTGTCGCACATCCATGCCGCCACCGCCGCCGGCCTGGCCGAGATCGGCTGGTCGGGATTGGCCATCACCCCCGAATTCGGCAGCCGCGTGCGCTACATCTCCATTGTCACCGACGCGGAACTGACCCCCACGCCCATGTACTCCGGCCCCAAGCTGTGCGACATGTGCATGGAGTGCGTCAAGCACTGCCCGACCGCCGCGATGCGCAAGGAGCTTAAAGCTCAGCCCCACACCGTCGAGATTGGCGGCAAGACCTACAAGTACGCCAACAAGAACATGTGGCGCTGCGCCTGGGCCGAGCACTTCAATTTGGATCTCAACTCCGAGAACCTGAAGAAGATGGATCATGTGGGCGAGAAAGAGATCCTTCAGGAGACGGCCGAGAACGGCCGGCGCGGCCATGAGCGCGGCGTCTGCCAAAAGGTCTGCGTGCCGCCGCACCTGCGCACCAAGCAGCCCAGCTTCGGCCGGCCCGACAAGCTGATCGCCCAGAACCGCATCAATCGCCGTTATCCCGAGAGCATGCCGACCCTGCGCAAGATGCGCGACGACCTGATCGCCCTGGCCGTGCGTTGCGGCGCGGATCTGGCGGCGGTCGGTCCGCTCGCGGCCGACAGTCCGGCCGGGCAACTGGCCCTCAAGGACGCGCCGGGCGGGCGCACGGTCCTGGCCTTCGCCTTCCGGATGCCGCCCGAGGTCCGCGAGGTCATGGCCAATCCGCAGAAGTACGGCGACGACGTGCGCGCGCCCTATCACTACGGCTTTGACCGGCTGATGCACCACCTGCTCCTGCGCGTGGCCCGCCAAGTCGAGGACTATGGCTATCATGCCTCTTCCTACACCGGCACGCACGACCCCAAGGGGGGCGACGCCGACGCTTTCGCGGCCATGGCCGGCCTGGGCGAAGTCGTGGCCCAGAAAAAGGAACTGAATGAGTATGAGAAGCGCTCGGAGAGCGCCCATCGCATCGCTCAACTCGACACCGTCGGTCGGCTCAAGACCCCCGAGTTCGGTCAGGACGTCTTCGTCGGCGCGGTGGTCACCGACGCACCCTTGGACGCCACGTCCCGCGTTGAAGGGAAGGCCGAGGTCAGCACGCCCCGCGTCCGTACGCCCAAACAGCTGCGTTCCGAACTGGAACGCCTGGCCGGGCAGAACTTGGTCAGTCTGTTCGGCGTGGCCGATCCGGCCGCGTTCGACAATCTGCTGGCCGACCTCAAGGCCAATATCAACGAGCAGGAGCTGGGCGAGTGGGTCTATGACTCCAATCAGGATTACCATGGCCCCTATGTGCCGAAGGTCGAACGCCGGGTGACGCACCTGCGCCATCCTAAGGACCTGCTGCCTTCCGCCAAGTCGGTAATCGTGCTGGGCATGCACCTGCCCCGGGAGGTGCTGGAGAACGCCGGCCTGTCCGACAGCCAGCAGGTTGGTACCTACGGCTTCCACCAGTACCAGACCTGCTTCGAGTTGCGCATCGCCGCCAGTCAGTTGGCCAAGCATCTGAGCGAGCGCGGCTACCGGGTTTACGCCAGCGAGAACCTGACCGGCCTGGGGTCGCAGGTCGACGGCCACCGCGGGCTTTTGCCCGACGCGCGCTGTAACGCCTTGGAGGCGGTCGCCGCCGGTTTGGGCGAGATCGGCCAGAGCGGGGCGCTCCTTACCCCCGAGCATGGTCCGAACCAGCGGCGCATCGTGCTGGTGACCGACGCTGAGTTGCCCGCCGACCAGCCGGTCGTGAACCAGCACCTGTGCACGGACTGCGGCGCTTGCGAGAGCAAGTGTCCGATGAGCGCTTTCGAGAAGGGCACGTTCAAGGTCCGCGTCGGCGCGGCCAAGATCGAGTATCCGAAGATCAAGCGCCACCGCTGCGACTGGTCCAAGAAGTATGCGCTCTGCAAGGAGGAGGGGCCGGCCCTGATCGGCAACAAGACCGACGTCCCCACCCCGGCCGGCGAGATCACGATCGACACCATCGCCGCGGCCCTGCCCGGGCGCGACCCGATCATGAAGCGCCGGCCCTGCATTCTGGAGTCCTGCTTGCGCTTCTGCCCGGCCGGTAAAGCGGTCGCGGCCGAGCCGCTGCTCCAGTCCGCCGGCGGCTGAGTTCCGCGCGTTTTTCGCCCACTGCGCCCCGGGGTTCGCCCCGGGGCTTTTTTTAGGTTTCGGTTCGAAGTTTGGACCAGGCTTGACAGCGACGAAGCCGTGTTCTATTTTGTCCGGCAGAATCAGGGCGAACTGACAACCAGGTTGCGAGAACGATTATGTGTGCGCGTAATGATGCGGCCGGCCTGGCGGGCCGTGCCGGCCGGGGTTTTGTCGATGCGGCGGAATTCGGCTTTGCGCCGGAAGCCACCGGGCTGGAGAACGCCCGGGCTCTGCAAGCGGCGGTCGACGGCGGCGGAACGGTCGTCGTCAGCCGGCCGGGCACCTATCGCCTGGCGGCCACGGTATATGTGGGCAGCCGGACCGCGCTTATCTTCGGCGCCGGGGTGGTGGTGCAGAAAACTCCCGAAGCCGGCCCCTTCACCCACGCCTTTCTGAACAAGGGCGCGCTGACCAAGACCTACGACGAACAGATCCTGATCTCCGGCCTCAATCTGAGCGTCAACGGGGTGGATATCTGCAAATTCGAGGTCTTCGGCCTGCGCGGACAGATCGCTTTCTTCTACGTCAAGGATCTGCGCATCGAGCGCTTCCGCTGCCCGGATCTGGGGCCGGCCCAGTACGGCATTCACGTCTGCACCTTCGAGGATCTACAGGTCGACGACGTGATCATCAAGGGCGCCAAGGACGGCGTGCACTTAGGGCGGGGCCGGCGCTTCCGCATCGCCAACGGGGTCTTTCAGACCTTCGACGACGCCGTGGCGCTAAATGCCCACGACTACGACACGGGCAACCCCGAGTTGGGCTGGATCGAGGATGGGGTGGTGGAGAACTGCCACGACCTCAACGCCGAGAACACGGTCGGCTTCTTCTGCCGCATCCTGGCCGGCGGCTGGATCGACTGGCGCGAGGGGATGGAGGTCCAGAAGTCCGACACCGTGGTCTCGGGCGGCCGGCTTTACCGGGTCCAGGCCGATGCCGACGGCCAGGTCTACCGTTCGCTCACCCGTCCCACCCACGCGCGCGGCCGCGTTACCCTCGACGGGATCAACTGGGTGGTGGTGCAGACCGATGTCACCTACACCGCCGGGGTGCGCAACGTCACCTTCCGCGACATCTTCTGCGCCAAGCCGCGCGTGACCTTCTCGATCCATTTCGACGTGGGCAAGTACAGTCGCTCCTATTATCCCGGCGCGCCGGTCCCCCGGCAGGAGAAGTTGACCTTCGACAACGTCCGAGTCCTGCACGACCAGCCGCGGGATTTTCTGGCTGTCGGCACGCCCGTGGATCTGGTTTCGATCACCAATTGCGTCTTCGCCGACAGCCCGATCCGTTTCCACGGCAACGAGGCGATGACCGATTACGGCCCGACCCGGCTGAACCTGGTCGGCTGCGCCTTCACCCGGCCGGGGCGGATGGTCCTGCTGGCCAACGACATTCCCGGCAAGCGGGTCGGGCTAAAGACCGGCGGCAGCCTGGCGCTGGCCGAAGACTTCACCGCCGCGGTGGAGCCGGGGCCGGGCAGCGTGGCGGTCGACTCGGACCTGCCCGGGCTCAAGCGCTGAAACGGCGGCCAATTTATCTCAAGGAGGGGGGGCAC
>CAYMGG010000104.1:0-5782 GCA_964389915.1 uncultured Planctomycetaceae bacterium
TATCGACCAGATACTTATCTTTATTCACCCTTTTAGGGCTGACGGGATACTAGCCGTCGCCGCAAAACTTTCCCCTCTTGGGCAGAAAAAAGCCCTGCAAATCCAAGATTTGCAGGGCTTAAAGGATGGTACCCCGGAAGGGAATCGAACCCCTATCTACAGCTCCGGAGGCTGCCGCACTATCCATTGTGCTACCGGGGCGAGCTGCGTTCGCAAGCCATAATCTGGTTTTGGTTCAGGCAGAGGATCTTAGCGGTTTAAGCCAGGTTTGCAAAGCAAAATCCGCCCAGCCGGAAAATATTTGCCCGGCCCAGCCCTAACCGCAGCCTGTTAGGTTTAGCTAGGCTTTGCGCAGCACCTGGACCTCGGCCAGAGCAGGTCGCGGAAAAACCCCGGCGCGGGGCTTGATCCGGCCTCGCCGCGGAGCTAACGCGCCAAAAATTCCGAAACTGCCGGGATTCTAGCGCCACCTCGCGCGCCGCTCCCGGCACCAACGCCGCAGCGGTCTTTTTTAGCGGCCTAGTGTCCCCCCCCTGCCTCCGGCGCTCAGCACCATTTACTCCTGCGGTGCGATCGACATTCGCTTGCCCCGCCGATAGGCGTCGGGAGAGATGCCGGTATGCTGGCGAAAAGCCCGGCTTAGGTGGAAGGCGTCGTGAAAACCCAGCGTCTCGGCCACTTCGGCGAGAGTGATGTCAGGATGAGTGAGCAGGATCGAACCGGCCAGGTCTAGGCGTTTGGCCAGGTGGTATTGCCGGATCGAGAGTCCGGTCGCCTGGCGGAAGAGGCGCGTCAGGGTCCGACGGCTCAGGTCGGTCAGGTCGGCCAACTCATCGAGCCCGACCTGACGATTCAGATTTCGATCCAAAAAGCCGATCGCATATTCCGCCGGTTGCCCGCCCCGCCCGACCTGGGGATCCGACCGCAGCGCCAGCTCCAGCAATAGATCTTCCAATAGCGCTATGGCCCGCCGCCGACGCAGCGGCCGGGGCGAGTGGTGCAACTGGACGACGGCCGAGAATTTTTCCCGCAGGGCCGGATCGTTTTCCGTGATGATCCGCGAGCGGATCAGAATCCGGTCCTCGCCCGGCGCGGAATATTCCGCTTTGGTCGGCAGACCCAAGCGGCATTCGTCGCCCGGGAGCGGGGGGAAGAGGATGTTCATCGCCCGATACGGCCCGGGCGGCCGGGGGGATCCGTAACTGTGGCCGGGCTGAAACAGGATGATGTCGCCCGGACGGATGGCAAAGCTTCCTTCCCGGTCTTCCATGACTCGGTTTCCGGCCAACTGGTAATAGAGAAAATGCGTCTGCGGTCTGAAGGTGCCGAATATCGGCCAATTATCGACAGCACGGTGAACCAGATTGGCTTCCGCGACCTCTCGTCGCCGGCTGAGGGTGAGAAATATTTTTTCCATAATGGCCCGATATTACATGCCAGAGAAGCCGCCGTCAATTCCAGTTCTCCGACCCAGAGGGTAGGCTAGATCCAGTACGGCTTGACCCGTTTAAGGAGAAGACGATGAACCCGAGAGAGCGTTGGCTCGCGTGTATGCGCGGCGAACCGGTGGACCGCGTACCCCTGCATCTATTAGGTCTGCACTACCCGACCCGTGAGGCCCTACGGCGGGAACCCGATCCCCGCCGGCGGGAACTGGGCGAAAGGATCTTCGACCAGACCCATTACCAGCAGAGCACGCCCTCGCAGCTGAACCGCTATCTGGTCACGCCACCGCAGCGCATCCGGCTGGTCCAGACGGAGCGCGAAGGAGACAACCTGATCGAAACCCACGAAATCGACACCCCCCGGGGCGCACTAGTCTGCCGGACCGGCCGGAACCAGGTTTCGCACACCACCTGGCAGCTCAAGTATCCGGTCGAATCGCTGGAGGATATCGAAAAAATCCGCTCCGTGCCCTGGGAACTGCCGACGGGACTGGTCGAACCGGAGCCGACCGAATGGTCGGACAATTTCGCCCGCCGGGGCATTCGCCACGCCGCGGTTTCTTCGCCTTTCGTCTGCGTGGCGGGGATGATGTCCTACGAACTGTTCTTGGAGCTCTGCCTGACCGAGCTGGACCTGCTCAAGGAGTTGTCCGCCATCTGCCAGCAGCGGACGCTGGACGTCCTGGACGTCCTGCTGGCGCCTAAGCGGATCGAAATGATCTGGATGGGCGGCTGCGAGTGGGTGACCCCGCCGATGGCTTCACCGCAAGTATATGAGGAGCTGGTCCAGAATTTCGAAACGCCGATCATCGAGCGCATCCACGCCGGGGGGGCGCTGGCGCACGTGCACTGCCACGGCAAGATCCGGTCCACGCTGGACGGGGTCATCGCCCGGGGCGCGGACTATTTCGAGCCGGTCGAGCCGCCGCCGGACGGGGACATCACCTTCGCCGAAGCCAAGGCCAGGGCCGATGGCCGCCTGACCCTAGGCGGCAACGTCGAAGCGCGGATCCTGGAGTACGGTTCGGCCGACGAGGTCGAAACCGCCACCCGCGCCGCCTTCGCGGGCGGAACGGCCCGGATGGTGCTTCAGGATTCGGCCGGGCCGATCGCCGCCCTGACCGACACCATGCTGCGCAACTACCACCGGCTTATCGACGTCTGGGAGGAATGCTCGTCAATCAACTCCCCGGTGCCGGTAGAGTCAGCCACTGCCTGATCGAAACTGCGGGTGGGCGAAAAAAATGGTTCCGGAAAACTTTTCACCCGTAAGTGCCGCGCGCGCGGCAGACCGATTCCTAATAAAGGCCGATTTCGGGGCACCTTTTTTGCATAAAAGGTGCCCCGAACCTCGCCAAAAAATTCTCACCTGGCTTCGCCCACCTGAACGTTCAGATGGACGAATTCAAGGTAAGCGCAACTCAGCCGTACTCGGCCTTCAATAACTGGAACTGGGATTAAACGCTTCGCTTGCCCGGCAGAGACATATGACTGAATCGCACGAATGGGCCGGGCGTAGAGCCTGGCCATCTGAACGCTTGAAACGGCGAAGCTGGGCGAGAGTTTTTGAAGGGGGCCGGGGGAATTTTTTTGCAAAAAAGTTCCCCCGGAGATTCAGTTCTTGAATAGGTTTGGCCGGCCTTCAAAGTTTCCGGGGGAGAACTCGCGTTCTCCCCCGGGCAGTTGATTACCAGCGGTAATAGCGGTACGGATCGTCGTCGGCGATGGGGTCTTGCAGATAGTAGCTATCCTGCCATTGGCCGTGCGCGGTCCGCAGTCGGGGGGTGCCCATGATGCCGCCGGTCATATAGGTGTCGTTGACCAGCACGGCCAGGACGTTCTCGCCCGGCTTCTTGAGCAGCCCGGTTTTCAGACTGTATTTGCGCGGGAAGCAATAGTAGTCCTTGGGATTGGTCTCCTTGGTCACCTCGCCCAAAAACTCGCCGTTCAACCAGACCCAGGACTCGTCGTCGATCCCGCCCAACTCCAACTCCAGGCCCTCGGCCGGCAGGCCTTCGGGCAGACTAAACTTCAGCCGATACCAGCACCACCCGTTGTACTCGGCCGTCACGCCCTTGAGTTGGGTGTCGAACGAGCCGGGTACCTGGATCGGTTCCCAGTCGCCGTCGGCCAGCGCCGGCGCCTGCCAGTTCTCCTGCTTGCCCTGCTGCTCGCGGTCCAGTTTGGCCCGCCACTGCGCGGGCAGCGGCGAGTTGTCCTGCCGGCCGACTTGAGCGAGCAAGCCCGTCACCGGCGCGGTCGCCGGCGCGCCCAGATTGTGCAGCAGCCGCGAGATCAGGCCGACATTGCGCCGCCAAGTGGTGCGCAAATACGGCTTCTGCACCTGGTCGAAGTGCCAGGGCGCGGCCTGGCAGAGGACGATCGCCCCGGCCCCACGCGGGATGACGCGCAGCGCTTCGTTGCCCGCGCCCAGTTCGCCGGTCAGCACGGTCAGTTGCGGCCGGGTGCGCCAGTGCAGCTCGGCCGAGGAGAGGCCGTTCAGCAGCGGTTCGCCCGTCGCCGGCAGCAAGGTGGAGATCGCCGCTTTCTCTTCGGGCTTGAGTTGGCCGACCAGATCCGGGCAGAGGGCCGTCAGCTCCGCGGCGTTCAGCCCCAGGGCCAGAACGCGCGCCCCCTGTTCCACCGCGCCGGCCAATCCGGCCGGCGGCTGGTTGCCGGGACCGAGCACATAGAGCGCATTCGCGGCCGGCGCGGTTTCCGCCACCGGCACGCCCAGCTTGCTGAGCAGCTCCCGCCCCTGGTCGCCGCCATGGTAGACCACGGTCCGATACTCGGCCGCGCTCGGCTGGGTCAGTTCGGCCAGCAGGTTGGCCACGATCCGCGTTCCGGCCGGATCGTTCTCGCTGCGCCCGGTGACGTCGAGCTGGCAGAAGATCATCCGCCCCTGCCCTTCGCGATATTCCAAAAGCGGCGAGTATTGGAGGTCGAAACCGCCGTCCAGAATGGGGCGCCAGTCGCCGCGCGCCGGCTTCTCGATCAGCACCGAGGCCAGCGAACCGCGGTTGCGGCAACGCCAGACCCGGGTGTTCTGGAAACCGCACCAGGTCCACTTCGGATCGCTCAGTTCCACCTCGGCCAGATCGGGCAGATAAGGCGGCACCAGCGTGGCCTCACCGCGCCAGTTGAACAGGTTTTCCGGCGTCAGGCCGGCCAGGGCCGGGTGGCCCGCGCTGCGGATAAACAACTCGCGCAGACCGTGGATATTGATCCGAAAACCGAAGCGTTTCTCCAGCACTTCGGCCGACTGCTCGAAGCAGAGGATGTTCAGCCCTTCCGGCAGGCGCTTCAAGGCCGGCAGGGGATTGTTCATGGTCACGGCTTCGCGGCCAAGGATGAGCAGGGCGAAACCGTTCAGGTCGGACTCGGCCGTGACCGGCTCGGCCGCCACTCCCAATTCGCCCAGCAATTTGCCGGTGGCGCCGGACGGATCGAAGAGGGCCACCCGGCCGGCGGCCGCAGCGGCCGGGGCGGCCGGCAGCACGTCGAGAGCGAAGCCGTCGGTTTCCGCCTGACCGCCGGCGAACTCCACCGTCAACTTGAGCTCGACCCGGCCGGAAGCGGCGTCGGCGGGCACCACGAACTCGAAGGGCGCTTGCAAGCGACCGCCCGGCGCAAGGGCGACCTCGCCCGTGCCGCCCGCCTTCAAGGCCGGACATTCCCAACGGTACTTGCCGGTCAGGTCGTGCCGGGTGTCGTTGAGCACGACCACCTGCTTCTTGACCGTCTGGCCGGGCAGGAAATTATGCCCTTTTTCGGTGAAGATCTCGCCGCCACCCACGAAGGCGACGACCGGCTGGTTCCAGCGCAGCAAGGTGCGCCCCAGCACGGTCGGCTCCATATTTTCCGCAAAGCGGTGATAGACCTGCGAACCGGGGGAGAGGAAGTCCGGCACGATGCCGGGGCGCTTGAGATCCGTCAGCGCCTGGGGATTGGGTTCGCGCTCCTTCTTCTCCTTCAGCCGCCAGATGGCCTCCTGGTCCCAGGGGAGCATAGCCGAGATGCCCCAGGTGCGGTGCGCCCGCCAGTTGCTGCCGGCCAGATAGGCCTGAACGGCTTCGTAGGTCGGTTCGCTGCCGCCCCAGCCCGAACGGCAGAGCGTGCTCCAGCGGAAGGGCTTGCCCGCGGCCCAGAGCTTCTCCTCGTCGGCCAGGGCCCTCTGCTTGATCGAGGTCATCTCATACACCCCTTCGCCCAGGAAGGGGGCGGAGAACTCCGAGTCCCAGAGCGACTGGAAGGCGTCGTTGCGCCAGATGAAGAGGGGGCCTCGGTAGCTGGAGAACGAGGAGATGTGCGGCAGGCCCCATTCCACGAAGAAG
>CAYMGG010000104.1:5792-17006 GCA_964389915.1 uncultured Planctomycetaceae bacterium
GGTGCTCCAGTGCTCCAGCCAGTCGTCGCGCTCCTGGGCGGGCGCCCAGTTGAGGTAGATGTTGACCGTGTGGAGCTGGCCCAGGTTGCCCGACTGGTGATGATAGATGACGCGGGTGGGGTCGAGGGCCCGGACCAGCTCTTCGGAGGTCAGCGCCTGCTGGCGGTTGCGGTTGCGCGAGCCGCCCTTGTAGCTGAGCTCTTTGCCGCCCTGATCGGGCGAGTAGCGGCCGTCGATCTTGAGCGGGTTCTGGTCGCCGTAGTAGCCGGTGGCGTTGTGGTTCATGGCGTAGAAGGTCACGCTGGGGTGATGGCGCATGCGGCGGATCAGGTAGGCGCAGAACTGGCTGAACCGCTGCCGCATCTCCGGCTCGTCGAGCTTCCAGCCGAAATCCTTGACGTGCGGCAGCGAGAAGGCCGCCAGCACCCCGGCCTCGTCACTGGCCTGGAGGAAGGCATCCATGTAGCCCACCTCGCCGGCGGCGAAATCGTAATTGCCCCAGATCAAGAAGTTGAAGCCCGCGTTCTTGATGTTGCGGCAGGTGGCGGCGCAAGACTCGAGGCACGCCCCCTCGGCGGTATGCTTGGAATTCTGGGCGAACAGGGCCCGCAGGTGAATCTTCTTGCCGTTGAGATAGAAATCGCGCCCTTCGGCCCAGAATTCGCGGAAACCGAACTTTTCGGGTAGGGTCCGATCGAGCTCCTTCCCGGCGGCGTCCAACAGGACCACCTCGGCCGTGTAGAGGTTCTGCGGGGTGTCGAGGTCCCAGGTCTGGGCGTCCGGCCAGGCGGCGGTGAAGCTCAGGCGGCCGGAGGCAACGGTCAAAGCGGAGGATTCGAACTCCTTGGCCGCTGCCTCGCCCTGCTTGACCACGGCCTTCAGCTTATAAGTCCCATTCGTCTGCCCGGCCAGAGCCACGTCGAACGTGATCTCCTGCTTGCGGGTGGAAGTGGTGATGGCCAGGTCTTCCAGGGCCAGGGCCGCGGGCGCGGAGATAAGGTAGACGTCGCTCGTCAGGCCGCGCAGCTTGACTTCGGCCTTGCTCTTGAAGGCCCGGTCCGGCGCCATGAAAACGTTGTGCTCGGCCTCCAGCGGCCGGGCGGTGACCAGGATCTCCAGCTTCTGCTTCTGGCCCGGTTTGGCCAGGGCCGTCAGGTCCACCTCGCCGCCGGGGAACCAGACCTCGCCGGCCGCCTGACCGTCCAGGCGCACGGCCGCCTGAGTCTGGACCAGAGTGAAGTCAAGTTTGATCTTCCGGCCGGCCCAGGCGGTGGGAATCTGCACCTCCCGCCGGTACCACGCTTGATCGACGGTGTTGAGGTCCAGGGTGGTCTGCAAAAGTTCGTTGATTAGCGGCACCTGAGCGCAGCGCTCGGAAGACCACTCTCCGCCGGCGATCGGCCAGATGCCCGGCACCTTGAACCAGCCCCACTGCCCGGCCGGCGGCTGGTCGGCCGGTTCGTTCTGGATCGGCCGGAACTGCCAGAGTCCGTTCAGACAGATCTTGCCCCGGGCCGGATTCTCCTGTTTCCAGGCGTCACCCAGATCCCAGACCTGATCCATCGCCACCGGGCAGGCCGCGTCGGCCGCGACTTGTGACCGCACTTTGACGACGCTGATTTCCAGATCGTCGAAATCGGCCTGCCCGCTAGGCCCGAAGAGCGTGGCGTCGCAGCGCAGTTCGGCCGCTCCGTTCGGGATCAGGTATTCGCGGGTATAAGTCTCCCAGGCGGTCGTGCCCGTGGCGTTCACCACATTGGGCCAGGGGCCGACCCGGTCGCCCTTGGCGTTATGAAAGCTCATCGCCAGGCGGGCGTTCTGCCAGCTCTCCTCGCCGAGCACCACATCCTGAGTTCGCAGGCGTAGGGAGAGCTTGAGTTTGAACCAGTCCGCCTGCAGCGGTACGCGGAAACTGGCGCCGGCATTTTTCGTGTTGGCCCGCAGGAAGAAGTTGCCGTTCTCCTCGACCACCTTGGCCGAACCGTTCAAACGCCAACCCTGGGGCAACTGGCCTTGGGCAAAATCGGTTTTGACCGGAACCGGTAACGGTGCGTCTTCGGCTCGCGCCAGGCCGAATAGGCCGGCCGCGGCCAGGCAGAATCCGGCCAGGCGCAGGCGGCAACGGAGGCGAACGGTGACGGGGTGGGACATAGTCTTCTCCTTGCGTACGGGTAGCGGCGGGCGCCGCGGTATTCTCGAATCACTACGGCCGGTCGGCCGGAAAAATGATGTCAACCCCCTCCGGGGGAGGTCTCCCCCTCGGTCAACTCCTTCGGCCGCCGGAAAAACTTACCAGCTGGCCAGCGGATCGTAGACGAATTCCAAATCGGGATAGGTGAGCAGGCTGAGCCGCTCATTGGCCTCGGAGGCGACGTGACCATCGGCAAAGGCCGTGTTCACCCGCGAGTTCTTGGCGTGGATGGTCCAGGGCGTGGCCGACCAGTTGCGCGCTCCCGACATGCTGGCGCCGTAGAATTTGATGATGTTGGCCCGTGCGCCGCTGCGCTTGCCGTCAAGGATGAAGACATATTCGGCCGGTTCCTTGAGCTTGTCGAAATCCATAGCCCGGTCTTCGGTGGTCGGCCCCCAACGGTAGACGGCCGGCGTGGTCGTATTCCGGGTGCGGCCGGCAAAGTTGTTCGAGTAGGTATAATTGCGGGAGAAGGCGAGCAGATCGCTGGTGATCTTGTAGCTCGATTCCGGGCATTGAAACACCTGGGCATTGCCTGCGTCCATGTAGCCGCCCCGATAATGGAACGCGCCCCAATGCAGCCAGCCGGCGGCAGCGGTCGTGTCGATCAGCGTCAGCTTGCCGCCGAAATCGCCGGTGTAATTCTGCACCAGCAGCATGCACTGCTTGAAATTGTTGGTGCAGGCGATGCCCTTGGCCGCGGTCTGGGCTTTTTGCAATGCGGGCAGCAGCAGCGCCGCCAGCACCGAGATGATGGCGATCACCACCAGCAACTCCACCAACGTGAAAGCCGCTTCCGGGCGGCGCATGGACCTTTTCATGATTTTTCCTCCCGGCCGCCGGCGGCGGCCCTAACCCGCGCGGCCGCCCTCACCACCAGCGCCAGTGTTCGTTCCCATTTACCAGCGGCCGCAAGTCGCCGGCCAGCGTGGCGACATGATTGTCGACGAACAGATAATTGGCCTGCTGGCCGTGACTGTGCGAAACCCGGTAATCGCCGGTCTGATCGCCGGCAAAAACGACGTTGCCCGACCAGCCGGCCGACTCGCCGTTATAGTTCTGTTCGGCCAGCAGAAAGATCCGCGAGGGGCGGGGCACCTGGCGGCGCTGCCACTTCCAGGGGCTGTTGTTGATGTTGATGTTCAGGCCCTGGTGGCGGGCGTTGCCGCCCAGGATCTTGGCGGCCGGGCACCACCAGATCGGGTCTTTGGCATTGACCGTAAACGGTTTGAGCTCCAGATAGACGCTCAGCCGCTGTTGCCAAAGGCGGCTTGGGTCCAGGGTCCAGGGCACGGTGAAGAAATCGCCGAAATCGTCGGCATAGGAGTGCTGCGCCAGGCCCAGCTGGCGTAGACTGGAGGCGCAACTGGCGGTGCGGCTGGCTTCCATCGCGTTCTGCAGTGCCGGTAGCAGCATGCCGGCCAGGATCGAAATGATCGCGATCACCACCAGCAGCTCGACCAGGGTGAAGCCCTTCCGGAGCGGACGTCCGGCCCGCGTCGACGAGAAGAAGAATGTGGAAATCATGGCCTGTCCCTCCGCTTGGCTTTTTACCACCAGCGCCAATATTCGCTGCTGCCCATGGTCTGGGAATGGTCGCCCGTCAGAGCGCCGACATGATTGTCGACAAAAAGGTAATTGGCCTGATTCTTCTGGCCGTGCGAGATTCGATAATCGCAGGCCTGATCGCTGGAGAACACGGCCGGATGGACGCCGGCGCTCTCGCCGTTGTAATTCTGTTCTAGCACCAGGAAGAACCGCGAGGGCTGGAGGCAGCTGCGCCGCTGCCAGCGCCAGTGGGTGGAGCTCATCTCGCCGTTCAAGCCTTGGTGGCGGGCGTTGCCGCCCAGGATCTTGGCCGACGGGCACCACCAGATCGGGGCCTTGACGCTCACCGTCAAGGCCGGCAGCTCTAGATAGGTGCTCAAGCGCTGCTGCCAGACCAGGGGCGGCGAAAAGGTCCAGGGCACGGAGAAGAAATCCGAAAAATCGTCGGCGTAGGAGTGTTGGGCCAGCCCCAGCTGCCGCAGGTTGGAAGCGCAATTGGCGGTGCGGCTGGCCTCCATCGCGTTCTGCAGCGCGGGGAGCAGCATGCCGGCCAGAATCGAGATGATGGCGATCACCACCAGCAGTTCCACTAAGGTGAAAGCCGCGCGCGGCTGGCGGCTGCAAATGCGCTTCATCATTTCGCCCCTTCCAGGCTCTGCAGATATTCCGTGGGGGTCATGAAGGAGCAGCCCTTGGATTTGAGAAAGTCGATGATCTTCAAAAAGCCCGCCCAACGCTCGTCGGTCCACTGGTCGGGGTGGCCCTGCAGGACCAGCACCTTCTGAGCCGCGCCCTGTTTCTCGTAGCTGGCCGCGAACTTGGCCGCATCCGGCACGAAGGTCGGATTCTCGATGGCCATCACCCGCGGGACCGAAACGCGTTTGAAATATTTGGGCTGCTTGGGGCCGTAAAGCCAGAGCTTGACCTCCGGGGTGGCCTCCAGCGCTTGGTCGGTCGCGTCGGTCGTGCCGCTCCAGTGGGGGCCGAAGGCCTTGAACTCGAAGCCGAGTTTTTCTTTGGCCAGCTCCTCGCACTTGGCGAAGACGGCGCGCTGCTCTTCGAACGTGCCCTGCTCGTACTCGCCGGTCTTGTCCTCCTTGGTGCGGGCGCGGTAGCCGTGGAGCCAGAACTCGATCTTTCCGCGCGCCTGCCGCTCCTTGATCCACTGGAAATAGGCCGGATTGTCGGTTTCCAACGAAAAGCAAATGATGCCGAAGCCGGCCTTGAGTTCGTTCTGTTCGATAAAATCGGCCACCCGCTGCCAACGCGGGGAAACGGCGTTCTGCGGCTGGTTGCCCCGGGCGGTGACGTCGTCGAGCTTGAGCAGGATGATGGGCGCGGCCGCCTCGCCGGCGGCGCCCGCCTCGCCGGCGGCCAGCGGAGCCGCTCCGGTCAGCCCCAGGGCGAAGAGGGCGGCCAGCCGGCAGAACGACAAGCGGAAGATCATGGTTGAGTCCTTTGCCAAAGGGCGCCGATCGGACGGTCCGAAACCGCCCCGGCACGATTACCAGGCGTCGAATTGCGCCGAATACACGGCGGAGAAATAGCCCGTCGAATGGCCGTCGCAGAAGAGCAGGTCGGCTTGGTCCTGGTGTCTGGTCCAGTGGACCTTGTTGGCGATGGTGGTGGCGTTGACCGAATAGAAGAACCAGAGCGGATAGGCCGGCGGCACGCTGACGTCGGCCACCAGCGGCCGCTGGCTGGGCTTGTTGACCCGTTCGGCCTTGACCGGCGTGGCAGCCACCGTCTCCCAGTTGGGAAGCGCGCCATTGAAGACCAGGTATTGGGCCAGGGAGAAGTTGGCCCCGTAACCGCACTCGCTGTAGCCGCCGAAATTGCCCTCCGGAAAGGACGGGCAGCGGAAGATGGTTTTGCCCAGCGTGGCCGTCGCCGGCCGGCCGGTGGTGTTGTTCAGCAAATTGTAGAGCTGCATGCTCCAGGAGAGGCCGCCGCCGGGAACGTCGCGCACCCCCGCCCAGAAGCCGTCGTAACGCAGGGCGTACTCCTCGTAAGCCTGGAAGATCTGCTTCTGGTTGTTGAGACAGGTGGTCTTGCGGGCCGAGTCGAGCGCCTTCTCCAGCGCCGGCAGGAGCAGCGCCGCCAATACGGAAATGATGGCGATCACCACCAGCAGTTCCACCAGGGTGAAGGTCCGGCGCTCCGGCCGGCCGGTCTTTGGGCGTTCCCCGCACATGATCAGTTCTCCTTGCTCCCAGCTCCGGCCGAAGCGACCCGGCCGGATCGCTCAAAACAGCGTCTGCGCCTCGACCTGACGGAAAATTTCGGCCTGCGCCCGCCAGACGACGTGCCCGTCGCAGTAGAGCAGGTTGGCCCCGCCCGAGTGGCGGACATGATCCAGGCAGTAATAGGCACCCGGATTCTTCTGGGTGAACTCCCAATAAGCGTTGAGCGAACCGATGCCGCCGCGCGAATCGGCCAGGAGCAGCTTCTCGGCCGGCGCCGCGATCAGCCCGCGCTGCGGATAACAGCTCAACTCATGCTGCCAATCCGCCTGCGCCTCGCCCGGCGGAATCCGCCGGTTCATGGCCAGCCCCCAGACCGTCCCGTCCGGGTAGACCGCCATGCCCGGCGTGCGGGCCGACGCGGCCGGACAGTTGAACGCCGTGCCCGTCTTTCGCCCGGCCGGATAGTAGCCGCGCCCCCACGGACAGTCGGCATAGGGCCCCAGGGTGATGAACCACTCGGGGTACTCCTCGTAATTTCCTCCATAGCGGACCGAATCGAACGGCGCGGGGAAGTAGCCCGCGTAATCGTCGGCATAGACTTGAAAGGCGGCGGCCAGCCGTTTCTCATGCTCGGCGCAGAGCGCCTGCTGGCTGTTGCGCAGGGCCCGCTGGGTGGCCGGCAGAATCACGCCGCCCAGGCCGGAGACGAGCGCCACCACCACCAGCAGCTCGACCAGGGCAAAGGCCGCCTCGCCCGGCCGCCGGCGAACCAGCGGATCGCGGCTGGGCGTCATCCCGCCCCGCCCGGTTCCCGGCCCTCCGGCCGCTTGGCTCAGCCGGCCCGAATCCTCGGCGACGGCGGTTTGCGCCGACCAATCCGACCGCGCCGCGGGCACGCGCCGCCGGATTCGCCCGAACCTCGCCGCCCGGCGGACCGGGTCGGTTTCGGGCGCCCCGGCCGGAACCGCCCGGCCAAACAGTTTCAACTGGTCAATTTCATCGCGGGTCAGCCGACCAAGGCCGACCGCGTTTTCCGCGGCCTGGCGCAGGAGCGGTTCGGCCAAGCCGGCGTCACGGCAGTCGGTCAGAGTACGGCGGATGGTGGTGACGCGCACGGCGGCGGCGGGGTCAAGGTCGGTTTCGCTCAGGGAGCGCTTATATACTAGTATACTCTCTGTCGGCGCGGGTCGCCGCCAATCCGGGGGCAGAATCAGCTGAATTTTTTGGGGATAAGCGGGGATGAGGCCATGCCAAGCCAGGGCGGTCTCATGGCTGAGCGCAGCCTGGATCTGTCCCAGGCGATTGGCGCTCCAGAGCAGCCAACGCCAGAGAGCGGATTCCGGCGTGGGAGAAATCACAGGCAAGCGGTAGAGGCCCCGGTCAACCTGTTCCCAATTGCCGGTTTGGCAGTGGTAATGATGGTGATTGCCTACATATCCGGCCTGCTTGGCCTGGAAAGCGATAAAATACCCGCCTTGCGCGGCGGCTATCTGATCGAGTCGCTGGGCATTATCCAGAATGCAACCCATATAATCTTCCATACAGCGGGCAGTGGATTATCCACGCTATTGCTATATAGAGTCTAGGCTGCACTTGTGTATTTTTCAACCAAACCGCCGCCAAAGTAGTGTATTTAGCACATCCTAAAGCCCAGTCAGAATTACATCACCAAAACCACAACATCTAAGGCGTAAATAAGTTATAGACTAATAACCCAATGGGAAGCGATTTTAATTTTAATATCTACTATCGCCACCAAAATGAAACTCTCTTTCCGCCTAAAATACACAAGTTGCCCTGCCGATCTCTTCTTTGGCAATGATCGCCCAGCGCTGGAAGCGCTCCGGATGACTTTCGCAAGTATGAGTATCTTTGAGAATCAATTCCAGATGGCACCCGTGCTCACGGCAGACCTCGAGCGTATGGCGAATATAATTCCGGATCAACGGTTCATTGAATTCCCCAACCAGGTACGAAGGTTGCGGCTTCCAGGAGAAGATATATTTGTTCCCCATCTTGGGTGCACAGATATCGACGTTGGAGAACGGCGAGATCGAGATGCGCCGGATCCGCGGCAGGGAGAAGACCAGCTCCATCCGATCATGCAACGGTTCGCAACAGCCATAGCCGGTCAGCCCGAACGGTTCGAGCAATCGGCTTTCATACGGCAGGACGAACTCCGCATGCTGGGCCGGGCCGACCTGGGCCAACTCCTGGGCTTCGGCGCTCGCCCACATGTCGCCCGGCCGGACCCGGTCGGGGCTATACCCCGGCGCAGGCAATTCGGCGGTATAGCCGTTGCCTCCGGAATTCTGATAGGTCCCGTCGTTATTCAGGGAGAGAAGGTTTTGTTTCTGGTACTGGGCCAGAATGCGGTGGTGGCCGGCCTCCAGGAAGGCCATGGCTTCGTGCAGCAACTCTGGCTCGTCGTACATGTCGACCATCGCCTCCTCCAATCCCCGCCAGTGGGTATACTGGTTCATGAGATGGTAGGAGATGTGGCCTACGCCCACCAGCCGCACGTCGAGCAGATCGCCGAACAGCTCGGTGGCGAAGTCCAGCCGGAGGCGCGTGGCCGCCTCGTCATACTCGATATCGGGCATTTTCAACTTCTTCAAATCCGCCGGCGTCTTGAGCACGGGATCGAAATGCCACGCCCCGCGAGCCGCGGTGCTGGCGATCCGCTGGGCCTGCAACCCCCACCCGGTGTTGCGGATGACCTTGCCCACCCGCCATTCGCGCTCGCAGACCGAGTCGTCCGGCAGCAGTTCCCGATAGTAGAGCCGGCGGCGCAAATCCCGTTCGATCTCCCGGGCCGTGGCCGTCCGGCAGCGGAGGGCCGAGTCGGGCAAAATCTCCTCCCACGCGCCTTCGGGAAAGATCAGCACCAGCGGCCGGGTAGGTTGCAGGGAATTATGCTTCCGCCACAATTCGCGCCGCTCGGCCTGTTCCGGCTGGCTGGCGAAATCCGCGACCTGCCGGGCCAGTTCGCGCAATTCTATCCGTTCGACGGCTTCGATGGTTTGCGGGGCGAGGGCGGCGGACATGTCGGTTCCCTTTCTCGGCTAGGTTCTACCTGGGTAACGAAGCGCTTGAGGGCGCTGGCCTGAAAATCGGATCTGCCAGGGGCGCAAAAGGCGCGCTCGGTTTCAACCGAACCAAGGCCTCCGCGCTTTTCTGGCACAGCCTAGAAAAACTGCTCGCCGCGAACCAGGCGGCTGTCCGCAGTCTAGCCGGCCCGAGGGCGCGATGCTTGCCAAGTAATCGACCGGATAAATTTACACATCCGACCGGGCCGAGTCTTTCTCTGTCCCCTCGCGGAAGCCGGCTTGCGGCATTGACATGCCTGGCCGAGCCGCTATAATGCGCCCATCAAAGGCATCGCCGGGGTGGCGGAATGGCAGACGCGCGGGTTTCAAAAACCCGTGGCCGCAAGGTCGTGCGGGTTCAACTCCCGCCCCCGGCACCAAAAGCTACGAACCCGCCCTGGGACAACCTTTGCCTCAGGGCGGTCTTTTTTTGTCGCAGTAGGGGCAAATACGCATATCCCCATCATTCGTATTGGCGGAATCGCAGAATAAATTTGACTTTGGCCGACTTGTTGGCTATTATGCCAACTAGCCAATATTGAGAGGCGAACGATGAATGCAAATAATCAGGCGCGGCTGGAAGCCCAGGCCGATATTTTCAAAGCTTTGGCCCATCCCAGCCGGCTTTTCATCGTCAACGAACTGGCCAAAGGCGAAAAGTGCGTCTGCGTCCTGACCGAAATGATCGGCGCGGATAAATCGACGGTCAGCAAGCATCTTTCGCTGCTAAAGCAGGCCGGGATCATTGCGGACGACAAGCGCGGCAATATGGTCTTCTACCGCCTGCAAGCCCCGTGCGTTCTGAACTTCCTGGCCTGTGTCGAAGGCATGATTGAAACCAAAATCAAAAAGCTGGTCGCGCTCCAGGGGTAAGTTTTTTTTAATCTAATTGTTGGCTATTTGGCCAACCAACTAATGACTGAAAGCTGCGGAGCCTCTCCATGACTGGATCACCGCAATGCAGTTGTTCGAGCCCGCAATCAGACCAAGATCTACCGGTGGCCGAGACAGCGATAACCGACGCGCCAGCGACGCCCGCCAGGGCCAACCGAACCGGCATTTTGCTGGGGCTGCTGCTTTTGGCAGCCTGGGGGCTGGTCTACCGGCATCTGGCCGGATTGGCGGCCTGGCTTACGTATGCGGTTATCGGCCTGGAAGCGGGCCGGCACTTGAGCTTGGCGGTCGAATTCTTCCTGTACGAAGTGCCGAAAATCATGCTGCTGCTGGGCCTGGTGGTGTTCGGGGTCGGCATTATCCGCACCTTTTTCACCCCGGAGCGCACGCGCCAGATTCTGGCCGGGCGGCGGGAATCGGTCGGCAATGTCCTGGCCGCGCTGCTGGGCGTGGTCACGCCGTTCTGCTCCTGTTCGGCCGTGCCCCTGTTTATCGGATTCGTGACCGCCGGCGTGCCTTTGGGCGTGACCTTCTCGTTCCTGATCGCGGCGCCGATGATCAATGAAATCGCCCTGGTTCTGCTCTTCGGCCTGTTTGGCTGGAAAGTGGCCGCCTTCTATCTGGGCACCGGCCTGGGCATCGCCATGGTCGCCGGCTGGGTGATCGGGCGGCTGCGGCTGGAAGGCCAGGTTGAGGAATGGGTTTATCAGACCCGCAGCGCCGCCGGGCCGGACGCGGCCTCCCCGACTTGGGCGCAGCGGGTGCAGGCCGGGCGGGACGCCGTGCGCGACATTGTCGGCAAGGTCTGGCCGTATGTGGTGCTGGGCATCGCGGTCGGGGCCGGGATTCACGGCTATGTGCCGGAGCAGTTCCTGGCCTCGTTCATGGGCAAGTCGGCCTGGTGGTCGGTGCCGGCCGCAGTCCTGCTGGGCATCCCCATGTACTCCAACGCGGCCGGCATCATCCCCATCGTCCAGGCGCTGCTGGAGAAGGGCGCAGCGCTCGGCACGGTGCTGGCGTTCATGATGTCGGTGATCGGCCTTTCGCTGCCCGAAGCCATCATTCTGCGCAAAGTGCTGAAGTTCCGATTGATCTGCGTTTTCTTCGGCGTGGTGGCGGCCGGCATCCTGCTGGTCGGCTATCTGTTCAACCTGCTCATTTAGCCGCCGGAGGAAAGATGTCGGGCGGAAAATGATAGCGCTTAGCCGACATAAGGCGGTTTTTTTCCGGGCGCCTCATTTATCCACAGGACCTAGTACTCCGTCAGCTCTTAATTACCGGATAAAGGCGTTTCAGCTTCACCCGC
>CAYMGG010000105.1:0-16964 GCA_964389915.1 uncultured Planctomycetaceae bacterium
GATTGCTGGATGGCGGACGCGGCCCCATCCTCCTCGAACCGTTCCCCTTCACCGTCGTCCTGGCGCGCAAGGAAGAAGCGCGGCAATTGCACCCCAAACTCCGGACCGTTGACTGGTATGGCCGGCGTATGCCCGCCGAACTGCCGGTTTCGGAAGCTAATCAACAGATCGTAATTTTCCTAGACGGCACAAGTCCCTATGCCTGGCATGAACTTGCCTTTGAATAGCGATTCTGGCAGGGCAGACAACGAGTCACTCCCGGCCGCAAACCGGGAGACGTTCGTTTTGGACATTCGAAGCCTCATCCATATACAACGCCGGCCCTGCCTTTGTCTTTATAGTCTTATTATTTGGCCAGAATGTGCTATGGCGTCTGCGCGGGTGCGGAATACATTAACTACCATGGATTAACATGATAGTCGGGTAATGTGGCCGAATTAGTGCTTTAACACCAATATAGACCGCCGGCGGAATTTTTGCCCACCCCCAATAAGGTTCTGGCTTATGAATACACCTCTCCGCTCATTATGTGTCGTCTGTTTGACTTGGATCTGGTGGGCTGGAGGAGTGACGGGCAACAACAGCAGCCGCGCAGAGGAGGAGGCGATAAGCTGTACATTCTCCGCGCGGCCGGACAAGGTCCGTTTTGGCGAACCGGGCGAGACCGTCAAGCTGATCCGGCTGACGGCAACTGAATCAGGATGGAAATTGGTTTTGCCCGCGGGCGAGGCCCGCGGCTGGTTTGAGCTGCCGGTAAGCCTGCCGGTGCGTCTGCTGAATCTGACCCAACGGTTGGAGCTCAGGCTGCAGGACTCGCAAAGCGCATTGCACTGGGATAAGCTCCGGCTGCGCGACGCCCAGGGCCGGGATTTCATCCTGGGAGTAAAACTGGAAACCGCCGGGCAGGCCGTCCCCCTGCCCGCGACGCTCAAGCCGGCGGCGGCCATCCCTTCCGGGCCGGCAGAACCTGTCTGGCCGATGCGCGTGGTCGGCCTGATGTTCTCTTTTTCGCCGGGCGGAACCGATCGAGAGATTACGTTTTTAGAGCTGATCGCCACCGGGCTCCCGGCGGCTACGCTTCCGGATTTCCCGGCCGGTCTAGGTCAGGCCTTCGAACCCGGCGAACCGTTCCGGCTGTTTCTACCCTCGGCGGCCAAGGCCGCCACCGCCTGGCAGGTGGTGGATTATGACGGGCAGCGGCTGGCGCAGGGCCAGATCCAACCTTATGCGGAAACGGTCGAGTTGGCCGGATTGCCCAAGCCGGGCTTCTACCGAGTGCTCTATGAGGCGGACGGTCGAACCCTGGGGGCCAGCGGCCTGATCGTCAACCGCCGGGTTCCGGCCGCCGAGCGTTCGCCGCAGACAATGATCGTGCCCGCGGTGACGCGTTTCGCCACCGACGACATGGTCAAGGCGGAATGCAACTTGCTGACCCGGACGTCGGTCGGCTCGATCCGGTCTTATCATTTCTGGTGGCTGGCCGAAGCGGAGAAGGGGCAGTGGCGTCGTACGCGCTGGGACGAGATTCACCGCCTCTATCAGGAGGCGGGCTTGAAGATCCACCTGACGTTCTGCGGCGCGGTTCCCGCCAGGGCCATGCCAGCGGGCCGTAGCGGCTGTTATTTTCCCGCCAGTTTTCGCGAATACCACGACTACGTCTGCCGGCTGTTGCGCGAGACGCCGCCCAACCTCTGGCTATACGAGGTCTGGAACGAGCCCGACATCATGGGCAACATGACCGGGGCGCGGGCGGCGACCCTGGCCAAAGTCGTGGCCCTAGCCGTCCGTCAGACCCGGCCGGAGCTGCTGCTCACCACCCCTTCGCCGGCCACCTCTTCGCTGGAAAACTGGTATGCCGAGATGATGGCCAACGGGCTGGAGGATTACGTCGACGCCTTCGCCTTCCACAAGCATACCCAGGTCGCGCTGCTGGAGGCCGCCGAAGCCAGGGCTTCGGCCGAGAAAGAGTTGCAGGGCACTTTTGAGGAAACCCTCAATCCGGAGAAAAACCGCGCCGGTCATGCCCAGCTCGAAGACACATTCGAGGTTTTCCGCGATCATTATAGCCGCTACGCTCGTCACGCCCAAGGTCTGCCCGGCATCAACACCGAAAGTGGCATCATGATGCCCCGCAGCGAAGCCAAGGGATGGACCGGCGAGCAACGGCAGGCCGAAGCCATCCCCGTGGTCCTGGCCAGCAGCCTGCATTTCGGCGCGCAATATCATAGCTATTACGTGCTCAAGGACTGGGGCGACGGTCCTTGGTGGAATCTGCTCAACGGTCCGGAATTCAAATGGACCTTGGGCGATCTCTCGCCCCGGGCCGGCCTCTGGTCGCTGAGCGTGGTGGCGGAGCTGTTGCGCACGGCTGAGCCGCAGGGCCGGCTGGAACTGGCCGGAGCGCCGAGCGCCCGGGTCCTCTTCTTCGCCTCGCGCAGCCCCGAGGTGGGTGAGCGGACCGTGGTCGTCTGCTGGGACCAGTACAACCAGCGGACGCCGCTGCCGTCGGCCCTGATGGCGGGCCGGGTCATCGACCACCAGGGCCGGGAGATCGAGGCGGCGGCGGAAAAGGTTGTGGCCTGGCCCCCGCGTTATGTGCTGCTGCCGGCGGGGGCGGGCGCGGCATTGCCGCTGATCCGCGAGGCGTTGTTCCCCGCCCCTAGGCCGACGGTTTCCCGTCCTTGCCCCATCGTACTGGACCTGAAGGTCCCGGAGGTCAATTACACTATCCGTCCGATTTCCGGCATCCGTCTGGATTCGCCGCAGCAGGAACTGCCGCTTACCATCTACAATTTTAGCGACCGGGACACCCGGGTCAGGCTCCAGGCCCAGCCCCGTTCCGGAACCCTGAGCTTTGCCTCGGAAGAAGTGTCGATCCCGGCCCAAGGCGAGTGCCAGACCCTGATTCGGTTCACGGCCGGGCAGGATTTCGTATCCCTGGCCAACGCTTTCGGCTCCGGTCTGACCCAGGAAATCAGCGGCGAAAGTGACGCCGGGCGGGCCAAACTGGCGTTCAACCTCTACCCCTCCGCCACACTGCTGCCGGTGGTCCGCAGCCAGGAACTGGGCATGAACCGGCCGGAGAACTGGTATCAACTGCCCCACGATACCGGCCAAGCGGAGTTTGTGAACCGTGCGGGCAGTCTCGATGTGCGTACTAACTACGCCCCCGAGATGCGCAATAAGTCCGACAAGATTCTGTACATCCGGTATCGCCTGGCCGATCCGCTCCCGGCCTGGGCCGACTTCCAGGCCCTGAGCTTCCAACTGGAGGTTAAGGAAGGCATCGGCCTGTTTCAGCTCGGCCTGGCCAACGGCCTCCGGGGAAAGGCGGAGAAACTGACCTGTTTCCGCTTTGGCAAGTTCGCCGCCGGTGACAAGCTCAAGGTGGTCGTACCGATGGACCAGTTGCAGGGAAAGCTCGAGTGGAAAGAGGTTCACGAACTGCATCTGGGCGTCGCGATGATCGCCACGCCGCAATTGGAATTCTCGCTTTCGGACCTTAAGTGCGTCAGTTGGAAAAAGGAATAAACCGATGATCCGGAATCAGGCTGGCGGACGGCCGTTTTCCCGACGCTTCACGCTGGTGGAGCTGCTGGTGGTGATTTCCATCATCTCAGTGTTGGCGGCAATGCTGCTGCCGGCGTTGGAAGGAGCGCGCAACTCGGCCCGCGGGGCCTTCTGTCAGGGCAACCAGAAACAACTGGCCGCGGCCTGGTTGCTTTATGCCGACGACAATTCCGCCTGGCTGCCGCTGATGAACCGCGGGGCCAGCACGACCAACCATAATTACAATTGGTATCAGAACGTGATGAACTCGGCCGGCTATCTGCCTGTGTCCAGTTGGGGCGGCAGCCCGGCCAATGGCCGGGCGCGCGATGGCGTTTGGCTCTGCCCAGCTGCCCACAACGCCCGGGCCGGAGCCAGCGAAGGCGTCACCTACGAACGGGCCAGCGGCTATGGCCTCAACAGCCACCACCTGAGCGGCTATACGCCCGGCCACGAATGGTATTCCGCCGCCAAACCGGTCAAGCTCGACGCCCTGAAACGGGCCTCCGGGGTGCTGCTCACGGGTGACGAGGAGATGTGGTCCCTGGGGCATCCTCTCCTGGCCGGCAACCTGCCGGAACAGAGCGGAGAACTAAAATGCCCCGTGGAGCGAGCCTGGAACAATCTGAGTCTTCCGGCTTATCTCGTCCCGGCCCGCCACAACGAACGGGGCAACCTGTCCTTCCCGGACGGCCACGCTTCAGCCCAAGCGTTCGAGGCCTTGGCGGCTAATACCAATGATATCTTCGGCCATTCCAGCCGGTGACAGGAAGCGTTATCCAGCCAAACGTTTAGCGTGCGAGCTGAGCGTTGCGGAGCAGACCTATTGCCGGCGTGGGAAGAAGTTCGGCCGGCTCGCGATCGACCAAATAAGTCCACTTCCAACAGGAAGCAAAACCATGAAACTGCAGGCAATCCGCAAACGGATGGCGGAAGAGAATGAGGTCTGTTTCGGCAGCCCAGCCATTGAGGTAGCGCCTGACGGGGCTCTGCTTGCCGCCCATGACTTCTATTTTACTGCCGATACACGCCTAACCGATCAGCAGACACCCCGCCCCACCACCGCCATTTACCGTTCTTCTGATAACGGTCGTACCTGGGCAGAGGTGGCACAAGTGACGGCCCACTGGGCTACTTTCTTCGTCTGTGGAAGGGACGTCTATCTGCTGGGCTGTAGCCGTCCCTTCGGCGACATCGTTATCTTTCGCAGCCAAGATAATGGCCTGACTTGGAGTACTCCCCGGGATAAAAAGAGCGGCCTTCTCCTATCCGGGGGAGAGGGTAAAACTTCACCGAATTTTCATTGCGCGCCTGGAGCTGTGATAAGCCACGCGGGGCGGATTTACCGGGCTTTCGACGAGGTGGAGTGCCCGGATAAGCGGGCGGGGTGGAGTGCTCTGGTTCTCTCGGCCGCGGCGGAGGCGGATCTCCTTGATTCGAGCAGTTGGGTGATTAGCAACCGCGTCAGGCTTGATGAAACTACCTTCCCAACTTCTTGGCAGAAAGTAGACAAGCCTGAATGGTTGGAGGGGAATATGGTGGTGGATCCGGAAGGCGGGATTGCGCTTCTGATGCGCCTGATGTGCCCGCCCAACGCCGACCACGCCGCGATATTGCGCCTGAGCGAAAACGGGCGACGCCTGGACTTCGATCCTTCCTCGGGTTACCTCGATTTGCCAGGCGGAGGACACAAGTTCGCCATTGCCCGTGATCCCTGCACGGGGCTGTACTTCTGCATGGGCAATAACAACACCGAGCCTAGCTGGACCAGCCAGCGCAATCTTCTTTCGCTGTCGGTTTCCCGCGACCTGCGTCACTGGGAGATAATTCACACCCTGATCGCCGACGATTCGCCGATTCCTTGGGAGCGTTCGGTCCGAGAGATCGGCTTCCAATACCCCGATTTTCGAATCCGCGGCACGGATCTGCTCTATCTGGTGCGTACCGCATATGACGGCACTAAATGGTTCCATGACGCCAACCAGATCACTTATCATGTGCTGAAGGATTTCCGCGACCTTCCGGGGGTGCATGCCATGATCGACACCAAGGAGCATGCAAGCTAAGGATTACGTTTTCCACTCCAGTCGCAGGAAAAGGTGGCCAGGAGGGTGCCTCGGCCATGCCAGTCGACATTCTATAACGCAAGCATGTGATGTCAGTTGCCAGTTGGCGGGGATCGGGTGCGGGGAGGGGGCAATCCGACCTTGGTAACCTGGTGTCCCCTTCAAGGTGAGGATTTATGACCGTTTAGCGCATCCGAAGCACTTCCCCTTTGGGAGCGAAAGACAGTTTCGCCCCGGCGGGAATGAGAAACACATGATCACGGCGGATGTGCAGGCGGTCGCGCAGGGGATAGCCGGGGTGGCGGATTGCCTTCGGCTTGGACGCGCATAGGAACTGCGCTTTTCGATGGGGCGAAGTGGCCATCAAGTCAATGGGCCAATTTTACATTCCACGGCCCCGGGGATGGTCAAGGGCGCGGATCTCCTCCCCCAAGCCGCCGGGAAGGAATCCGCGCCCCTGTTTTTCGTGATAGATTAGGCCTTGGCTGAAGCCGCGGCGGTAAAATTTGTCGAGGCCGGTTCCATTTTCTCCCTTCAGAACGAAAGCTCGATGGCCGTCAACCGGCTCGGCCGTAATTCAAACGCCCCCAACTCGCCCAATGGCAGCTCGCGGCTGGTCTCGGTGAATGGATTGGCCTGCGGGTCAGCCATCGCCGGCCACATGCTGGAACCCCAGCCGGGGGCGCTGACCGCATGCTCCTGGGCGGCGGTGACCGGTCGGCCTTCGATTTGGGCGGGCAGGGCCACCGGGAAGGCCTGGTCCGGCGAGCGGTTGATCAGGATCAGGTTGAGTCGGCCGGGCGCGCGCGTGACGTAGGCCGAAACGTAAGGCGTGTGCAAATGCCCCGCGCTAAAGAAGGGACAGTCGGCGTCCACCTCCAGCGGCACCACCTCCTCGCCCGCGAAGCGTTTCCAGAATTTCAGCGCCACCCCGGCCGGCATGAGGGGCGGCGTGGCCGGCGCTTGGCTGGTCTGGTGGTTCCACTGCCGGATCAGGCCGCCGGTCACGGTATGGGCCACGGCCAGGTCTACGTAGCCGGAGCTGGCCATCTTGCCGATGAAGTCCGCCGCCAGGAGGGCGCTGATAAACATGAAGGTCGGCGAGTTTTCGTAAGTCAAGTCTGCTTTATCTTTCTGTCCCAGGCCGATGAAATGGGTTTTGTGGGCAGGGTCCCAGGTGAAGTTGATCATCCACTCGGTCACCGCCAGACGGACCGGACTGTGTGCGTCCTGGATGTGACGGATTTGCTTGCGCAGGGTCAGATTGTCGTGGATCTTGCCGAAGAGTTCGCGCCCGTTTTCGAGCGGGTCGGCGCTTCGACCGCTGGGGTAGATGTGCGGGGCCAGATAGTCGAAGGCTCCGGCCGCGTCGCGCAGCAGTCCCTCGGTCCATTCGAATTCGAAATTCTGGACAAAGGGGCGGGGCCGCCAATTCGGGTCCTGGGGAAAGTTCAGCCAGGTGGGGCGGTAGTTGGGGCTGTCTTCGGCCAGGCCGCAGGCGATCAGCTTGATGTCCGGATCGATCTGGCGCATGGCCTGGGCATAGGCCTTGACGTATTCCGCGTATTCCTTGGCGAAGAGCCAGATCCAGACCTCGTTGCCGATCTCCCAATATTTGACCCCAAAACTTTTCTTGCGGTTGAAGTCCTCCACCCAGCGGGCGGCGTATTCCGCCCCCAGCTTAATATCCTCCGGGCGGAGGGGGTTGATCCGCTTGGTTTCGACCGGTGCGCCGTAGGAGGAGGTGTTGACCGTGATCAGCGGAGCGAAGCCTTGCTGCCGGCAGAGATTCGCGAAATCGTCGGGATAGTTTTTTTTGCGTTTCTGAAAGTATTCGGGCCAATAGCCGTTATCTGGCTGATCCCAGCAGAACCAGTCCGAGGGCGTGCCGCAGGGATAACGCAACAGGGCCACGCCCGTGTCCGTGCTCTGTTGCCAGTATTCTGGCGCCAGGTAGGGCATGACCACCACCTCCTCCTGCGCGCCCAGCACCAGGCGGGGGAAGGGGAAGGCCCGGGCGTAATCCAGCGTCAGGCTTACGGGTCGGGCTTCGCCCGCGATCAGGCAGTTGCCGCCCGCCAACAATAGGACGAAAATCAGGGCTCTGGGCATGTTCGACTCCTTGGGGGTAAAGGTTTTTCTCTGGTCCGGAATCCGGATTCGCGGTCTTCAATTGGGCGCGGCAAACACGCGCCAGTGGCGCTTGAACAGGTCGGTATCCTCGCTGGTCAGCCCGTTGTAGGAGCCGGTCCAGGTCTCCCAGCCGACGTGTCCGTCCAGGAAGAGGAAATTGGCCGGGCTGCGCATCACCCCCACCGGGCCGCGCGGATGCAGCGGCGTGCATTCCGGATGGTGGTAAGCGCCACAGGCCCAGGCGACGAAGTCGTTCCAGGGGTGGGTGCGCTCGACCATGACCAGGGTTTCCGCGGGACGGGTTTTGACGGCCTTGAGGTTGCCGCCCAGATGCTGGGAGGCGAAGGCTGCGGCATAATCCACGCCCCAGAGGTATTTATTGACCGCATAGGTCACCTGGTCGCGTTCCGGCTGGGCCGGGCAGGTGTAGAGTTCGCGCTGGTCGGGGGCGTACCCGCTTTTGACCAGGTCGATTTCCCAGGTCCGCGAGTAGATCTTGCCGATCAGGCGGCCGCCGTAATTATCCTGATAGGTGTCGAGGATGACGCCGAAGTTGTGGAGTTGATTGGTGCAGGCGATCTGCCGGGCACTGGAGAGAGCCTGGTCCAGCGCGGGCAGCAGCAGGGCGGCCAGGATGGAGATGATGGTGATCACCACCAGCAGTTCGACCAGGGTGAAGCCGGCTTCGGCGCGGCGGCGGCGAAGCGGGTGGGGTGCACGACGGAAAATCATCTGATAAACCCTTTCTTGTAGGTCCAATTGGCTAGCCTCGGGCGCATCGAGTACGGCGCCGGCTGGGGCCGAAATCGCAGTCGTGGGGGAGGGGGCAGGTTCCCCGGCCCGGGCGGGGGCAAATTCGGCTGGGGCGACCCCCTCCGTTTCGGAAGTCGCCCGGCTTAAATCGGCCCGGGTCTGGGCGAGGCCGGTAACCAGATAACCTTTCCGCGGCTCGATCGCGGACAAACTCAGGTTGGCCCGGTGCAGTTGCACTTCAGGCGGGCTTTTTTTCTGGAAGCCGAGGGGAACGGTGAGGTGAACCTGGGCCGGCGGTTCTGGGCGTAGTTGATGCACGAACTGGGCGGATTCGTGGCTGACCACGGCCTGGGGTTGCTCCTGCTGGTTGCGGCTCCACAGACTCCAACGGACAAATTGGGCTTCAGGCGTATCCGGATGGCCGGGGAGCCGGTACAAGCCCCAATCGATCTTTAACCAATGCCCGGCGCGGACATGATAGCCGTGATGCGGATTGGCGTAACCGGCCTGAATGGCTTGCTTGGGGGTGAAGTATCCCGCTTGCCAAGCGGCAATTCTCTGCAAGCGCAGGGCAGATGAATGGCTGGTTGGCATCGCGAATTCCTTGTCAAAAGATCAACTGTTGCTAGTAGTATATTTTCTAGATCTCTCTAAGCAAGTCGAGCGGCGTTTTCCACATCATTAAAATTACTACAATTCAACATGAACGATAGTATGTAAGTTAATATTGTGCAGTTGGTTGCGAGCTATAAAGGGCGCGGCCATAGCGGCCTCGCAAGCGATATAGTCACAGGCCTGCACGGTTTCGGCAACCTTGAATTACTTGCTGACAAACAAAACGCGGGAACATAAAATATTGAATAATCAGGCAGGCTAAGGCACACTGAATAACCGTTACCATGCTTGGCTCGTTTTTCAGTTCTGCGCGCTCAATTCTATCGGCCGACAACTTATAAGGATTTCCAAAATGAATATGCATAAGCCCTTCCTGCTGGCTTCGCTGTTGGCTTCGGTCCTGGCGGGCACAGCTCTTTTAGCTGACGAGAAGAATAAAGGCAGCGCACCTGAAGAATATATCCTCACCGCCGCGCAGGCTTCCGGCGGACAGCGCATTATGACCAAGGAGAATGAGCCGGCAGTTCTGTTTCCACCTTCCGACCCGGTAAAAACGCAAATTGACTGGAAAATAGAGCGGCCCGTGCCTCCGGGCTTATGGCAGATTGATCTGGACATTTTCGAACCCACCGGGAATTTTTGCGCCGGACGAACATGTTATCTTTATCGGGGAAAACGGCTGCAAACTGGGAAAGTGGGATCTTTATCACACGCGCCTTCAGAAAGGGAGATATACCAGATCCGCAGGCTTTTGCAGCGATCTGCCTTTGACCGGGATCTCTCTTTACAAGAGTGGCCAGCGCAACAAAAACACTGTCGCCGTGGTTGCCGTCAAAATTGTGCCGGCGAAAATAGAACAGATGGAAAACCTGCAGATGGTACTGCACGCCCCCATCCGTGAAAAACAAATCGTTCTCCCGGCCGCGCTACCCGGCGGGCTATATCAGGTTACCGTCAAGGGCGGAGAGCTGCGCTGGACTGCCGGTAACGATAAATCATTCGTCACGCCCGCCAATACCAAGGCGGCATGGGTTGAGGGTCTGACGCGTCTGGAAATCGCCAGCGGCGAATGCGGAAGCGACGCCAGCATGATGCGCTATCCATCGGTGCCGGAGTATGAAAAGGAATCCAACGTATCCGCCCTGATTGCGACTTTTGACCTAACCAAGTCCGAATCCCACTCACTAGTCCTCTGCGGCTACCAGGGCGGGCAGCCGCCAAAGCCGACCTGGTTCCCGGGAGGGAAGACAACCGCCGTGGTAAGCAGCTGGGACGACGGCAGAACGATGGACATGCAGGTGGCGCAGCTGCTGGATAAATACGGACTCAAAGGCACATTCTACATGAACCACCATTCCGAGATGATCCCTCGCCTACAGGAACTGGAAGCCCTCGGCATGGAAGTAGGCTCGCACTCCTGGAGCCATCCGGCTTATTGGCTATCCTCCCCCAAGCGCTGCCTGTTCGAGTCCGTCGAGATGCGCGCCTTTTTGGAAAAAACGGTAGGGCATCCGGTCATCTCCTTTGCCTTCCCTTTTAATTATTTCCCCAGCTATGACGAAAGCGGGGATTATGTTCAACGCTCGATGGAAACTGCCGGTTATTGGTCTGCCCGCGCCACCAACAGTGGCGACAACCGCATAGACAAACTCGACCAGCCCCTGCAGATGCGCGCCAATTTCCATTTCAGGGCCGGGGCGGAAGCCATGAAGAAAAAGCTGGAGGCAGAACGGCAGACGCCGGGCGGCATCCTCTATTTCTGGGGTCACAGCTATGAACTGGGCGGCAATGGCGCGAAAACACTGGGAGACGAACTGGCGGTCCTGGGCAATCAACCCGACGTCTGGTACGCAACCATTGGCGAGCTCATGGTCTGGAAATTCATGCGCGACAAGCTGCAGAGCCAGCTCTCCCCAGATGCTGCGGGCGGGAAGACATATAACCTCACGCTGCCTTGGCTGCATCCATATCTGCATCAGGTGCCGTTGTCTCTGCAGGTTCCAGACGGAGTGGATTCAGTCACCTGGGACGGAGTTTCCATTCCTGTAAAGGCGGGATGCGTTTCGCTGAAATGGTGAAAATCGCCGTGGCGTTCCATTTTGGGATTAAAACATATTTGGGTCAGTAGATATGGTTTTTATTCCCGCGAGGCGGTTGTGAGACGGGGATAAAAACCATATCTATTTGCCACTAAACGAAATGATTTTTTGAGGGGCTGGTTTGTGCAGCACTCACTGCCCCCCCCCTTCCAGCACACACACACACACACACACACACTTCCTCTCTCTCCACTACATTTACATTTTTGATGCGCTCAAGCGCCAACCTATTGCCTGAAAAGCAGTTGACTCTTTTTTGCAGAGAGCTCTTCAAGTTTTGTGCTGGCTATCCTGCCATTTACAGCGGAGATTTCAGCTGTAGTTGAATCTATTCGAGAGCAAAAAGGTTGCATATCTGCAGGGCAGTACGGGAAAAATAATCCAAATGGCAGATGTTGGGCCGCAAAAACGAAGGAATGCCGCTTTGACCGCACTGGCCAGCCGCCAGCATGGCTATTTTTCGGCAGGCCAAGCCAAAGGGCTAGGCTATTCCAAGGATCATCATCCATATCATGTCAGGCGCGGTAATTGGCTAAAAATAGATCGCGGCTTGTTTCGACTGCCAGGTTTTGCCGATAGCCGAGAGGCGGATTTCGTCCGCTGGACTCTTTGGAGCCGCAATCAGCAGGACCAACCCCAGGCCGTCGTCAGTCATGAAAGCGCGCTGGTCGTCCATGAGGATCGCCTAAAATCTCCGGAGGCAATTAAAACCAACCAGTTGGTTGCGTTATGCCGGCCACTCCATTTGACTGTGCCGCCTAATTTTCGTAAGGCCGAACCTCCTGAGTTGCGATTGCATCGACGCTCATTGTTCCTGTCGGCCGTTGAAGCGCGTGATGGTTATCTGCTGACCTCGCTTGAACAAACTCTGCGAGATCTGGGACTTGCGCCGGAGCAAGTTCAGCAGATCAATTCTGATTCCGCCGTGGTTTCGTCCGCCTCTCTCGCCAGATCCCTCTCCCGAGAAACGGAGGCGCGAGATGATTGCTATTCGGAAAGCGCGAATGCGAAAACGGAGGAAAGTGGCTTAATAAATGACGGAAACATTTCGCAATCGTCTTTCTTTACTAGCCCTCTGTTATCGTCGCCGCCGAGCTCGACCCTTGAACGCGAAAGGATTTTTCAAATGATCTGCAACCGCACTCGTCGTTCGCTGTTCTCCAGCGCGGGGCCGCGCGTCCGCGATCGTTCGCAGGGCGGTTTCACCTTGGTCGAACTGCTCGTGGTAACTGCCATCATTTCTGTTCTGGCGGGCATGTTGCTACCAGTATTGGATCGCGCGCTTCTCTCGGCCCGAACCATTGCCTGCGCCAATAATCAAAAACAGATTGGCTACGCGCTGGGCGAGTATCTTTCAGAGAACAGCGAGCTGTTGCCCTTTCATCCCAATGGTTCGACTCTGGGCTGGGTTGGTAAAAAGGGCCTATTTTGGTCCCACGATAGTGACTCGAAAAAGCGCTTTGTTAATCCCTATCTGGGCGTGACGACTCCGGGGAACAAGGTTGCGGTTGCGGCTTGTCCCTGCGATAAGGGGCAGCCGCCCAGTTTTTCCAATACTTACGAGGCGAGTGGCGCTTCCTACATGATGAATTATCGCGCGCCAGTGGCGGTGAATGGAACCATTTTCACCTTGAGCAATGGTACCCCGTTTTCGGCCTTTAACTTGCGCCAGGTAAAAGAGACATCCCGAACAGTCTTTTTCGGTGACCATCCGATGTTTAATTATGTAGACGGCACGATTCGAAATCAATTCTGGCATGATATGCAAAACATGAGAGTCAATATTTGCTTTATCGACATGCATGTAAACTTTGTACTAGTTCCTCCTCCCGGTTCGTCTGCGGAGTATCCCAATACCGGGCTATACAAATGGAATCCCTGATCTGCGCCCGGTTGAAGCTAAAACGGTGATGTATTTGGCCGATTCGGACGAGCGCACGATGCGAAATGGGCGTTGAAACGGCTTTATTGACTTTTAAATCAAGTATTCTAGGCTAATTTGGAGAGAATGATGAGCAATGGCAAATGGTCTCTGCTGTGTCTATGGCTGTTTTCGCTTGTCATTTGTACTCCGCACGCGGCAAAAGCGGATTTGTTGTCCGTGCCGAACGCACCAACGGGAAGTTTTGACGGGAGCTACGATCCCGCTAGCCAAAATCCGCCCGCCAGACAAAGTACCTGGCTTAAAACGGAAAATGCCGGTTTGCGGATCAAGGTTAATTTCCCTGAGCGTGGACAGGCGGAGTTCGCAGATACCGTTTGCGCGGTGAGCAGCGCGAACCTGAATATTTGTCGCCGACTCGACCGGGAAAAAGACTGGCACGGCGATGTTGAAGACCGCGAATATGAGTTTTCCGTGCGGATCGCCATCTCCAATGCGGGGATCGCCTCTCTGCCGAACGCGCAGTTCGGTTTTAGGGCTGAATGTAGGGGGGGACGTTCCGTTTGTCTGGCTTGGTATCGCGCTGGAGTAGAGGATTATCTGCTGGCCTTCATGGATCCCGAAAATGCGGGGCCACTCTTCCCGGTCAGTTACGCGGCCTGGAATGACGGGAAATTTCGCGAATATAAGGTAGTAAAGTTCTTGGATGTGAGAACCAAGACCATGCGGGTTCAGGTTTTGATAAACGGTGAGGCGCAGCTTGAGGTGCCTTATGCGTATAGTGATTTTCCAATTACACTTTCCGAAAAGGACGGTTTTGAATTCGGCACGTCTTCTCCAACTACGGGCAGCTATATCATTGACGAACTCGGTTACGGTGCGCGGCGGGAGCCGCTAGCCCGGTTGCAGGCTGTGGTCAATAGCAAGCCAGCGGAGGAAACTACGCGGCGACTGCTAAAGCCGACTTGGAATGTGCGTGAGATGGCTGGGCAAATAGAAATAAAACCGTCGACCGATGGCGAAAACGAAGCCTTTGTCTTGCGCGTTGCCGCAGAAACGCGAAAGGCGGTGGCCGAAACTGCTCCTTTGGAAATCAGGGGGAATCGCGAATATCTGCTCTTGGGGGAGTATCTTTTGGCCGGCGAAAAAGCCCGTCTAGTCATTCGCCAATTTAACTCAGGCTACAAGGAGCCGGAGCCGCCAGAAATTTCCCGCGAATTCTTATCGCCAAGCGATGCGCGCGAATCGTGGAAGCCTTTTGAGATTCCTTTTTGCATCCGCAAGGGCAACGACAAAATCGTGCTGGGCGTTGAACTGGCGGGCGATAAGTCAAAAATCCTTCTGCGCAGACTAGAGCTTAAGGGGGGAGGGCCGTATCGGCCGCCATATAAGCCGATATCTAAGGAGCTTATTCCTCTGCGCGAAACAGTAAGCCAGATTGTGGCCGCCCGGGCATCCGAATCGGCTAGCGTATTGGCAAGCGAAGGGAGAAACCGTTTAGCGATCGGCGATAATCCTGTCGCGCCGTGTTTTCACGTCGGTCCATTCTTGCCTCCGAGCAAACTGGATACAAGAGGCTATTTCGGCATGTTTCAGAAGGCAGGAATCAAGATTCACGAAATCAAATTGCCGGCGGAAAGTCTATATGGTGAGGGCAATGGTTTTTGGGTTGGTCCGGGTAAATACAACGGACAAGTGATCGATGACTATTTGTGGCGAGTGCTTAAATGCGCCCCTGAGGCACGGATAATCTTGGCGATAACGGTCGATCCGTATCGAGCCTGGGGTGAGGAGAATCCCGATGACGTCTGCATGAACCAGAACGGCCAAAAAGCTTACGGCGCGATGCATTTGTCCGCCTGGGGGGCAGAGAAAGGAGGCGCGCGCTATCTGCCATCGGTATTTTCCGAGAAAGCCGCTCGCGATATTTCCGAGATGCTGACGCACCTGGTGGATCATGTCCAGAAGAGTCCGGCCGGCCAAGCGGTGATCGGCTATGTGATAACGGGCTTTAATGACGACGATTTCGGGCACTGGGCATTACCGCACACACCGGAAAAAGACGATTACTCCCTAGCCGCCCAGAAGGCATTTAAAAAGTGGCTCGAAAAGAAATACGGAGGCGATCAAGCACGTCTGCGGCGGAGCTGGGGGGACGCCCGGCTTTCGTTCGACTCGGCGCAGATTCCTGTTGCTTCTCGGCGCACACGCGGAACAGGCACTGAACTGGTATGGTTCAATTCCCCGGGCGACCAGGATTTGGTCGATTTTCACCAATTCTATTTCGAGGCACCCGTCCGCCTGTCTTCCGTCCTGACCAAAACTGTCAAGGAAAGAGCCGGCCGCAATAAGATAATCATGACCTACGTCGGTACTCCCATGCATGGCTGGTGGTATAGCGCGGGGGGATTCCGGCAGGCCGTGGATAATCCGAGTGTAGATTTGATGTGTTCGCCCGCGGATTATGGGATTCGCCTGCCCGGTTATCCGGGGGGTTGTGACACGCTTTTAGAGTCAATTACCTTGAGCGGCAAAATATTTATGCAGGAACAGGATTGGCGGTCGTTCACGGTTCCGACCAGATTTGAAGATTACGATTTCGGTGTGGGCCGAGCCCCAACGGCCGCCGCCCACAACGCCATGGTCTGGCGGGAAAGCGGCATGCTCTTGGCCCGCGGCCACGGCACCTATTTCTTCGACATCGATAACGGCCTGTTCGCCGATCCGCAGATCATGAATGGCATTACCGCCACCCAAGAAGTTTTTGTCGACGATTTGGCCAACAAGGGGAGCCCCGAAGCGGACGTAGCGCTCTTCCTAGGGGAAACCAGTTTTGCTTATCTGGCAGAAAATGACGCGACACGAGCTTTTTTGATGCGCCTAACGCGCCGGCAAAGACCGCAATGGGACACCTCAGGAGTACCGTACCATCTATATTTGCAAAGCGACCTGGCGCGGCGGAATCTTCCAGAATACAAAGTATATATTCTGCTTTCCCCTCAGTACCTTTCAGACGACGAAGCTAGGCAAGTGGAAGGATTGAAAAGAGACGGCAAGACTTTGGTGTTCCTGAATTCTCCGGGGTTTATCGGCGCGGCCGATCCAGCACAGCGCATCACGCAAATAACCGGAATTCAGGTCGAGGCGATAGCGGGAAAAACTCGATTCGCCGGCCAGTGGAGTGGCAATGATTCGGTTCTGTCGCGCAATCTCACCGGAGAATTTGGCTGCCGTCCCTTTAATTTTGCCTATGGCCAAACCGTGGTCACGGGGGAGTTTTTTGCCGTGAATGACCGCGAAGCGCTTCCTGTGGCCAAATTCGCGGATGTTGATAAAGTCGCCGCTGCGGCAAAGAAATTCGATCAGTGGCAATCGATCTATTGCGCCATTCCTTGGCTCGACGCTCAATTTCTCAATAATATCGCGGCTTGGGCTGGGGCTTGGAGCGTAGCCGATCCCTACGATGCGGTTTACGCTAATCAATATTTCATCTGCATCCATGCCATTGCCGGCGGGCTGAAGACCATTCGTTTGCGTTACCCATCTAGAGTGATTGATATGTTTACCCATGAAACTTTGGACGAGAATGTACAGGCTGTTACCTTGGATATGAAATTCGGGGAAACGCGCTGTTTGAAGGCTGAACCAATAACCAAATAGGGCGATATAAAATGGGGAATGGCAGGGCAGGAGGGCGGAGGTTACTGCTCTGGAAGGTGGTTTCGGGCGACGGCAAGCGGTATCGGTCGCTTAGCCCATTGCCACGGAACTAGCCGACACCAAGCGGAACGGCCTTCATTATGGATAGTCGCTTAGAAGCTCTAACAAAATGCCGAAATGCCCTCAACTTTTACCGAAACTAGGTCG
>CAYMGG010000106.1:0-16963 GCA_964389915.1 uncultured Planctomycetaceae bacterium
CCGAGTGGCCCGCGATCGACAATCCCGGCTGGCTGGAGGGCAATGCGGTCGCCGCGCCCGACGGGCAGATGCTCAACATTCTGCGCTTCAACAGCCCGCCGGTGCCGAACCGGGCCATCATCACCAAGCTCTCGGCCGACGGGAAGAAGTTAAGCTACGATCCGGCCGACGGACTCATCGTTCTGCCCGGCGGCATGCATAAGTTCACCATCCGTTTCGATCCGGTCAGCCGGCGTTACCTGACCCTGGCCAATCCCACCACCGGCCAGGAGCCCCAGGCCCCGACCTGGCAGCGCAACATTCTCTCTTTGCTCTCCAGCGCTAACCTGCGGGATTGGACCTTGCATTCGCATTTGATCCAGGACGACCTGGGACTGGCGTGGAAAGATTCGATTCAGGCCACCGGGTTCCAGTACGTCGACTGGTTCATTGAGGGCGAGGAGATCCTCTACCTGGTGCGCACGGCCTATGACGGGGCGCATAACTTCCATGATTCCAACCGGATAACCTTCCACCGCTGCCCGCGTTTTCGCGAGCTGCTGGGCCGGACGCTCTGGGAGCGGGGAACCTGGCGGACCTAAATCCCGTCGAGCGAGACGCCGGTTTTTCCAACTTTATCCGAAAGGTGGATTTTTTAATGGATTTGGCCGGGGAGTGATTTATAATCCTTCCCTTCCGATGCGCCGACGAAGGTCGCCGGCGGGTAGGGTATTTTTAGAGGTCGAGCAAACATGCAAGCGATCATCCAGACCGGCGGCAAGCAGTATACGGTCAGCGAGGGAATGCGCCTCGATGTCGAACTGCTCGAAGCCCAGAGTGGCGAAGAAATCAGTTTTGAGAACGTGCTGATGGTCAGCGACGACGCCAGCGTCAAGGTCGGCGCGCCCAACGTGGCCGGCGCCGTCGTCAAAGGCAAGGTGATTGCCGAGGTCAAGGGCGTCAAAACCCGCAGCCTCAAGATGCGCCGGCGCAAGGACAGCCGTTGCGTCAAGGGCCACCGGCAGCATTATCACCGGGTGCTCATTACCTCCATCGTCGCCGGCTGAGTCGGCCGGAGGGAGTCGGAAATTTCCAGCGCCCGCGCGGGTGGGAGCGACCGCGATCCAAGGCCGGGAGCCTTCGGCAGGGCGGGTTTTCAAGGAGCGGTGTCATGGCACATAAGGTCGGTAAAGGTTCTTCGCGCAACGGCCGCGATTCCAACCCGAAGTTCCGGGGCGTCAAGAAGTATGGCGGCGAGAAGGTCATTGCCGGTAACATCATCGTCCGGCAGAAGGGCACCGTCATCCACCCGGGCGTGAACGTCGGCCAGGGACGTGACTTCACCCTCTTCGCCCTCTGCGACGGAGTGGTCAGCTTTCGCCGGAGCAAGAAGCACTCGGTGTCGGTGGTTCCGGCTGCCAACTGAGCGGCGCGAAGACCAGATTCGGCATCAATGCCTAATTTCAGCGGATCGGCTTTAACGCCGGTCTGCTGTTTTTTTCGATCTTTCGGCTGCCGGTCAGAGCACTTCGGGATTCTCGGGGTCGCCGAAAAGCAGCGCGGCGAACGGGTCGCTCAAGCCACCGGCAACCAGACCCAGCTCCTCGTCCTCCAGCTCTTCGCGGGCCCGGTTCAGGGCGGCCTGCAACTCTTCGGGCGTGAAGTCGAATCCGGCCGCCCGAATCGCCTCCCGCCGGAAGGTTTCGTTGCCAATGGCTTGAATCCGCTGACGGAACTCCTCGTCGTCCCGCATCCGCGCCAGGAATCCGGCCGCGCTTGCCATGCTCATGTTCGGCTCCTCGATGTGGCCCTCGCTTTACTTTCATTGTACACCTTCGAAAAGCCCAGGCAACCGATAGAATACCCATGAATTCAGATAATGAGAGCCGTTTGCTGGGCCACGAACATAAATTGCGGCAGGAATTTTCGAGGCTGGCAACCGCCTCTACGAAGGGGTGCTAAAAGTCCGCCTCGGCGTCGGGCCCGCCACCGCGATCCCGCCAACGGCTAAAACCTTAAACGCGCAGAGGTTTTACAGCCGCCTGGCGCATCGCTCCCCGACTGAAATGTCGATCCAGGTATAATATCAACTCAAGCCATTGATAGCCGACTAACGTTCGGGCTTGATGAACCGGGTGAGAGTTTTTTGGTGGGGTTTGGGGAACCTTTTTTGCAAAAAAGGCTCCCCAAAATCAGTGACCATTAACTTGAATTGCTATAGAACGCCTTCTGGCCGACCGCAGCAGCCATAAAGCGGCATCCGTGGCGCCCGCCGCGTCCGGGGCAGGACCATTCGGGAGTCAAAAGAGCCGGGCTGGGAGTCGCCGGAACGGTCAGGCGGGGACTTCCTGGGACGAGGGTTGCGACGGCAGCTGGAAGCCGAAGCGCGGGCGCTTGGTGGCGGGGTCTAGATCGGCCAGCACCTCTCCGTCCATGATCCGCACCAGCTTGCTGACGATGGCGAAGCCCAGGACCACGCTGGCGTCGACCCCGGCCGGCAGATTGCGCGAACGCCCGGCCAGGTTGAAGATTTCGGCCGCGCATTTGTCCAGACTGCCGCCGGTGGGCAGGGAGACGGCCACGCCCCACCGTTTCTCCTCCTGCCAGCCGACCAGGGCGATCTCGTCTTGATCGCGGGAGAGGCGGATGGCGTTCTCCAGCAGCGTATTGACGATTTCGGTCAGGCGGGTGGGATCGCCGGTGATCGTCAGGCCTCCGGGGCAGACGCTGGTGAGTTTGGCCGTTTTGCGCTCGGCCACCGGTTGGTAAAGCTCGCGGGCCCGGCCGAGCAAGCCGGCCAGGTCGACCTTTTCGCGCATCAGCCGCACCAGGCCCGCGTCGATCCGGGCCAGGTCGAGGATGTTGTCGATCATGCGCGAAACCTCGATGGCGCGGCGGGCGCAGACCTCGCGGATCTGCTCGGGCGAGATCACCCCCTGACCGAGCAGGCTGATGTAGTTCTGGATGATGTGCACGGGGTTGCGCAGATCGTGGACGGCCAGGCCCAGCAGCTGGGCCTGTTCGCGCAGGGCTTTCTGCAATTGCTCGTTGGTCCGGCGCAGCTCGTCCTGGGTCCGCTTGAGCCGGCCGCCGGCCAGCACCCGGGCCCGTAGCTCCGCCAGGTTGAAGGGCTTGGTCACATAGTCGTCGGCCTGGACGTCGAACCCGTCGAGCATGTCGCGGGTCCGGTCCTTGGCCGTCAGGAAGATCACGTAGCAGCCCTGGAGCGCCGGTTCCCGGCGCAGCCGGCGGATCATCTCCAGCCCGTCGACCCGGGGCATCATCACGTCGGCCACGACGATGTCCGGCAGGAAGGAGAGCGCCCGGGCCAGGCCGACCTCGCCGTCTTCGGCGGTCTCCAGGCTCAGGTCGTCCTTGGAGAAAGTCTTGGAGACGACCGAACGCAGCATCGGATCATCGTCAACGATGAGGAGTTTGAATTTGGGCGAGGTTTCCGACACGGGTCTTCCTCAACAATATGCCTTGATTTTATAGCCCCGACAAACGCCACCGGCCCTGCGCGAGCGCAGAGCCGGAAACGCGGACTGCTCTGGATATTTCCGGAGGGGGAAATTCGTCTCCGGAGTCAACTTCGACGCGGGCCCAGGGCTCGCGACAAAGCAAATACCGCCCCGTGATCCTGCGTCAAGGCTGACGAATGCGCATTTCGCACCGAAAATGCGCCTCCTCGCGAGCCTCTCCTTGACTGATAGCCGTCCTGCTGGCTGCGTTGCGAGTCCTAGCGCCGCCGACGCGAGGGCACGGGCTTGCCGCCGCCCAACTTAGCGCTGACCTTCTTGGCCGGCGCGGGCGGCTTCTTGGCGCCCGAACGGGCCGGCAAGCCCCGCCGTGCGGGCTTGGCCGCCGGTTTTTCCTCCGGCTCTTCAGCTTCGGCCTCTTCCTCGGATTCTTCGGTTTCTTCGGAATCTTCAGATTCCTCGGCGGATTCGTCAGCCTCTTCATCCGCTTCGGCTTCTTCCTCGGGTTCCGCTTCTTTGCGCCCACGGCCGCCCTTTTCGGCCTTGCCGCCGCGGCCGGCCTTCTTATCTTTCTTTTCCGGCTTGGCCGGTTTGGCGCCCGGAACACCGCGCAGGCAGCCCAGGGCGCAGAGCAGGCCGCCGATCAGGGCCAGCACTGCGCCGGCCAGCGCGGCGATGGCGCCAGGGTTGGCCAGCAGTGCCCCCCAGTCGGCAGCTTGGCCGCTCTGGATCACGCCCTGCAGACCCGCGCCGGTTCCGCCGGCGGCCACCAAGGCGAAGAGCAGGCCCAGGATCATCCCCACCGTTCCGGCCACCACGCCAGGCATGATGGCCAGCAGGGCCAGCAGGGCCGCTCCACCCACGCCGCCCAAGAAACCGTAGGTCAGCGGTGTCTTGCCGCCCAGTTCCAAGGCCGCGTTCAGGCCGGTAAATTTTTCGCCGACAGGCAGGAAGAGCGAAGCGATCAGGCCGGCCGTGCCCAGCCAGACCAGCGCCCGGCCCGCCCAACTCTTGGGAGCGGCGCCCGACTCTTCCGCCGATTCCTCGTCTTCGGCCGCGGCGGACTCTTCCTCTTCTTCTTCGGCTTCTGCGTTATCTTCGTCGCTTTCGGCCTCTTCTTCCGCCGACTCTTCCTCCGCGCCGGATTCCTCATCCTCGGCGGCCTCGTCATCTTCGGAGGATTCTTCCGTCTCTTCCTCTTCGGAGGCGGGTTCATCGTCGCCGGCCAGGTCTTTCAAATCGCGGTCGAGATCGTCTTCCAGCTCGTCCTGCGGCTCTTCAGGCTCTTCGTCCCGTTCCGGGGCGGAGGCGGAAACGTCCTCTTCTTCGAATTCCTCTTCTTCTTCCGGCTCGGGCGGAGCCGGGGGTTTGGTCTTGGCCGGCGGCGGCGGAGGCGGCGGGGGGGCCGGCTTGACCGCGGCCTTGGCCTGGACCACCGGGGTGGTCGGTTTGGGCTTGGGGGCGGGGATCTTGAACTTGGCTCCGCAGGGACAACCGGCAACTTTACCGGCCAGTTCATCCTTCACCTTGAACAGCTTGCCGCATTTGGGACATTTGAAGGCAATCGGCATGGCTTTTTCCCCTCGCTCGGGCTCGCGCGACGCGCGACGCTAAAAGGCTCGCAAACGACGATTTTCTTAGATTAACAGACCCAGCGGCCAAGCGCAAGGATATATCAAGCGGCCCGCGTCGGAACTGACCCGCCGGGAGCGGTCGAGCGGTCCGGCCGGCCGGAAATCGGAAAAACCTGAGCCCAAGCAAACGCGCCAGCCCGCCCGTCGGGCGGACTGGCGCGGACAGAAATGCGGCCGGCCGGGTCTTCAGGCGCCGCTGAGGGCGTGAGTTCCGAAGGTCGCGGCGGCGGCCTCGCCGCCCAGGCTTTCGTAAGCGTCCTGGACGGTCGGCCGGCCGTATTTGCGCTCCAGCCGGCGGACGGCGAAATGCCCCAGGGCGATCTCCTGGAATTCGTAGATGAAGAGCGAGTTGATGATGATGCCGCCCAGCGCGCCCACGGCCGGCACGGCCAGGGCCGCCGCGCGTTCGGCCACGGTCAGGCCGTAGCGTTCGCCGATCAGGGTGGCGTAATGGACGACCGCCGGTGAGCCTTGGACCACCAGCACCTTCTGGGCGGTGTGTTCGATGCCTTCGACCACCCCTTTGGCGAAGGCGAAGATCATGGCGTAATAGCCGCTCTCCTGCTCGGCCCGCAGCGGGTCGAGGGCGGCCTTGGTCGGCGAGAGGCCGAAGACCGTCAGGCAGGCGAAGCGGGTTTCTGGATCGTTCAAGTCCTCGCCGTTGGCCCGGGCGATGTCGGCGATGGAGCGGAACATGATGCCGGTGGTGAGCGGCAGCTCGATCGGCAGGGAGAGCAGGCCGATGGCTCCGCCGATCGCGCCGGTGGTGGCCACCATCAGCCGGTGGGTCCAGAGCGAGGCCGGCTGCCGCTGCCGGGGATCGAGCGTGCCGAAGGTCGTGTCCATGGCCCATTCCAGGGCCACCTTGGTGGTTTCGGCGATCTTGATCTGGGTGGCTTCCGGCAGACGGTGCAGGCCGGCGTCGATCTGCTCGCCCGCGTAGCGGGTGATGCGCACGAAGATGCCGGGGGTTTCCAGCCGCTCGCGCGCTTCGCGCAGCGTGGCAACGTCTTCCGGGGATAGATCCGCAAGCGACATGGCCGCTCCTCAATGATGAAATCGGCTGCGGGTCGAAAGCGGCCCGCAGAACGCCTTAGGCTGACGCTGGATGTCCTTCACGCTGCAGGACAATAACTTAGATTGCGCCGCCGGAATTTCGTTTCCCGGCGGCAAAACTTTGCGTTCAGCCTAGAGGCTGCACCTCGATCCGCGTGCCCAGGGCGTGGGTCTGGCCCGGCGCCACCGTGACCGCGTCGGTGGCGACGTTGGCGGTTTCGATGCAGACCATGCCCGGCCATTCGTCGTCGCCGTAGTCCGGCAGGTTCCGAGCCTTGTTGATCCACGGATTCCAGACCACGGTCGAGCGCGAACCGCGCTTGGACACGACCAGCCGGCGCTGCATCAGCGGATCCTCGACCGTGACCGCGCCTTCCGTGGCCATAAAGACCCGGTCGGTTTCCTCGGTGAACTTGAGCGGTCCGGCCGGCTGGCGCAGGCAGGCCGGATCGCGGGTGCGGTCGAGGTATTCCGTGCCCCCCAGGCCGTGCACCGAGATCCGCCGCACGTCGGCCACGTTCAGATAGGTGTGCAGGGCTTCGCTCAGGGTGAGGGGGGCGGTGCCCGCGTTGCGCGTGCGCAACTCCAGGTCCAGCGCGGCGTCGACCGTCACCGCCAACTCCAGTTCGGTGGGATGGGGCCAGCCGGCGTCGGAGCCGTCGAACTTGGTGGCGAGGATGATCCGGGCCGCGTCGCCCTCGGCCGCAACCTCGCGGACCTCCCAGGTCCGGGTTCGGGCCAGGCCGTGCATGGGCAGGTCGCTGGTCTGCGGATGCGGACCGAACCAGGGCCAGCAGAGCGGCACGCCGCCCCGCAGGGGCTTGCCCGGCAGGTAATTGCTCCAGACGCTGCGCCAGAGGATCGGCCCCGTGCCGACCGGCCGGTAGGCTGCCACGTGCGCGCCCTGTAGATAGATCTCGGCCGTGGCGGTGGGCAGCGAGAGGCGCAGCTTGGGCAGCCCGCCCTCGCCGATGACGAATTCCGCCCGGCCGGGCCGGCCGAACTGGCGGTTGAGCGCATCCAGGTTGCAGTCAGGCATTTCTTCTCCTTCAGACCGGCAGCGACCAATGCGTGCCGGCCGGCACCGTTTTATTCAAGTCGACCCACAGCTGTTCTTTGTCCAGGCTGACTTCGTACCAGGGCAGGGGCTCGCGGGCCGGGGCCTTGAGCACCTTGCCGGCTTGATCGAAGACCGCGCCGTGCCACTGGCAAATGAAACCTTCGCCGGCCTTGTAGTCCAGCGGGCCGCCCTTGTGGGTGCAGACCAGGCTCAGGGCGTAGACGCCCATCGCGTCGGCCAGGACCGCGAATTTCTGTTCCGGAAACATTTTGACCGTGCCGGCAGGGTAGTCCTGGGGCTTGCCGATCGATAGTTTGTTGGTCTTCGGATCAGCCCCTTCCGCCGCCTGTAGCCCCAGGGGGGCCAGGGCCGCGCCGACCAGGCCGGTGCCAGCCAGGAGCAGCACGTCCCGCCGGGTGAGATTAGTTTCCTTTTTCGGTTCGCACATGATTCTTCTCCTTGAAAAAATCCCTTTTGCCCGCGCGGCTTCTCTCCCTCCCGGAGAGATCGAAATCTATTTTCCGGCCGGGGCGATCTTCTCCAGCCCGCCCAGGTAGGGGCGCAGCACCGGCGGAATGAGGATCGACCCGTCGGCCTGCTGGTTGTTCTCCAGGAGCGCCACCATGGTGCGGGCCAGGGCCACGCCCGAGGCGTTGAGGGTGTGGACCAGACGGGTCTTGCGCTCGCTGTCCCGGTAACGGATGGCCGCCCGCCGGGCCTGGAAATCCTCGAAATTGCTGCAGCTGGACACCTCCAGGTATTTGCCCACGCCCGCCGCCCAGGCCTCGAAGTCGTAGCATTTGGCCGCCGCGAAGGACATGTCGCCCGAACAGAGCAGGACCACCCGGTAGTGCAGGTTGAGGTTGCGCAGCACGGTTTCGACATTGCCGCGCAGTTTTTCCAGCTCATCGTAGCTGGTCTCGGCTTTGCAGAACTTGACCAGCTCGACCTTGTCGAATTCGTGGACCCGCAAGAGCCCGCGGGTGTCCTTGCCGGCCGCGCCCGCCTCGCGGCGGAAGCACGGGGTGTAGGCCGTATAGTAGAGCGGCAGCTGCTTCTCTTCCAGGATCTCGTCGCGGTGGATGTTGGTTATCGGCACCTCGGCGGTGGGAACCAGGAACATGTCGTCGCCCTTGTCGGTGCAGTACATGTCCTCTTCCATCTTGGGCAGCTGGCCCGTGCCGGTCATGGAAGCGCGATTGACCAGGATGGGGGGGAACCACTCCAGATAGCCGTGCTGGCTGGTGTGCAGGTCCAGGAAATAGTTGTAGAGCGCCCGCTCCAGGCGCGCGCCCAACCCGCGGTAGAGGATAAAGCCGCTGCCCGCGATCTTGACCCCGCGCTGGAAGTCGACCAGGCCCAGGCTTTCGCATAGTTCCCAGTGCGGCTTGGGCTCGAAGCCGAATTTGGGCTTCTCGCCCCATTCGGCCACGATCTGGTTGTCCGCCTCGCTCGTGCCGGCCGGCACGTCGGCGGCCGGATGGTTGGGGATGCGCAGGGCCAGGTCGTTCAGCTCCTGCTCGACCTCGACCCGCTCGGCGGAAAGGCTCTTCACCCGCTCGCCGACCTGCTTCATCTTCTCCATCGCCTCGGCGGCATCCTCGCCGGCCTTTTTCTTGGCGCCGATCTCCTTGGAGACGCGGTTGCGCTCGGCCTGCAAATTCTCCTCTTCCTGGATCAGTTTGCGGCGCCGGTCGTCCAGGGTCACGCCCCGGTCAAGGTCGAGCTCCACGCGTTTGAGGCGGCAGGCCTCGCGCAGGTAATCGGGGTTCTCGCGGAACCAACGCAGGTCGATCATCCGTTTCTCCGTCAAAGCCGGCCGAAGTCGGTCGGCGCGGCGATGGGTCTTAAGACAAATTCAGTTACAGCCCCAGTCGAATCATACTCTAATGGTTATCCGCTCAAATGGCAAGATGGTGGGCGCGATCCGGTTGGTTGACTTGTTTTCACTTCAAACCGGAATTACGCTTGGCAAAAAGGGGAGGTGTGCGGAATAATTTAGTCAATCGACAAAGCCGGTGGTCGGCTTGACGGCTCAGGAGCTTTACATGCGCGGATGGATGCGGGTGTTTGGGGGATTGCTCATCGGTTTGGGTTTGGCCGGAACGGCGTCCGCCACCGATTACGCCACCCTGTCCGCCCAGCGGCTGGGCGCCGGCGGGGCCGAGCAGTCGGCTGCCGACGTGGCTGGCGCTGGGCTGGGCTGGGTGCGCCTGCCCATCGATCTCTTGACCCACGACCTGGCCGGCGACGGCACCCCCCCCAGCAGTCTGGTGACCACCATTGACGCGCGGGTTTTGGAGATCCAGAACGCCGGCTTGTTGGTCTATGGCATTATCAATCCCCGCGACGACAACGACACCTGGCCCTCCGCCAGCCAGGTCGGCGGCGCCTGCCAGTATTTCGCCGAGCGCTACGACGGCGACGGCGTTAACGACCTGGCCGGCCTCAAGTATCCGATCTATTACTGGGAGATCTGCAACGAATACGAATCCGAGCCGGTCGATACCAACGATCCCAACTGGGCCTGGAAGGGGTTGAGCGAGAGCACTTATCTCGAATTCTGCCAGGCGGCGCGGACCGCGTTCAAGGCGGCCAACAGCAATATGCAATTTTCCGCCGGCGCTATCGTCGGCCAGCCCAACAGCGGCTTTACCTATCTGATCCAGAATGGGCTGAGCGTGGATTTCGTCTCTTTCCACGGTTACGCGCCCGACAGTTTCTGCTTGGGCGACGCCCGGGCCGAACTCGACTCCCTGGGGCTGCAGAGCACGCCGATTTTCATCACCGAGTCGGCGTTTTACGACAACTCCTCCGGCACCTCGGCGACCCAGCGCAGCAACGCCCGCTGGTATCCCCTCTCCTGCGCCAAGGCCATGCTGAACGGAGCGAGTAAGATCTTCTTCGCCGAATTCACCGCCAACTCGACCTGGACCGATTCGCGGCTTTTGTGGATGACCATGATCGACAAGGACGGCACCAAGCGGCCGCTCTATTACTCCTGCCAGAAATTCGCCGCCCTGGTCGGCTCGGCCACGGCCGTGACCTCGGTTTCGGCCGCCAACGGCCTGGTTTCGGCCGTCAAGTTCACCACCGGCCACGGCGACGTCTATCTGGTCTGGACCGATTCCACCTCCGGGCAGACGGCCGCGCTCTCCGGCCTGTCGACCAGCGGCGCGCGCCTGACCGCCGCTTTGCCCGTCATTTCCGGCGACGCGGTGGTGACGCCGGTCAGCTATACTCAGTCGACCGCCACGGTGACCGACGGCACCCTCACCTTCACCTTGAGCGACGACACGCCCTATTACATCGAACCTTTGCCGCAGGTCACGCTCTCGCCCACGACCGCGACCGTGGCCGAGAACGGTTCGGCCCTGACCCTGACGGTCACGCTCTCGGCCGCCAGCCAGAGCGATCTGACCATTTGCCTCTCAGCCGACGGCACGGCCACCGCCGGCAGCGATTACGCCGCCCTTTCCGGCAGCGTGACCATTCCCGCCGGCGCGACCGGCACCACGTTTACCGTCACTCCGCTGGACGACAGCGAGACGGAAAATGACGAAACCGTGCTGGTGTCGCTCACGGCCGGCACGGGCTATGCCCTGGGCTCGGCCGCCTATGCGACCGTGACCATCACCGACAACGAGAGCGCCAGCAACCAAGCGCCGATCATCTCCGCCGGGCCCACGGCCACGGTGCTGGGCCGCTCGGCCGCGCTAACCGTGACGGCCACCGACCCCGACGGCGACGCTTTGACCTACAGCTGGAGCCGGGTGGCCGGCTGGAAGACCGACCTGTACGCCCCCGACCTCAACCACTCCTCCCTGGTGGTGAGCGTCTCGGCGCCGGTCGATTTCACCTATCGAGTGACAGTTTCGGACGGCAAGGCCGAAACCTCCGCCGACGTTAGCTTCACGATCACGGCCGCCGCCACCAATCAGACCATGGCCACGGAATGCTTCGTCTCGCGCTTCTACTATTACTGCCTGAACCGGCTGCCCGACGCCGCCGGCCTGACCGGCTGGGCCGACGGCCTGATCGCCGGCAACAATGTGGGCGCGGATCTGGCCGAAGCCTTCCTGATGGGCTCGGAGTTCGCCGCCCGAACGATTACGGACTCGGAATACATCGACATCTGCTATCGGGCCTTCTTCGGCCGCGAACCGGATGCGGCCGGCAAGGCCCAGTGGCTGCTCAACATGACCGAAGGGGTGTCCACCCGAAGGTCGGTCAAGGACGGGTTCGTCGGCTCTTCCGAATTTATCGGTTTCTGCAACACTTACGGGATTACCGCCTTTTGGCCGGCGCGGACCAATATCGAAAAACTGGTCACCCGCTTCTATCAACAGTGCCTGAACCGCGAACCCGATGCCGCCGGATTGGACGGCTGGGCCGACGCTCTGGAGGCCGGGACCAAGACCGGCGCGGACGTGGCTTACGGTTTTGTCGGCAGCCCGGAATTCCAAGCTCGGACCCTGACGGATACGGAATATTTGAACATCCTCTATCAGGCCTTTTTCGGCCGCGCGGCAGATACGGCGGGCCTGAACGGCTGGCTGGCCCAACTGGCCGCCGGCCAGTCGCGTAACACGGTGCTGGAGGGCTTCATTCAAGCCCAGGAATTCGCGGATCTGTGCCAGAGCTATGGCGTGGTGGCGGTTTTACACTCGAGATGAAGGAGTTGCGCATGCCCTGCTTCCCCCGGCGATTGAACTTTTCTCTGAGTCTGATTCTGGGCGGCACGTTGTTGTGGTTTATGGCCGATTCGGCCCGGGCCGACACGCCCGCCGCGCCGGGCTTGCGCCTGCCCGCGGTTTTTTCGGACAACATGGTCCTGCAACGCGACCGGCCCAATCCGTTCTGGGGCTGGGCCGCGCCGGGCGAGAAGGTCGCCCTGACGGTCGGCGAACGGACGGTCGAGGCCACGGCCGACGCGGCGGGCAAGTGGCGGACCGAGTTGACCCCGCCGCCGGTGGGCGGACCGTATGAGATCGCCGTGGCCGCCGGCGCGCAGAAGCTGCTGATCAAGAACGTGCTGGTCGGCGACGTCTGGCTGGGCTCGGGCCAGTCGAATATGGGCTGGCCGACCAAGCTCTGCGCCCGTCCCGAGCAGGAACTGCCGGCCGCCAAATTCCCCCGCTTGCGACTTTTCAAGGTGCGGCTGAACATCACCCCCGAACCGCAGACCGACGTCACCGCTTCCTGGCAGGAGTGTTCGCCCGAAACCGTGGGCGACTTCTCGGCCGTGGCCTACTTCTTCGGCCGCGAGCTGCACCAGCACCTGGACATTCCGATCGGCATGATCCAGAGCGAGAAGGGCGGTTCGGCCATCGAGCCTTGGTTCAGCCGCGCGGCCATCGAGTCCGATCCGGAACTGGCCGAACTGCGCGCCAGCCTGCCCACCAGCAATCCGGCCGAATACGAGGCCCTGCGCCTCAAGAACGTCCAGGCCGTGGCCGAGTGGCAGAAGGCCCAGATGCCGACCTGGACGCCGGAGCCGCCGGCCTGGGCCGCGCTGGAGTTCGACGATGCGGCCTGGATGACTCTGGCCGTGCCCGGCCAGTGGGAGGCCAACCTGGGCGATTTCGACGGCGTGGTCGATTTCCGCAAGGTGATCGACCTGCCGGCGGAGTGGCGCGGGCAGGAGCTGGCCCTGGAGTTGGGCGCGATCGACGACTGGGACCAGACCTTTGTCGGCGGCCGGCTGATCGGCACCACCGGCGGCGAGACGCCCAGTTACTGGAGCGCCAAACGCAGCTATATCGTGCCGGCCGAATTGACGAAGGCTGAAAAGCTGGTGCTGGCCGTACGCGTCGCCGACATCCGCGGCGGCGGCGGCTTCACCGGACCGGAGAAACTCCTCACCCTGCGGCCGACCGGGGCGAAGGCCGAGCCGCTCTCCCTGGTCGGGCCGTGGCGCTGTCAGATCGAAACCAAGTTCGATTGGACCACCACCCCCCGGCCGCCCGAACCGCCGGCCGATCCCAAACAGGCCGCCCCCACCACGCTCTACAACGGCATGATCGCCCCGCTGGCGGGCGTGGCCCTGAAGGGCATGATCTGGTATCAGGGCGAGAGCAACGCCGGCAACGCGGCCGCCTACCGGATTCGCTTTCCGGCCATGATCCGCCACTGGCGCGCCGAGTGGGGGCAGGGCGACTTCCCCTTCCTCTTCGTGCAGCTGGCCAATTACACGGCCCACCGGCCGGGCGTGGACTTGCCGCTGAACCTCTTCCCCTCCGAGCCGGGCGAGAACAATTGGGCCAACCTGCGCGAATCACAGCTCAAGACCCTGAGCGTGCCGGGCACGGGCATGGCCGTGGCTATCGATGTGGGGGAGGACAACGATATTCATCCGCGCAACAAGCAGACCGTCTCCCGCCGCTTGGCCCTGGCCGCGCGGGCCGTGGCTTATGGCGAAAAGCTTGTCTACTCCGGGCCGATTTACGAGAGCCTGCAGGTCGAGGGGAATGCGATCCGTCTCAAGTTTGCCTCGGTCGGCGGCGGTCTGGTCGCCAAGGGCGGCCCGCTCCATCACTTCGCCGTGGCCGGCGCGGACAAGCGTTTCGTCTGGGCCTCGGCCAAAATCGACGGCGAGACCGTGCTCGTCTCCAGTCCCGAGGTCGCCTCGCCCGTGGCCGTGCGCTACGCCTGGGCGATCAATCCGCTGGGCGCGAATCTGTACAACGCCGAAGGTCTGCCGGCTTCGCCCTTCCGCACCGACGAGTGGTGAGAACTTAACGGATCAGCCCGGCGATTCCGGGGGAGAACTTTTTTGTAAAAAAGTTCTCCCCCGGACCCCCGTTCAAAAAACTTTCGCCGGCTTCGCCTTTTCGTCGCGGCACTTATCCATCCACACCTGTCAGATCAACTCAAGTTATTGATGGCCGAGTAGCGTCCGGGTCTGGTGAACAGGATGAGAGTTTTTTGGTGGGGTTTGGGGAACCTTTTTTGCAAAAAAGGTTCCCCAAAATCGGCCACTATTAATTTGAATTGATATCAGACGCGCGAGTCGAGTGGTGGAAATTTCTTGGCCGGAGAAAAGCGGTCATTCGCCCAGCGGCGCGCGGTGCATGACGGTGTAGCGCGCCCCCTCGGACCGCAGTTCGCTCATGAAGACGCAGACTTCAGCGACTTCGGTCGAACCGTAGTATTCGTCGCTCCGTCCGGCCAGGGCCGCCGGCAGGTCGCCGGCGTCGGCCGGCAATTTGATCCGGCCCAGCGTGATGTGTGGCTGATAACGGCGTCTCTCGAGCGGATAACCCAGCTCCGCCGCGGCTTGGTCAATCCGGCCGGCCAACTCTCCGGCTAGATCGGCTCCCTCTTCGCAGCCGGCCCAGGCCACCCGCGGCCGACGCGCGTCCGGAAACAATCCCAAACCGGCGGTCTCCAGGACAAAGGGCGGCATTTGGGCGGCCGCATCCGTCACCGCGTCCAACAGCGCCGGCAGATCGGCCGGCGGCAGTTCGCCGATGAACTTGAGGGTCAGGTGCAGGTTTTCCGGCCTGACCCAGCGCACCCGCGGGGCGCGGACTTTGAGCGCGGCGACCTCCCGGCCCAATTCCCGCCGGACCCGCTCGGCCAGTTCCGCTCCGATGAAAACGCGAATCATCGCCTGAAACTCCTCAATTACTCAGGGGGAACTTTTTTGCAAAAAAGCTCCCCCTGACCCCCTCAAAAAACTCTCATCCGGCTTCGCCGTTTCGTGCGTTCGGATGGATGAACTCAACGCCTGCTCCATTCGTTCGATTCGTCCATCTGAACGTTGAATAATGCAAAGCTCGGCTAAAGTTTTTTGAAAGAGTTTGAGAAAACTTTTTTCCAAAAAAGTTTTCTCAAAACCGAAGTTGATGTTGTGGTCCCCAGAAATTTGTTTCAATCCATGAACACCTGCCGCACATGGCGCTGATAAAGATTTTCGGTCACGCCGGCGGCGACGGTCGAGGCGGCTTCGGCCAGCGCTTGTTGATAGCGCTGGCCCATTTCGGCCGCGACTTTGTAGGCCACGTGCAGAAGCTGGCGCAGGTGTGGATTGTAGGCCGGGCAGTTCTGGTCGTGGCGCAGCGCGGCGGCGTATTCCGCCCCGTTCCAGCCGGCCACACTCGCCGGGGCCGGCAGCCGCGCGCGGTCGATGTCGATCACCGTGGCATAGGGCGCGGCCAGCTCGTCGTAGCGGGCGTAGGCCGCCCCGTAAACCTCCTGGGCCAGTTTCAGGCCTTCGCCGCCCGCGGCGGCCAGGCCGATCAATTCTTCCAGCCAGGTGGTGCCGGCGGTCTTGAGGTGCAAGCCTGCGCCGCTGGTTTGCAGCGCCCGGCGGATCGGGGCGTAGAGCGAGAACTTGTCGCTGCCGGAGTGGACGCTGAGTTTCAAATTGGCCGGCAGGCCGAATTCGGCCACGGCCCGGGCCACCACCGCCAGATCGGCGGAAAATTCGGCCGCGAAGCGCTCGACGGGACCGACGTAGTCCACGCCCTTGTTGAACCGCCCGGTGAATTTGGGGGCAATGGTCTGGGCCGGAATTCCTTCGGCGGCGATCAGGGCCAGCAGGAAATAGAGCTCGCCCGGCGATTGGGCCTGGTCGGTTTCGTCCAGCGAGACTTCGGTGACGAAATTGCCCGCGCCGCGAGCGGCGGCCACCCGGCGATAGATCTTGCCCGCTTCCCGGACGGCCAGCAGATATTTGGCCGCCAGGTGCTTCAGGTCGGCGGCTGTGATCTCGACCGGTTGCGTCAGCCCGGGCAGCTCCAGCTTGCCGATCAGGCGTTTTTGCGCGGCCACGCAGGCGTCCAACTCCGCCTCGGGCGCCACCCGGCCGACGCAATCGGCCACGTCCAAGGTGAAGAAGTCGCAGGCCTCGATAAAGCCTTCGACGTTGCCCAGGCCGATGTGGTCGGCGTCGACGTAATAGGAATCGCTCCAGCCCAGCGCATGCACGGCCGCGTCGGCCTCTCGGCGCACGTCGGCCGGCCGGGTCTTGACGATGCCGTGTTCGCGGTTGGACTTGTTCCAGACCGGCACGACCGTTACGCCTTCGCGCTTGGCCCGGACCAGGGCCGCCAACTGGGCCGAGCCCTGGCGTCCGAACCGGTCGCCGATCCCCAGCGAGAATTTTTCGAGTTGCTTCATCAGTCTTCCTTCTTTAATTCAGGCCGCGCTTGCAGCATTTCTTATATTTCTTGCCGCTGCCGCAGGGGCAGGGATCGTTGGGGCCGAGCTTTTCGCCGCTGCGGACGATGGGGGCTTGCTTGGGGGCGTCCGGTTCGCGCCGGCCGGTCTTTTCGCCGGAGACGTTCGCGCGCGAGAGATAGGCCGAGCGCAGCGCCTTCAGCAGGGCCGTCAGCGTCCGTCCGGCCGGAATCCGCCCCTGTTGCTGTAGACTTTCCAAAAAGGCGATGCAGAAGTCCGGCGCCTTGGCTCGGCCCGCCGGCGGCAGGCTCAGCCGGCCCACGCCGTCGAGCAAGCCCGCCTTGACCGCGGCTTCGTTCAGGCCCTCGGGCTCCACGCCGGCCTGGTTGCAGGCGGTGCGCAAAAAGGCTTCGGCCACCGGGCCGGCCTGCTCCTGCAGGGCCGACGGAAATTTCTTGGCCGCGTCGGATTCGGCAAACTCCGCGGCCCAGTTCTGGATCTTCTGTTCGCGGAACGGATCGGTCATGGGTGTGCTCCTTTGGCGGCGCAAATTGACTCGGGCTTTGGGGGGGGCGGGGGTGTGAGAAAAATGAAATTCGGCCCCCCCCACAAAAAAAAAATAACAACCC
>CAYMGG010000107.1:0-16936 GCA_964389915.1 uncultured Planctomycetaceae bacterium
AGCCCTCCGGCGCCCCGCCCAGCCGCTGCCCCCGCAAGCGCCGAAGGTCCAGCCGCCGGCCGCCGCGCCGCGCAATCTGGGCGCGACCCTGCGCCCCCTGGCCAAAACCCCGACGGCGCGGCCGCTGCCGGGCGAAGCGGTCGAACTCAAGCCGACCGGCAAGCTCAAACAGACCCTGGCCGCCGCCGGCGTGGAGCTGGAAGCCGAACTCGTGCTGCGCGGCCGGGTGGCCCCGGGCAAGAAGGTGCGCATTGGCGGCCGGATCATCGAAACCAACCCCGACGGCACCTTCTGCGTCAGCTGCCAGGTGCGTAACGGCAAGCTTTACGTGCCCGTGGAGGTCGTCGAGGCCGAGCTGGTCACCGCCCGTCAGGCCTTCCGCGTCAAGCTGTCGGCCGCCGCGGTCTGAACGATACTGGGCACCTTTTCCACTAACATAACGCCCAGCCCCTCCAAGAATTTCCCGTCCGATCCCCGCTTGCGCCGAGAGCTTTTTTCCGGGAGTCCGGGAGAACTTTTAGAGACATTGTTGGCTGGAAAGAGGGGAATGAAAAAAGCCGGCGACTCGGATCACCGAGAAGCCGGCTTTTATTTTCAAACGCGGGAAAACCCAAAAGCTATCGCTGGCTACTCCGCCGTGGCTGCCGCGGCGGCGGCTACTTTGGCCGCCAATTTGGGGTTGTACTCCGGGGCATTGACATCCAAACCCTGGGCAATCAGTCCGTCCAGGCGATCGCGCTCTTTCTCTCGGCCGACCACTTCGTCGAACTCTTCGCACCATTCGACGATAAACTGGAACGCCTCCTCCTCGAATTTGGATTGCAGTCCGACCTTGGGCCGGCAGTTCTTCCAATTCCGACGGAACAACCGCTCTCTTTGCTCCAGCACCTGCTGCCGCCAACGGGTGATTTGCGCGTCGGTGAATTCGATCTCCGGCTCCATCAACAACAGTCCGTCACACCCCATCTTGCTCCCCCCACTACTTGGTCCTCAAAAATCTCCCCCAAACATCGACCGCGCCAGCCAGGCTAGATAGTCGCTTCGGGCTGCGATGCAGGGGCAGGCCGTTTAAAAAATTCGGGTCAGGTTGGAGATTGGGGCCAGCCAGCGCGGCAATTAACTTGCAGAAACAATCTGGGCTGCCTGCGCGACCTCGCGAGATTCATGATCGACAAATACAACCTTAATCCGATTTTTTTAAACTGCCTGCTTGGCGCGATGGGATAGTTTTTACGGGGAAAGTTGAATTATTGCAAGAGCTTTTTTTATAAAAAGGTTCAAGCTGCGGAAAAAGTTGTTCGACCCGCTCCGGCTCAGTTCAGGCCGGCCTCCGGCTTCGATTCGGATCGCGCTAGCGTTCGGCTTGGATTTCGCTGGACGAATTAAACCCGTTCCGCCGCCGCGCCTCGCCGCAGGGACTGGGCCCCGACCACCAGGGCGAACTGACCGAAATCGATCGGCTTGCCAAACACGCGCTCAAAATCACCCCGCCAGGCCGAGACCTGCCCGGAGGTATAGCCGTATACCGGCAAGTCCGGACGCTTTTCGCGCAACCGCCGGGCCAATTCCGCGCCGTTCATGTCCGGCATGTGCACGTCGGTCAACACCAGGGCGAAATCTTCCTGCTCCACCCAGGCCAGCGCGGCTTCCGCCGAAGCGGCGAAACGCGCCTCAATGCCCCAGACCCAGCTGAACGTGCGCATGTATTGCAGATAGCAGGGATCGTCGTCGACTATCAATACCGCGCTCACGCTCCCCTCCCCTGCGGGTTGCGCCTCAAGCGTGGTTCAAGGCTGCCACTCGCCCGCGGTTCACGCGCCCCGGTCCCGTTAGCCGATGATTCAATTATTATCGAAAATCGGTCAGGCCTTGGCAACGAAAATCCCGAGCCTTTGCGCCCCCCGGCGCTAGACGTTCTTCACGATTTGACAAAGTGTGTCAGGCACGGTATGTTAAATATAATCATGCCGCTCCCGGAGGTCGGACGCCGGGGGAACTGATTCTAGCCCTGCCCGAGTCTTGACGCGAACAGCCGCCGCCGCCAAACTGGGCGAAGCTTTGCCTTGCCTTCACCGGGAGAGAAACCGCCATGAAAGCCAAGTGGAACATCTTGCTGGTCGAGGACAACGAAGACCTGGCGGAAATGTGGGCCGACGCCTTCTCCTTGGCGGCCGAGGAATTCGCACTCGCCCAAGCCGGCAACGGCCGCGAAGCGCTCAAGGTGCTGGCCCTGTCCCCCACGAGCGCCAAGATCGACCTGATCGTCACCGATCTGAACATGCCGCAAATGGGCGGTTTGGAGCTGATGGACCGGGTGGCCGAGAGCCATCCGCAGATGGCCTTCATCGTCGTCACCGCCCAGGGCGACAAGGAAACGATCAAGCGCTGCCTGCGCGTCGGTGCGGTCGAATTCCTGGAGAAGCCCGTCTCCCCCCTGGAGCTGATGAACACCATCCGGCGAGTGTTGGCCACCGGCCGCCAGCCGGGGCCCGTGGCCGAGTTACGCCGGCTCCACCGCGAGATGCAGGGCCTAGTCAGCCAGGAGGTCGAGAAGCAGCGCGCGGAGATCGTCTCCTGGATCCGCGGCGGCATCAACCACCGGTTCAACCAGCCGCTCCAGGTGCTCTTCGCCAACACCCGCCTGCTGGAGAAAATCCTCGAGAAGACCCCCCCGCCCGGGGATTTCGACCAGATGTCGCGCGACTGCCTGCACGACATCGCCAACGCCGGCCACTGCATCGCCGATCTGTTGCAGCTGCTGATCAAACTCCAGGGCCTGACGCCCGAGCCCTACGTCGGCGGCGACCAGATCCTGTCGCTGGAGAAGAGCGCCTGTCCGGATCCACAATCCTGAGAAAAAGGTTTTCAGCGAGCCGACCATGACCCACTTTGGCACTCAATCGCTGGGCCGGCGGCTCGCGTGGCGCTTCCTGGCCGGCGGTCTACTGCTGGCATTGATCTCCAGCTCGGTCCAGACCTGGCGTTTCTATCGCCATGCCGCCGAAGACGCTGAGATTTTGCTGAACAGCCTGGCCAAAAGCCATGAACCGCCCCTCTCCGAAGCCGCCGCGGCGGGGGATCTCCTGACCCTCAAGAACTGGCTGGCGGAGCTGGCCGAAATCTCACCGCTGGTCTACGTCCGTCTGGAGCGCCCCGACGCGCCCCCGCTGGAGTTCGGCCGGCCGGTTTCGACCGACAGCCGGTCGATCACACTTCCGCTGATCGACCGGCATCACGCCCCCCCCCGCCAACTGGGGCAGTTGCGCCTGACGGCCAGCCTGAGCCGCACCCGCGAACAGCTCTGGCTGGTAGGCCTAGTCAACCTCCTGGAGCAGACGGTCATCTTCCTGCTGCTGGCCGGCCTCTTCATCCGCATCAGCCAGTGGCAGGTGGCCGAGCCCCTGGAAAAGCTGGCCCGCCAGCTGCAACAGGCCGAAACCAGCGGCCATTTCTCCCCCCTGAGCCTGGCGCGTCCCGGCGAGTTCGATGACGAATTGGCGCAACTGGTCCGGGCACTCAACCGCTGGGGCGAGGAATCGGCCCGTCGCCGGATCGAGTTGGACACCGAGTTGGAGCGCCGCAGCCAAATCGAGCACCAACTGGAATCTTCCCGCCGTCTGCTGCGCAGCTCCTTCGCCGCCATTCAGGACCGGATCGTCCTGATCGACCGCGACCTGCGGATCATCGATTCCAACCTGCCGTTGGCCGACCGAGGTCGCCACGAAGATTCGTGCCCCCAGTGCCACCAGGTGTTGCGCGGCCGCAGCGAGCCTTGCCACAACTGCCCGGTCCGGGACGTCATCGCCACCGGACGCCCCGTCCAGCGCGACTTCTACGACCAGCGCACGGGGGAGACCTGGGAGATCCGCGCCTTTCCCATCAAGGACGAGACCGGGCGGGTCGAACTGGTGGTCGAAGCCATGCGGGACATCACCAGCCGCCAGCGGCTCGAGGAGGAGCTGCGCCACGGCGCGCAGCGGCTGCAAACCGCGCTGGAGCAGGGCCGGATGGGGTTCTGGGAACTGGATCTGGTGACCAAGCGCGTTAGCTGGTCACCCCAGCTCTTCCGGCTCTTCCACCGCGACCCGGCCCGCGGCGACCCGACCCTGGAAGAGCTCCGGCCGCTGATCACGCCCGAGGATCTGAACCTGCTGATCCAGGTCCAGCAGGCGGTGCGCACCTCGCGCATCGGCGGGGAACTGGAATTAACCGTCGTCCTGCCCGATGGCGCCCGCCTCTTCCTGGCGGCGACCCTCGCCCCGCTCACCGACGATACCGGCCAGGTCTATCGGCTCTGCGGCGTGATCCAGGACATCACCGCCCGGCAGCGGCAGGCGACCGCCCGCGACGAATTGCTGGCCCAACTGCAAAAATATCAGGCCGAATTGCAATCACAGAACCAGGCACTGCTGCGCGCCCACCAGCAGTTGGACGCCTCCCGCCGCCGCTATACGTCCTTGTTTGAATTCTCGCCCGCCCCGTGCCTGATGCTCGATTCAGACCAGGTCATTCGCGAGGCCAACCGCCAGGCCGGCGAGCTGCTGGGCCGGCCGGCCGGCCGGCTGACCGGGCTTAGCCTGGCGGATTTCCTGGCCACCGAGGCCGACCGGGAGCGATGCCGCCGGCAGCTGGCCGACTGCTGGGCCCAGCAATCGGCCGAACCAACCGAACTCTGGCTGGCCCCGGAAGAGAACCGGCGAGTGGTGGTGCTCGAAAGCCACTTGGCGGCGGACGAAACCGGCCAGCAGGTCTGCCTGGCCGCGCTACGGGACATCACCGACCGCAAGCGGGCCGAGGAGATCCTGGAGGCCCAGCGCTATCAGCTGGAACGGGAGGTGGCCGACCGCACCAACGAACTTAACAAATCCATGACCTACCTCGAGCAGGTTAACGCCAAGCTGGCCGAGGCCGACCGGCACAAGAGCCGCTTCCTCTCCTCGATGAGCCACGAACTGCGCACCCCCCTGAACGCCATCCTCGGCTTCGCCGACCTGCTGGGCGGCCAGTTCTTCGGCCCCCTTTCGGCCAAGCAGACCGAGTACGTCAAACGCATCGACGGCAGCGCCAAGCACCTGTTGGCGTTGATCAAGGACCTGCTCGACCTGGCCCGGATCGACGCCGGCGGGGCCAACCTCAATCTGGAGGAGGTGGCCCTGGGCGAAGCGGTTGCGCTGGTCACCGCCATGATCCAGCGCGAATGCGCCAAGAAAGAGCAGGAGCTGATCGTCGAGCAGTCGCGCGCCCCGGAGCGCCTGGTGGCCGACCGCCGCTTCCTCAATCAGATCCTGCTCAATCTGTTAGGTAATGCGGTCAAATTCACTCCGGTCGGCGGCCGGATCACCCTGACCATCGAAACGCTCGCGCCCGACCGGGTGCGCTTTACGGTCGCCGACACCGGCGTGGGCATTCCGGCCGAAGAACAGGATCGGATCTTCTCCGAATTCTACCAAGCCGACCGCAAACGCGACGCCCAACTCGGCGGAGTGGGCATCGGTCTGGCCCTGACCCGCCGGCTGGTCGGCCTCCACCAGGGACAAATCGGAGTCGAAAGCCAACCCGGCCAGGGCGCCACCTTTCGGGTGGTGCTGCCGCTGGTGCCGCCCGGCTACGCGCCGCCGGCGGCGCCCTCCGCCGAGGCCGACGGCTCGGCCTCGACTCGCCCGGCCCGCCGCCAGATCCTGGTGGCGGAGGACAACGAGACCAATCTCGCCCTGCTCATCGACATGCTGAGCATCCAGGGACACGAGGTGATCGTGGCCCACAACGGCCTGGAAGCGCTCGATCAGGCCCGCCGGCAGAAACCGGATCTGATCCTGATGGACATCCGCATGCCGCTGCTGGACGGGTTGGAGACCACCCGGCGGCTGCGCCAGATCCCGGAATTCGCCGACCTGCCGATCATTGCCCTGACCGCCAGCGCCGGCATCGATGCGCATGAACGCTGCCTGGCCGCCGGCTGCACCGCCTATCTGTCCAAGCCGTTGCAGTCGCAGGAACTCAACGCCATCCTGGCCCGCCATCTGCCGAAAGGCTGATACTGATTCCATTCAATCAATATCAATTCCAGTTATTGCCGGCCGACTAAAGCCTTAATTTGAGTATAGAGCCTCCGGGGGGGGCCTTAATTTGGGAGGGTCGAGCTCCGTCCCGACCGCTTTGACTCCGACGCTGTCGAGGCTGGAGCGAGATGGGGGACGAAACGGGGTTCGTCACCTCCCAACAGGAATGGTTTTGCCTCGGCACAACCAGCAATAGCTCTACAGGCAAAATGAAAATGCTCTAGATGGGCAAGCCGAGCGTATGCGGTCAACGTTGAGGTTGTCCATCTGAACGCTTGAAACGACGAAGCTGGGTGAGAGTTTTTTGGCGGGGTTTGGGGAACCTTTTATGCAAAAAAGGTTCCCCAAAATCAGTCACTATTAACTTGCGTTGATATAAGGCCGATTCCGGGGGAACTTTTTCTACAAAAAAGTTCCCCCGGAATAATTATTACAGCGTCCATTCGTCCATTGGCCGCAACGCTTTGGGGGCGGCCAGCAACTCGGCCATGACGAAAGCCTGGCGCAGGGCCGTCCGGTCCTGCCGCAAGGCGGCCAGGGCTGCCCCCAGCTCCAGCGGCATGGGCCGCAACCCGCCGGAGGGGTGGGCGGCGGGTTTGCGCCCGCCCGCGGCGCGCATCGGCGCCGACGTCGGGCCGGACCGGACTGCCTGCCCGGACGCCGATTCCGCCGCCGCTCGGGCCTGGTTCTCCAGCCGCAGGCGCTCCTCGGCGGCCTGCTGGCGCCGCCGCAATTCGGCTTTTTTGCGGGCCAACTTGGCCGCCTGGGCCTCTTCGGTCGGCTGTGAAACCTGGATCACCGGCCGGCCGGCGGCCATGACCGTGTTGACCAACTCCTCGAGCCCGCCCAACCCGGAGGCGGCGATCGGCCGCGGGGCCGCGCGCCCCGGTCCGCCGGTTTCGGCGGCATCCTCCGCCGACTTCTGGCGGGCCAGGCCATAGGGTTCGCTATAGCGCTTCTGGGGCTGGCCGGGAGCGGCGGCGTTCTTCCGCTTTAGCTCCTCCAGCCAGGCTTGAAAATCGCGTTGCGCATCGCCTGCCATCTGCCCTCTCCCGCCGCCCGCGGTGGCCGGCATCGATTCACGCCAATTGGGCCCGCGGCGGCGAACTTTTCTGAATAAAAAACTCGCCGCCCCGCCAAAAACTTTCGCCCGGTTTCGTCCCTTCGAATTGTCGGCGGGACGAGGCCCAGACGGCCGCTACGCCTACTTCGCCCCTTCCTTGCCGCCTTCGCCGCCGAGGCTGTCGCGCAGCTTGGTGTCGGCCTGGATGTTCTTCAGCCGGTAGTAATCCATGATCCCCAGGTTGCCGGAGCGGAAGGATTCGGCGATGGCCATCGGCACCTGCGACTCGGCCTCGACCACCTTGGCGCGCATCTCGAAGATGCGGGCCTCCTGCTCGGCCTGGGCGGCGCGGGCCTCGGCGGCGCGCTTCTCGGCGTCGGCCTGGGCCACCTGCTTGCGGGCGTTGGCCCGGTCGATGTCGAGCTTGGCTCCGACGTTCTCGCCCACGTCCACGTCGGCGATGTCGATGGAGAGGATCTCGAAGGCCGTGCCCGAGTCGAGGCCCTTGGCCAGCACCGCGGCCGAGATGCGATCGGGGTTCTCCAGGACCAGCTGGTAGCTGCCGCTGGAACCGATGGCCGAGACGATGCCCTCGCCCACGCGGGCGATGATCGTGTCGTCGGTGGCACCGCCGACCAGCCGGTCGAGGCAGGTGCGAACCGTGACCCGGGCCTTGGCCTTGAGCTGGATGCCGTCCTTGGCCACGGCGTCGAGGGTGTTCTTGCCCATGTCGCCCTTGGGACAGTCGATGACCCGCGGGTCGACCGAGGTGTTGACCGCCTCGACGATGTTGCGGCCGGCCAGGTCGATGGCGCAGGCGCGCTCGAAGGGCAGGCCGATGTTGGCCTTCTCGGCAGCGATCTGGGCCCGGATGACGGCGCTGATGTCGCCGCCGGCCAGGACGTGGGCGGCCATGGCCTCGGCGTTCACCCGCATCCCGGCCTGATGGGCCATGACCAGGGCCTGGCTCAGGACCGGCACGTTGCCCCGCGCCAGGTAGTGGGTTTCCAGAAAGTCGCGGCTGATCTTGATGCCGGCCTTATGGGTCATGATGAGCGAATTGACGATCACACTGGAATTGACCTTGCGCAGCCACATGCCGATCAGCCCCGCGAAGGTCAGCGGCACGCCGCTGGAGCGGGCCTGAATCCACATCTGCCCCCAGCTGAGGACGATGAACAACACGATCAGACCGAAGACGAACAACCCCATGCCCATGAGACCGATCAGAAATGGCATGACTCCCTCCTCATACTGGTAAAAGGCGTTTTCGCGCTTGTTTGCCCGTTGTCACCCCTTCGCCCCGGCCCTACGCTTGGTCCGCCGGGCGAACCACTATCCGGTTCATGCTCGTGTCGGCCACCACCACCCGCGCGCCGGCGTTGATCAGCCCCCCCTCGGTCACCACGTCCACCAGCCGGCCGTCGTCCAGCGTCACCTTGCCCGCCGGGCGCAGCATGGTCTGGGCCGTACCCTTCAAACCTCGCAGGGCGACATGCGGATCGTGTTCGGCCGCCTCGCGCGACGCGTCGGCCGCTTCCTCGGCCCGCACCGTCTCCATGACGCTACGCCCGCCGGAGAAGGAGGTTTCGTGGAACAGGTGCCGGATGAGCGGCAGCTTCTCGCCGTGCTCGATCAGGAGGTACAGGAACAGGCAGACCACCAGGAACACACCGCTGAGCAGCAGGACCAGCATGCCCATCTCCCCCCACGGATTCTTAAGCCAGATCGCCGAGTCGAACGGCGGCAGAAAGGCCAGCCCGATGCCCAGGAGCACGAAGATCGCGCCCAGGAAGCCCGGCAGGCCGAAACCAGGCAGGACCACCACCTCCACCACCAGCAGCATGATGCCGACGATGAACAGGCCGATCTCGACCGGCGAGGCCCGCCCGTCCAGAAACAGGATGGAGAAGAAGCCGGCGAAACCGATCAGGCTGACCGCGCCGGGAATGCCGAAGCCCGGAGTGTAGAACTCGGTCAGCGCCCCGGCGATGCCCAGGATCAGGAAGACCGCCAGCAGCATCATCTTGGGCGTGGAGAAGTCGGCCAACAGCTTGTCGACATCCACTTTGCCTTCGGCGATGGGCGCGGTGACCAGATCCTTGGTCCCGCCCAGGGAGGAGTAATAATCCGCCGGCGCTTGAAAAACCGCCGCGGCCAGTCCGTATTCTTTGGCCTCCTGGGCGGTGAGGGTAAGCAGCTTGCCGGACTCGCAGATCAGGCGCTTGGCGGCGATGGTGCGCTTCTCCCGGCCGGCGGCGATGTTCTCCTCCAGCACCTCCACCTCCTTGCCGGTCAGGAATTCGCGCCCCGCTTCGCCCGTGAAACGCACCTCGTACAGCTCCAGGTCGCGGCTGACCATCGCCTCGACCAGGCGCTTGGAATAGCCGTTGTGCTCGGCCGTGGCGGCCATGATCGAGCGGACGTAGGATTCGATCTTCTCGCCGCTGCGCTCGTCGATCGGCCGGCCGGCGGCGTCCATCGGCTGGATGTCGCCCAGGCGCGAACCGGCGACCATGTTGATCCGCTTGCAGGCCGAGGCGATCATCGCCCCGCCGCTGATGGCGTCGCGCAGCACCAGGGCGGCGGTGGGCACGGGGCAGTCGAGCACGGTCTTGCGGATCTGGTCGCAGGCGTCGACCTCGCCGCCCTGACAGTCGAGTTCGACCACCACCAGCCGCGGCTTTTCTTGGCCGATCCGCGCGAAAGTTTTCTTTATGTCTTCGGGCAGTGAACTGAAATACGGCAGGATGACGCCCTTGACCGGCACGACCACGATCTTGCCGGCCCAGCTGTCGGCCGCGGGCAGCGCTTCGGCCGCAGCGGTCGCGGCGGTCGTTCCGGCCGCCGGCGCTTCGACGGCCTTGGATTCCAACTCTTCTGCCGTCGCGCCGGCCGCCAGCCCCCCCAGCAGAATCGCAACCAGCATAAACCTGCGCATGATATATTTCCCGCGAGGAAAGGAAAGAATACCCGTATCGCCCCAGCCCGGCGGCATCCTAACAGAGCGGCCGAAAAGAGTCAAATTGACTTTTGCCCGGCCGGCGGCTAAATTGCGCCCACTCCCTGACCGCAGCGCCGCCAGTCGCGCGGCCGTTCGGGAGCCAGCATATTTCCGCTTTTAACGGTGGCGAGCGATGGCCGACTGTAACCCCACCCCGATTCCAACGGCCGCCCCCCGCCCGGCCGCCGACCGCCCCTGGCTGCCGGTGGCGCTGTTCGGCCTGATCGTCGCCGCCTCGCTGACGATCATCCTGCTGCCGCCCTGGCTGCGGGAGCGGCGACTGCGGCAGGGCGAGCGGCCCAATCCCCCCACCTGGCGGGGCGAGACCTACCAGGCGCGCTGCCGGATCATAGTCCGACTGGTCCACCCCGAGGGCGAGAACGGCCGCAAGCTGGCCGAATCCGTGGGCGACGACAACGCGGTGCTGATCGTGGTGGCCGACAACGCCCCGCCGGGCCGGCCGGTGGCGATCGACCTGCGCGAGGCCAGACTCTACGAGTTCATCGGCCGCCCTATCGCCGCCCGCCCCGCCGCCGGCAATGAACTCGGCCCCCTGACCGTCGCCCCCGGCCAGACCGCCAGCGCCGTGCTCTTCTTCCCCAAGGACCAGGTTCTGGCCGCTTTCGACCGGCTGTACGCCCTGCAATTCAAGCTGGACGGGGAATATTACAACCTGGCCGGCAACTCCAGCACCACCCAACCCGACGACATCGCCCTGCAAGACCAGCCCGCGGCGGGCGCCGGCAACTCCCCGGCCGCCGCCACGCCCGTCAGCGCTTCCGCAACTATCCTTCAGCACTAGCGTCTATCCCTAAAACCAGATGTCGAAGACGCTCCACGGCCGGCGGCCTCAAAATCGCCCGGCTACGGGTCCATCGGCGACGAATTTCTGAATACGGTCTCATTTTAAATTAGCCCAATTCTAACCTCGCCGGCCGGGCCAATTATGTAAACTTGTATTGAGACTTCAGCTGGGAGCAAACACTGATGAAAGCCGATCTGCACGTCCACTCCACCCACTCCCGCCGCCCGTCGGTCTGGCTGTTGCAGAAGATCGGCTGCCCGGAGTGTTTTACAGAACCCCGCCGGGTCTACGAGTTGGCCCGCCGGGCCGGTCTGGAGCTGGTCACCCTCACCGATCACAACACGCTCGACGGCTGCCGGGAACTGGGCGAGCAGCCCGGTTTTCTCTGGGGCGAGGAGGTGACCGCCTACTTCCCCGAGGACCGCTGCAAGATCCACGTCCTGGTCTATGGCCTTAACGAACGCCAGCACCGCGAGATCCAGGAACTGCGCGAAAACGTCTACGAACTGGCCGAGTACCTGACGGGGGCCGACCTGCGCCACGCCCTGGCCCACCCGCTCAGCGCGGTCAACGACCGACTGACCGCCGAGCATTTCGAAAAACTGCTGCTGCTCTTCAAAACCTTCGAGCTTAACGGCGACCAGACCACCGAGGTCAACGAACGCCTGCGCCTGATCCTGGCTCGCCTCACCCCCGAGCGCCTCGCCCACCTGGCCGACCGCCACGACCGCGCGCCGCTCCACCCCGAGCCCTGGCGCAAGCTGCTGATCGGCGGCTCCGACGATCACAGTTCCCTGACCGTCGGCCAGACCTATACCGAAGCGCCGGGCGCCACCGACTGGGCCGGCTTCTGGCAGGCGGTGGAGGCAGGCGAATCCCGGGTGGAGGGGCACAGCGCCACCCCCCAGGGCATCGCCCGCAACTACTACGGCATCGCCTATCAATTTTACCGCGCCAAGCTGGGCCTGGCCCGGCATGCGGAGAAGGACACCCTCCTGCGCTTCGCCGAGCGGGTGCTCCAGTCCGAACCGCCCGCCCCGGGCGGCTTGTTCTCGCGCCTCTGCTTCCGCTGGAGCCACCGGCCGCCACGCCCGGAATCGGCGGGCGGCTCGCTGGCCGAACTCCTGCGCGACCGGGCCCTGCGCCGGATCTGGAACGACCCGCGCCTGCTGGAACTGGTCCGCCAGGGCCGGAAGCCGACCGCCGACCTCGACGCGGTCTGGTTCGACTTCATGCGCGAGGTCTCCAACCAGGTGCTGGCCGACTTCAGCGAACGAGTGCTGGATCACTTCGTCGGCGGCAACCTGTTCGACGTCTTCCATTCGGTGGGGTCAGCCGGCGCGCTCTACGCGCTTTTGGCCCCGTACTTCGTGGCCTTCTCCCTGGCCGCGGGCGAGCGCCGGCTGAGCGCCGCGCTGCTCGACCGCCTGGAAGACCCGCACGACGAGCCGCCGGCCTCCGCCCGGGTGGCCGTCTTCACCGACACCTTCCACGAGGTGAACGGCGCCGCCCTCGACCTACGCCGGCAGCTGGCCCAGGCCGCCCGCACGGGCAAGGATTTCACCGTCCTGACCTGCGCGGCCGAACCGGTGCCGAGCGAACCGCGGGTGCGCAACTTCGCCCCGATCGGGGTGTATGACCTGGGTTCGTCCGGCGGGCCGCGCCTCAACTATCCGCCCTTCTTGGCCCTGCTGGACCACTGCCACCGGGAGAACTACACCCACATCCACGCCGCCACGCCCGGCCCGCTGGGCCTGGCGGCCCTGGCCGTGGCCCGGCTGCTGCGCCTGCCGCTCCTGGGCACCTACCGCAACGACCTGCCCCGCCAGGCGCTGCACGCCACCGACGATCCGGCCGCCGAGGAGGCGCTCTGGCTCTACGTCGCCTGGTTCTACGGCCAGATGGACCGGATCTACGTGCCCTCGCGGATCACGGCCGACGAGCTGGCCGACCGGGGGCTGGACCCGGCCAAGCTGCTCCTGCAACCGCGGGGCGTGGACATCTCGCTCTTCCACCCGCGCCGCCGCGCCGAGGCCGGCTCCAGTCTGCCGCCCGGCCCGAAGTTGCTCTACGTCGGCCGGCTGGCGGAGGAGAAAAATCTCGACCTGCTGGCCGAGGCCTTCGTCCACCTACACGACGAAATGCCGGCAGTCAGCCTGATCCTGGTCGGAGAGGGGCCGCGCCGCGCCCACCTGGAACGGCGGCTGGCCGGCCGCCCGGTGCATTTCCTGGGCTTGCGCCGGGACGAAGAGCTGGCCGCGATCTATGCCGCCTGCGACCTGTTCGTCTTCCCCAGCATCATCGACACCTTTGGCAGCGCGGTGCTGGAGGCCCAGGCCGCAGGCCTGCCGGTGTTGGTGAGCGAACGCGGCGGTCCGCGCGAGAACATGCTGCCCGGAATCACCGGCGAGACGGTCTCGGGCCGGGACCCGCGGGAACTGGCGCTCCTCCTGACCCGGCTCCTGCGCGACGAGCTCGCCCGGCTCCAAATGGGCCAGGCAGCCCGCCGCCACGCCGAAAAACGCGCCTACGAGAGCGCGTTCCACGACTCCTGGCAGACCTACCGCGACCTGCGGACCGCCCCCCCGCCGCCGCCGACCCCGGTGCCGATCCCGGAGGCGGCCCACTTCTAGCGCCCCCAGGGCTGCCTGTCGGCCCGCTGAAAAAACCCGGCGCAGCCAAAGCCGGGCCATGACTCCTGCGGACAGGACTCGCAGGCCTCATATCCTTTCTGGCCCATCGTCCAAACGTGATCTTTGGCAAATAGAGACTCGGCGGGGCGGTCTGAAAACGACCCGCCCCAGGCCGACCGCCTCCCGGCAGCGATCTGGCGCGGAGCGCTCCAAATCTTCTTGCAAAAGGCGCGGACGAAGTTTTCAATCAACGCCTGGACTGAACCGACAGCCCCCGCTTAGCGGCCGGCCGGAAGAAGACCGCCGCCTGATTTAGGAGCGCAGCCATGAAGCTCACAATGGGTGAAGAACAGGTCATTGTCCGAGGCATCCGCCCGGAGGAACAGCTCTGGGGAGCTTATCAATTCCCCCGGCCCTACAATCTGGGCGACCGGCTGGTCGTGGCCGTGCACGTCACCACCGACGATATCAAATCGTTCGGAGAGACCAATCGCTGGTTCGAAAGCCGCGACCAGGGCGTGACCTGGAAAGAGATTGACGCTTCGGTGTCGACGCAGTGCGGCCTGCTCCTGCCAAACGGGGACCGGATCTATTTCCCCATGGAATCCGGGATAGCGCTCGACAAATATAAATTTCCCTCGCAAAGCTTGCTCACTCCCGGATACGACTTCGGCAAAAAAGCCGAGGAAGGGACCATGCCGATTCCGGACGGCATGACCTATTGGATGGGCGGCCTGACGATCAAGGCCTACAACGCCGACCGCCTGCCGGCGAGCCTGTCCAAAAAGGAATGGCTGGCGAAGAGAATTCCGGCCGGGAAAACCGAACCCGTCACCGAGATGGTGCCGGTGGACTGGCCTTATTTGACCCGGGTCGTTTTCTGCGGAAATGATTATAACAGTATTCTCAAGCCGATCTTTCCTCGCGGGAATCTCAAACTCGGTCCGGACGGGGCCGTCTGGGTGAGCGCCTTTTCCGGCGAGGGGCACATCAATCCCGCCAACGGGCAATACAGTCCGTATTACTCGGCGGAGCTATTCCGCTCCGACGATTTCGGCCACTCCTTCAAGCGCCGCGGCCATATGGAATATGAGGCCGACGGCCACGAATATCCTTACCTGAGCGGCGGCTTCAGCGACAGCGATTTCGAATTCATGCCGGACGGGTCGATCGTCTGGTTTTTCAGGTCGGCCTGGTACGCCTCTACCGGCTGGGAGTGGGCGCCGATGTACATGTCCCGTTCAACCGACGACGGCTATACCTGGTCCAAGCCGGTCAAATTCTCCGAAGTCGGCATATTGCCGCGTTTGTGCAAGCTGGAAAACGGCGTGACGCTTCTGTGTTACGCCCGACCGGGCATGTTTATCTGCGCTTCCGAAAATGCCAGCGGCACCAAATGGAGTGCGCCGCTGGTGGCCATGGATCCCGGCGACAGAAGTCACCTGGCGAACATAAAAGCGGCCAATCCGACCTTCCACGACTGGGACGGCGCCTGCAATAATCCGGAGCTGGTTCCGCTCGATCGCAACCACGCGCTCTTCTTTTACAGCGACTTTTACTTTCCGGACGACGAAGGCATAAAACGCAAAACCATTCTATGCCGAAAAATCACCTTCGAAAGCTAGAACCGTTGCATTCAAGCGCCGGAATTCGAAAACTCCTATCGCCTTGAGAGACCTTATGCTCAGAATCCCGGCACTGGTCGCAGTCTGCCTGTTTGCCGGCAGTTTCGGCAATTCCCAGGAACCAGCGCCCCGCCGCCAGGACTCCCCTCAGTCTCTCCCGTTCAAGCCTTATCGCTTGGTGGCCGTCGACGACGCCCTAAGGTGGTTGTTGCACCAGCAGCGGGCCGACGGCGGCTGGGGCCTGCCGAATGAAGGCCACGACGCGAGCGGCGGTTTGTTCGCCACCTGCCAGGTTCTCTGCGCGTTCGCCGGCCGAGGCCATGGAAGCGGCGAATTTGGCGAATGGAACGAGGTGGTGGCCAAGGGAACCCAGTGGATTGTCAGCCGACAGAGGCAGGATGGCCATTGGGGAGGAACGCAGCTAGATTCCCTGTGCTTGAACGCGCTCTTGAACCACTATCACTTGCTAGCTGAAGGCTCACGGCAGGCGCAACTTTCCGCCCATATAATAAACTTACGACAGGTCTGCGAGAGGACCAAGCCCGCTTTTCTCGCGTTACAGCGCGAGCATGGCCGCTTTGGCGAAAATGATTGCAGCTTTGCGGCGATTATTACCGACCTGAACGCCTATGATGCCTTGAAGGGATTCGATGCGGCCGGCTTAGGAAAGGCTGATATCGAGGGAGCGATCAAAAATCTTCGGCGCGCTTATTCGGAAATGACGGTTGCCGACGGCTTCGCCGCCCTGGTTGCCAAGAGAAATATTCTAGCGAAGCGTTTGGCCGAAGACGAAAGCGCCGTAATCCATAGCCGCCTCAGGGACGAACACGCGGCGATCCCCGAAGCGATATTCCCCTGGATCGCAAACTGCCTGTACTTGGACCATGAGAATAAGGATGACCTCTTATATTTCACAGGCTTTATCATCCAGCGCCAGTTAAAGGACGGTGAAAATAAGGGGGTGTACGTTACCTCAAACGGAACCACGCCAAACGACATTCTGGTTTCGACGGCACTTTGCACCAGAGCCATCAATTGGTCATTCAATTATGACCGCTTTTATTTCGATCCATTCGGGAACTGGTATTTTGTCTTCGACTTGGAAAAAACGGCCGACGGCCAATACCGCCTGAAAAACAATCGGTAATCAGTCAAACCTGCCTGCCCGCAATTGAAAGAGAAAACCACACTACCCTGACCGGGCGGAGCAACGGCTTATTCGGTCCGGTTCACTGCGGCAATTGATCTGCTCTCGCCGCTTTTCAGACCCGCTCGATTAACAGCCCCCTAAGCTGATATGCCGATTTCAAATTTCCACGCCGTTACTTTGAGCGTATATGAAAAATCTGTCTCGGCGTTTGATCCTGCGTCGCAGCTACACGAATGCGCCAAAAACCTCAAACCCGCCAAACTTTTTGCCGCTGCCTCGCGTGCCGCACCTTGACAGAAACTCCGGTTAAGGCTTTTCACCCACGCCCTTAGGGACCGCCGCCAAAGCCATAATCACTCTGCCCGACTTGAACGTTATCTACCTCGAGACAAAGCGCTAACTTGACCGTCACAAGCTAGGCGAATCAGGTTAGCCCCCGCACAAATGCGCTGAATCCTGGCGACATCTAATATGCATTTGCCAGCGCTTTTCGTGCCTCGAACCAGACAAACATTCCAGCCAAAGCTGGAAATGAGGCCATGCGCCTAGTACTCCGTCAGCTCTTAATTACCGGATAAAGGCGTTTCAGCTTCACCC
>CAYMGG010000108.1:0-8040 GCA_964389915.1 uncultured Planctomycetaceae bacterium
CCTGCTCTCCTTACTTTTGCATATCTAGCCAGCCTGCGAATCTCGTCTCCACCCGCATTTTTCTCGTGTTTGCTCCATTCAGCAAGCGATGCCGGAGACGGTGATAACTCTTCGCAGATGCGCTCGTACAACAGCCTAGAGATGAATTCTGCCCGCGATCCGCCCACCTCCGCCATTTTCCCCCCTCCTTGCCTTCGCCGAATCGCATATACTTTAGGCATGGTTTCCAGTCTTGATTTCAGCCTCCGTTTGGGGCCATTGCGGTTGCGCCTGCCGGCGACCCGCGATTGGCCGGAACTTTGTCCGGCCGGCGACCCGCACGAGCGGTTCCTGACCCGCGCCGATGAACGCGAGCCGTTCGACTCGCCGGCCCGGCTGGAGTTGCCCGTCCGCCTGGGCCGCGCGCGGCCGGCCGAAGGCTTCAGTCCGCAGTCGTGCTATCAGCATCGCGGGGGCTGGCAATTGCGGCGCGATGCGGTCGAGCCGGAGCGTTACTGGGGCCTGCTGCCGATCCCGCCCGGCGGCGAGGCTTGGCAGCGCCTTTTCGCCCTCGACCGCGAGAGCGGGGTAGAGCTTTGCCTGCCCTCGGGCTGCACGCGGCCGGCCGAACCCCTGGCCTATCTCTTCAGCGAAATCCTCTGGCTGGCCACGGCCGCCTGGCATGGCGGCGCCCTGCTCCATGCCGCGGCGGTCGATTATCGCGGCCGGGGCCTCCTCTTTCTCGGCGCCAGCGGCAGCGGCAAAAGCACCACCGCCGCCCTCTGGACCGCCGCCGGCGCGGGCGTGGTGCTGGCCGACGAGAGCGTGATGCTCTGGCGGGCGCGCGATCAACTCCTGCTGGGCGGCACCCCCTGGCCCGGTTCGGCCGGAGTCGGTCAGGCCCGGATCGTGCCCCTGGCCGCGGTCTTCATCCTGGAGCACGCGCCGCGCCATCAGGTCGCGCCCCTGCCGCCCGCGGCCGCGGCCGGCCACTGCCTGGGGCACGCCTTTCTGCCCCATTGGAGCGAGGCCGGCGCGGCAGCGGCCCTGGAGCTGGCCGAAGCGGTGGTCCAGTCCGTCCCGGCCTGGCGCTTCGGCTTCCGCCCGGAACCGGAAGCAGTTGCATTTATCCGCGAATTGGTTGAAAATCGATAATCATGCGGGATCTGATCGAAGACGACCTACTGCTGGAACTAGTCTGCGACCTGCTGAACGAGGGCCGGTCGGCCAGCTTCGTCGCCCGGGGCAGTTCCATGCACCCGGTCATCCGCGACGGCGACCGGATCGTGATCGAGCCGACCGAGGCCGACGAACTCAAACCCGGCGAAGTGGCCCTCTACCTGCCGGAACTCCCCGACGGCGGCCAGGGCATGGTCGTCCACCGTTTCCTGGGCCGCAATCGCACCGGCCATCTGCTGATGCGCGGGGACGCCTGCCCGGCGGTCGATCCGCTGGTTCCGCCCGAGTGGGTGGTCGGGCGGGTGACCGAGGTGGCCGGGTCCCGCCGGCTGCGCCGCGGCGAAGGTTGGGGGCGCTGGCTCCTGGGGGGCAGCGTGGCCCTGCCCCGCCTGTTGGCCGCCGCCTCGTGGCTCGCGTCATGGATAGACGGCGAGGCCCCCACCCACCTCCTGCCCCTGACCGCCGGCCGCCTGGCCCGGCAGCGCTGGCTGCTGGGCATCGCCCTGGGCGACGAGGCCGCCGCCGAGCGCGTCGAGGAGCTGGAGGACGGCGCCGGCCGGCTGCAACTGCATCCCGAAGAGATGTCCCTCCTGCCGCTGTTGCTCCACTCGTTGCGCGAGGCTGGTTTTGCCTCCGAAGGGCTGCTGCCGCTGGAGGCCCGCGATGTTGAGCACGAGGCTATCTGGCGTTCGGCCCAGACCGAAGCCGCCCTGGACTGGCTGGCCGAAACCCTGGCCGGCGCCGGCTTGGAACTGCTCCTCTGCAAAGGGGCGTCGCTGGCCTGGGAGCTGTATCCGGCGCCCTACTGCCGGCCGGCGGCGGATATCGACTGCCTGGCCCGGGACGGCGACGCCGAGCGGGTGGTCGCCGCGCTCCTGGCGGCCGGAGCCGCCCTGGCCGAACCCGAATATCCGCTCTCCTATTATTTCCGCTACAAAAACGAAGTGGCCCTCCGCCTGCCGGGCGAAAACTGGCCGGTCCTGGAGCTCCACTGGCGCGGCGCCTCCACCCCCTGGTACAACCGTTGCGCCCAGCCGGCCCGCTTCTTCACCACCAGCCGGCCCGGACGCTTCGGCGAACACCTGCTGGTCATGGAGGCCGAGGCCGAATTCGTCTTCGGCGTGGCCCACCTGGCCAAGCACATGCCGGCCCCCAGCCTGCTCTCGATCGTCGACCTGGCCCTCCTGGCCCAGAAAGGGCTCAACTGGGGCGAGATCGAAGACTGGCTGGAGACCGAGCGTCTGACCCTGCCCGGCGCGGTGGCCGCCCGCTGGCTGGACGTTTTGCGCCCGGGCCTGCTGCCGCCCATCTTCGGCTCGCGCCTGGCCAACCGCTCCCGCCGGACCGGCCGGCTGGAACGATTCATCTTCTATCGCCCGCAGAGCTGGCGCGGGCGGCTGGCCGAGGCCTACTGCCAGCCGGATTGGACCCGCGGCCTGGAATTTCTGCGCACGCTGCTCTGGCCCTCGCGGAGGACGTTGGAACGGATGTTTCCCGCCGCTCGCGGCGAGGCTCTGTGGCGCTTGCAGCTGCTCCGTCTGCAACGCAAACTCCGCCCCCTTGCCCCTCCCCCGCCCTCTGGCCAGGAGAACGTCGAACATGGTCCAGCCTGAAACGAACGAATCCTTTGCCGCGCGCGTTTCGCTTCCGCGCCGTCCCAGGCTGCATGGCTTGTTAGCCCTCGCCTTTTTCCTGGCCGGACGGACGGCCCTGGCCGCCGACGAAGCGCCGGCCGCCTTCACCTCGATCGAGGCCCTGGACGCCAAGGTGCAATACGAAAAGGCCCTGCTGCGGGCTCGGGCCAAGTACCGCCAGCAGTTGAAAAAAATCCTGCCGAAGATTGAGGAGAAGAACGACGCGGCCGAGGCCGAACGCATCAAGACGGCCCTGGCCGAATTGGAGCGCGCCGCCGAAACCTCGACCAAACCCGCCCCCGGCAAACTGCCGACCTTCGTCTGGGAAGACGAGAAGGAATGGGTCAAGTACGTCTACAAGGAAAACACTTTCGGCCGGGGCAAGCTCTACTTCGGCGACGACAATTGCCAAAAACTACTCGACGGCCAGGCCGCGCCCAAATTCGACGCCCGCTCGGTCGGCTGGGACCGCAAAACGCCGTCGCCGATCGTCTTCACCTTCCGTGAGCCGGCCGCCCCCGCCACGCTCAAAGTCTTCCTGCTGGGCAGCGACGTGGGCGGTAACATTGCCGCCCCGGCCCAGATCCGCGTCTACGCCGGCGAGGCCGACCGCAAACGCGAACTGGTGGGCAAACTCACCGAAATCCCCGACCACAGCGGCTGGGTAGAGGTACCGCTAAAGTTCACCGCCCCGGCCGCCGCCGTCTGGCTGGAACTCGACCGCAGCCCACAATGGTGGGTGATGATTGACGAAGTCGAGTTCGAATAACCAACCCCGTTTTCCATAAAAACCAACGGGGGGACTTTTTTGCAAAAAGTCCCCCCACGCCCCTTTAAAAACTCTATCAATTAAGCTCACGTCGTATTCTCTGTCGTTTTGAACATTTACTTTTCTATTACTGGCCAATTGATGGCCGTACAACGGCGAAACGATTCAGCAGGGAGGGGATGAACTCCGTTTCGTCCCCCATTTCCCTCCAACTCCGGCAGCGCCAAGGCCAAAGCGGTCTAGCCGGAGCTCGCCCCCCCCAATTTTTTACGCCCCCGGGAGGCCCGATACTCTATTCGCCTTTCATGTTCCCTGAACGCCCTGCCAGGCGAAGCCGGATGAGAGTTCTTTATAAAGTCCGGGGAACCTTTTTTTGCAAAAAAGGTTCCCCGGAATGGTTGATTACCAAGCGCAAACTATTTTCTTTGTCGACCCCTGAAGGGTACCGCCCAGGCCTTATCCCTTCTTGATCGGCCGGGCCAGGACGCGCACCGCGAAGGGGCCCAGGGCCAGTTCTCCGGACAGCTTCTCGCCCGTCTCGGCGTCGGTTCCCGGCCGGTCTAGCCGAACCAGGCGCGACTCGGCGCTATAGTTCTGGATAAAGACATACTCGGTCTTCTCGTCGGCCCGAACCTGGGCCGTCACTCCTTCGGGCAGGTTGTCCACGGCCCGCGGCAGGTCCAACCGCCGGGACAGGGCGCAATAGAAACGATCCAGGAAGTCCGCTCCGGTGCGCGGGGCGATGTACCAGCCCTCGCCCTTGCCGTGCTGATTGACCGTCAGGGCCGGCCGGCCGGCGTAGAAGTCCTGGCCGTAGACCGCTTCGACCGAGGCGGTCTCGGCGTGGATCAGGGCACAGATCTCCTTGGCCGCGAACTTGCCGTTCATCCCCAGGGCATTGCCGCCGGTCATGACCAGGGCGTTGGCGTCGGTGTCGTAAAGCGCGTCGTGCTCCTCCACCCACACGCCCAGGATTTCGCGCAGCGGGCCGGGCATGCCGGTCAGGAAGCAAAGGTCGCTCTCGTCGACCACGCCGCTCCAGTAGGTGGCCACCAGCGTCCCGCCCTTGGCCACGAACTTGGCCAGCTTCTCGCCGATGCCGGCACGGAGCATGTACAGCATCGGGGCCACGATCAGTTTGTAGCCGGCGAAGGAGTCCTCCGAACCGATCACATCCACGGCGATGCCCCGCTTCCAGAACGGCCGGTAGTGTTCTATGCAGGTGCCGACGAAATTCTTCTTGTGCTTATGGATGCCCTGGCTGTCCTCCAGCGCCCAGCGGTTCTCCCAGTCGTAGATCAGGGCGACCTTGGCTTCGGTCGCGCAGCCGGCCACGGGCGCGAGCTTTTTCAGGGCCGCGCCCAAATCGGCCACGTCGCGAAAGACCCGCGTGTTTTCGTGGCCGCAGTGGTCGACCACCGCTCCGTGCAACTTTTCGCTGGAGCCGCGGCTCTTGCGCCATTGGAAATACTGCACGCTGTCCGAGCCGTGGGCCACCGCTTGCAGACTGGCGAGACGGTGCATGCCGGGACGCTTGACCTTGGGTACATCCTGCCAGTTGGTGTTGCTAGGCGTGGATTCCATCATCAAGAACGGCTTGCCGCCGCCCAAAGAGCGGTTGAGGTCGTGATGAAAGGCGATCTCAGCGCCCAGATCCGCGTCGCCGGAAGGCCGGTGCCAGCAGGGGTAGTTGTCCCAGCTGACCACGTCCAGTTCGCGCGAGAGCTTGCGGTAGTCGATCCCCGGATAAGTGCCCATCAGGTTGGTGGTGATCTTCACGTCCGGCGTGAACTTGCGCAGCGGCGCGATCTCGACCTTGTAGAAATCGACGAACTGGTCGGTGGTGAAGCGCTTCCAATCGAGATTATGGCAGTGGACGGAGAATTCGCCGTTCGCCGAGGGCGATTCGAGCTGGCTCCAGTCGGTGAAGGTGTGACTCCAGAAGCTCGCCCACCAAGCTTCGTTGAGCGCGTCGAGGGTCTTGTATTTCTTCTTGAGCCACGCACGGAACGCCGCCTGGCAGAGCGGGCAGTGGCACTCGCCGCTGTATTCGTTGGAGATGTGCCAGAGGATCAGGGCCGGGTGCTTGCCGTAACGCTCGGCCAGCTTGGTGTTGATGAGCGTGACCTTATCGCGATAGACCGGCGAGGTCAGGCAGTGATTGTGCCGCCGACCGTGGAGATTGCGCTGCCGGTCGGCCCCGCAGCGGAGCACCTCGGGATATTTCTGCGACATCCAGGCCGGCCGCGCGCCCGAGGGCGTGGCCAGGACCGCATAGCCTTTGTTCTTGATCAGCAGATCCATGATCCGGTCGAGCCAGCCGAATTCGAATTTCCCCTCTTCCGGTTCCAGGGCGGTCCAGGAGAAGATGCCCACGCTCATGGCGTTGCAGCCCGAGAGCTTCATCAGGCGCATGTCCTCGTCCCACACGCCGGGATAATTCATCCATTGATCGGGGTTGTAGTCGCCCCCGTGCCAGAAACCGGGTAGCTTCGGACTGATCGGCGCGTAACGCTTGGCCATGAGCGGATCTCCAGAAAAAAGCTTTTTTTCGCCAACCGCAACAATACGAACAGCCTAGCCGACCCTCCCCCCGAAGCAATGGCGGCTTTGGGCGAGAACATGTCAGATTTGGTCGCTCCCTACCTTCCCTGCTGCAACCGCCAGCACGTGACCAGATTCTCCAGCATGACCGCATTGGTCACCACCCCCACCCCGCCCGGCACGGGGGTGTAATCGATCCGCTCGGCCTCGGATTCGGCCGTGATTTCCAGATCGCCGACAATGCCGTTCTCCACCACGTTGATGCCCACGTCCACCACGGCCGCGCCATCGGCGGCGTCGCTCGACTTGACCAAGCCGCGCGCGCCGGCGGCGACGGCCACGATCCGGCAGCGCGCGACATGCGCGGCCAGATCGCGGGTCTGCCGGTGGGCGGTCATGGGCGAGGCGTTGCGATTGAGCAGCAGCCGGTAGAGCGGCAGACCGACGATATTGCTGCGCCCCACGATCAGGGCGTCGGCGCCTTTAAGGGGAATCTCATAAAATTCCAGCAACCGCACGGCCGCCAGGGCCGTGCAAGGCACCAGCCGCTCCTCGCCAGTCGCAAAGAAATGCCCTTGGTTGGCGGTGGTAATGCCCTCCAGATCTTTGGCCGGATCGATCCAGTCGCGCACCTGGCCGAAGTTCAGGCCGGCGATGGGCAGCTCGATCATGATCCCGTGAATGCCCGGCTCCCGGTTGGCCTGCTCGACCCGCCGGCGCAGCTCCTCGGCCGGAGTCGTCGGAGCCACGTTGAAGACCTCAAGCTTAAAGCCGACCTTCTCCAGCCAGCGCTGCTTGCCCTTGAGATAACTCTCGGCCGCGCCGTCGCCCTCGGGATGGAATACGCCCAGGCACAACGATTCCGCACAATTCTTTTGCAGCGCTTCGACCATCCGGTCGGCCACCGGCTTGCCTTTGAGCAACATCTGACCATCTCTCCGTATGTACAGAACAACCGCTGATCGACCGGGGAGAACTTTCTTGAAAAAAATTCTTCCCGGACCCCGTTAAAAAAACTTTATCCACCTTCCCTGAGCCGGGAAGTCGCCCCAAACGGCGGCTTTATCCGCAAAAATGACCCGGCGCCGACCGGCCATTCCGCCGGCGGGCGTTTTAACCCTTGACCTTCAACCGGCGGCGTAATATAATAAATCAAGTTCGATCGATTGCCAGCCGATTATATAGGTAAATCGGCCTTTGGGAAAGCTCCGAACATGACGCGCCGCCTGCTCCTTCTTAGCCTGCGACTTAGCCAGCTGGTTCCGCTACCGGGCCGGGAGGGGAGTTCGTTTTGCTGAAACACCGCCTCCGCGTTTTCCCAACCGCCCGGTTCTCGGGCGGTTTTTTTGTTTCTAAACTCATTCGCTAAACCGAAAAAAATAGTAAAGGAAAAGACCATGAGCGGCAAAGATCAAAAGTCCGGCCAAGCCCCTAAATATCTGCCCCCCCGCGGAGTCGATCTGCCCGACCGCCGCTGGCCGGCCCGGACGGTCGAAAAATGCCCCCTGTGGTGCTCGGTCGACATGCGCGACGGCAACCAGGCCCTGCCCAATCCGATGAGCCCGGCCCAGAAGCTGGAGTATTTCCAGATGCTGTGCCGGATCGGCTTCAAACACATCGAGGTCGGCTTCCCCTCGGCCAGCAAGGACGATTTCGACTTCTTCCGCAAGCTGGTCGACGAAAAGCTGATCCCCGCCGACGTCTTCATCATGGGCCTGGTCCAGTGCCGGGCGCATTTGATCGAAAAGACCATCGCCGCCCTGCAGGGCGCGCCGCGGGCCATCGTCCACGCCTATCTGGCGACTTCGGATCTGCACGTCGGCCAGGTCTTCAGCACGGACCGCGCCGGGACGCTGAAGACCGCAGTCGAGGCGGTGCACCTGATCCGCGAGCGCTGCGCGGCGCATCCGGAGACCGACTGGCGCTTCGAATTCA
>CAYMGG010000108.1:8050-16847 GCA_964389915.1 uncultured Planctomycetaceae bacterium
ACCGACACCGACGCCGACTACGCGCTGGAGATCTGCCAGGCCGTGTTCGACGCCTGGGGCCAGGCCACGGTCGAGAAGCCGATGATCCTGAACCTGCCGGCCACGGTCGAGCGCCAGCCGCCCGGCCATTACGCCGACCGGATCGAATATTTCATCCGCCGCTTCCCGGCCCGCGACCGGGTGCTGATCTCCCTGCACGCCCACAACGACCAGGGCATGGCCGTGGCCGCCACCGAACTGGCGCTGCAAGCCGGCGCCGACCGGGTGGAGGGAGCCCTGTTCGGTCACGGCGAGCGTACCGGGAACGTCGATCTGATCACCCTGGCCGGCAACTTCATGTCGCGCGGAATGGACGTCGGCTTGGATCTGTCGGACTTGAACGGCGTGGCCGCCACGGTCGAACGCCTGACCGGTCTGCCCATCCACTACCGCCAGCCGTATGCCGGCGAGTACGCCTTCACCGCCTTCTCCGGCTCGCACCAGGACGCGATCCGCAAGGGCATGCAGAAGCTGGGCGAGGCCGGCGACAAATTCGGCATGCAGTGGAAGGTGCCCTATCTGCACATCGACCCGCAGGACCTGGGCCGGTCGTTCGAGCATCTGATCCGCATCAACAGCCAGTCCGGCAAGGGCGGGGTGGCCTGGGTGCTGGAGAAGGAGTACGGCCTGCAACTGCCCCGGGCGATGCAACCCGAGGTCGGCGCGGTGGTCCAGCGCTTCGTGGACGAGGTTGGCCGGGAAGTAAGCGCCGAGGAGGTGTACGAAGTCTTCCTGCGGGAATTCGTTACCCCCGCCGGCCCCTTCGAACTGATCGGCTACTGGCCCCGGCCGGACGACGATTATCCGGCCAAGGTCCACGGCGAGATCCGGCTGCGGGTCCGGGGCGAGGAGAAGAAGATCACCGCCGACGGCAACGGGCCGATTTCGGCCTTCGTGCACGCGGTGCGCGAACTGGTGGCGATCGACTTTCGGATCGACGACTACCACGAGCAGGCCGCCGGCAAGGGAGCCGACGCCACAGCCTTCGCCTTCGTGCCGCTGAAGCTGGCGGACGGCCGGGTCGTCTACGGCGTGGGCACCAACACCAACATCGACCAGGCCGCGGTCCAGGCCATCGTCAGCGGCTTGAACCGCGTGGCCAAACAGGGTTAAGCGGCCGCCGGCTAACCTGTGGGCATTTTTTGAGGGAGCCGGGGGAGCTTTTTGCCAAAAAGTTCCCCCGGCTTTTGTTATTCGAACGGCAGGTACCGGGCCGCGTCCAGGCGGCGGGCGAGTTCGGCGGCTTCGGCCACTAGCGGCGCTTCCGGTGCCGCCTCTAGTCGTCGGGCGTATTCGCCCAGGGTTTCGGCCTCGCGCCGGCGCAGTTCCTCGGGCTTGAGCCGGCGCTGTCCGGCCTGGAATTCCTGCCGCAAGTCCTGCAAGTCGGCCGGGAATGGCCGCAGCCGCCCGACCGCAGCGCGCGCCGCCCGCCGGGCGCGGATGAACATCCGGCTGAAGTAGACCAGCAGCAGCAGCCCCACCGCCAGCATCCGCCACCAAGTCTCCATCAGCCAGCGGCCGCCGGCGGCGATCAGCCCCAAGACTTGATTGACCAGCCCCGTGATCCCCTCGCGAAGCAGCGTATTCTTCAGCCGCGAAAACCAGGCGTACAGATAATCGCTCCAGCCGGAATCAGAGCCGCCCACCTCCGGCCGTCCGGCGGCGGGCGTGAATTCGGCCGTGCGCCAGCCGGCGGGGGCGGAATAATATTCGACCCAGGCGTGGGCGTGCCGGTTGCGGGCAAACCAGACCGAGCCGTGCGGACTGCGCTCCTCGCAGACAAACCCCGCCACGTAACGCGCGGGAATGCCCAGCCGCCGCAGCAACAAAACGCCGGCCGAGGCGAACAGTTCGCAATGTCCATGCCGTTTGTTCACCAGGAACTGCCAGAGCGGATCGATGCCCGGGGCGAACTGAATGCCGAGTTTGTAGGTGTAATGCCGGGTGAAATAATCCGCCAGTGCGTTGACGGCCATGTTGGGATCGGCGCGGCTCTCCGGCGGCAGTTGCGCCAGCACCCGGTCCAGCGCCGAACGCATGGTCGCGGCGGGCGGAATGGCCAGAAAACCGGCCGGCCGCTCGCTCTCCTGGTCCCCGGCCGGGCGGACCGGCGCCGGATCGAGATAGACCCCGTAGCCGCGCGAGGAGGGAGAGTTTTTGGCCTGCACCGAGTTGCCGGCGTCGACGCTCACCACCTTGCAGGCGGTCTCGATCGCACTGGCGGCCAGAGGCATAAAGAAATGGGCTTTCAGCTCGTTGGCCGGATACAGCATCATCTCGGGCACGGCGGCCGGATCAGGCTTGGGCCGGCCCGGCAGCTGATAGGTGCCCATTTTGCTTTTTACCCCGGTCAAGTGTTCGACGGTCTCGTCGCGCGTCCCGCCCAATTGGGTCCAGATTCCGTCGCCGTAATTCAAGAAAGCCTTGCCCCGCAGATAGCCGGGGGCCTGTTCAGAAAAGGCCTGGATGGCCACGGCCTGGGCGGACGCCCCCAGTCGCCGCTCGGAGACGTCGCCCAACTGCGCGGAATCGGAAAATCCCACCGCCGGATTCAATTGCAGCTGCATGACCAGCTGCCGGAGCATCTGCCGCTCAAGGATTGAATAGGCCTCCCGGATGGGGCGGAAGGTGAACGCCGTCACACCGGCGGCCAGCAGGAAACAGAAGGTCACGACCATCGCCCGCCGGTGGCGGGCGCGGGCCGTGCCTTCGGTCGCGGCCAGGTCGCAACGTTGCAGATACATTGCCGCCGGCGCGAAGATCGCCAGCAGCAGCCCGTAATGCAGCTCCGGCAGATCGCAGCCGGCGGCCAGAATCATCGTGGCGCAGAAGAGCACATGCGAGCGCCGACTCGCGTCCGGCGCCGAGTAAAGCTTGACCAACGCATAGGCGGCCAAGTACAGGGCCAGATAAAAGACCGTGTTGTAATTGAATCCGGTGCGGCTCTCGGCCTCCCAGGCGTTGAAGAGAAAGGCGAAGGGGCCGCTCAAGAGCAGATAACCGATCAGCCCCAGACGCACTTTGATCCGCGCGGCCAGCACCGGCTGCCAGGCCGTGGCCACGAAGAAGGGCACGAACAGCGGCCAGTGGGTCCACTCGTTGGACATCCCCAACGCGGCCAGCGCCGTCACCAGCATCACGCAGGCCGCGGCGTCGCCCGGCACGGGCCCGCGTTCGGGATATTCGCCGGCTTTCATAATCGGCCCACCCCCTGATTGACCTCCTCCGGCGAGAAGATCGCCACCCGCCCGCCGTCCAGGGTCAGACCGCCCGGATCGAGGGTCGGCGGCACGCTCCGGACCACCATGGCCTTGACCGCCACGCCCGCCGCCCGCAGATCCTGCACAAAGCCCTCGCGCCGCTCGTCCCAATCGAGCAGCACGACCACCGCCGTGCTGATCTGCCCCAGTTCGGCCCGGATGGCCGGGGTGAGCACGGCGAAAGGATCGCTGCGGCAGGGGGCGATGCAGGCCAGGATGTCGAGAATATTGTCCAGGTGGGCGAGGCTCCGGCCGGCCTGGAAATGATACAGGTCCGGCCCGGCGGCGAAGAGGTCGATCACATATTCCAGCCGCCCCAGGGCCTCGGCCACCGCCGCCCCCAGGGAGAGGGCGGCCTCCAGGTCGGGCTCGGCCTCGTCGTCGGTCTCCTCGACGAAGGTGTCGACGACCAGGGCGATCCGGCTCAGATACTCCTGCTGGAACTCGCGCACCACCGGATAGCCCAGGCGCGCCCAGGCGGCGTAATGGACGTCCCGCAGCCGGTCGCCCGGGCGGTATTCGCGGTTGCCCAAAAACTCCTCGGAATCGCCGGTGTGGCTGACCAGCTGCAAACCGCCGGGCTGATGCTTGCGCCCGACCGGCAGTTCCAAATTGGCCAGCGGCACGAAGGGCGGATAGACGATCAGTTGCTGCGCGTCGGGGGTGAACCGGGCCTGGTTGTAGAGCCCGAACGGAAAGGCCGTCAGGGCCACCGCCCCGTCCAGCGTGTAGACGCCCCGCCGGCTGGCCTGCAACGAATAACGCCAGCGCCGCTTGGCCCCCGCCTCCAGGCAGGCCAGGTAGCGGTAGCCGCCCGGCTGCTCGATCCCGACCGGCAGCCGGTGCTCGGTGACGGTCAGATCGAAGACCGGCAGGCGCCCCACATTCTCCAGGCGGGCGTCGATCTCCAGCCTCGCGCCGGCCGCGCAACGTTCGGGCAGGTCGCGGTGGACGACCACCCGCGGGGCGAAGATCCGCCGGGCCAGGACTTCGACGAAGAGCAGTACTCCCAGGAGCAGGGCGAAGATATGTAGCGGCAGGATGATGACCGCCGAAGCCTCCGAGCCAATGATGATGAAGCAGATCAGCACGACCCGCCCCGACGGAGTGACCCGGCGCTTCCATGTATGGATCAGCGCTTCGCCCCAGGGGCTGCGCTTGAGCAGAAACGGCCGCAGCCGCCGCCAGGCGCGCCGCGCCCGCAGCCAGAAGCTCACACCGGCACCTTGACGCGGGCGATGATTTCGCCCACTAGGCTTTCGCGGGTCACCCCCGAATAGCGGGCCTTGGTCTCCAGAACCAGGCGGTGGGCGAGGGTCTCGGGGGCCACGCGCTTGACGTCGTCGGGCCGGACCTCGGTCCGCCCGGCCAGATACGCGCTGGCCTGCGCCAGCCGGTAGAGCTGGATGCTCCCGCGGGGGCTCACCCCCAGGGAGAGACGCGGATCGCTGCGGGTCTCGCCCACAATCTCGACGATGTAACGCGAGATGTCCTCGTCCACATGCACCTGGCCGACCCGCTCCCGCTCGGCCAGCACGGTCGCCAGATCGGCCACGGGGCCGACGGCCTCCAGGGGACCGGCCCCGTCGCGCCGCTCGAGGATGCGCCACTCCTCCTCGGGCGGCGGATAGCCCAGGGTGAGTTGGATGGCGAAGCGGTCGAGCTGGGCCTCGGGCAGCGGATAGGTGCCGTGGTACTCCACCGGATTCTGGGTGGCGATGACCCAGAACGGCGCGGGCAGCGCGTAGGTTTCGCCCTCGATGCTGACCTGCCCCTCGGCCATGGCTTCCAGCAAGCTCGACTGGGTGCGCGGACTGGCCCGGTTGATCTCGTCGGCCAGGAGCACGTTGGCGAAAATCGGCCCCCGGCGGAAGGAGAAGGTCCCCTCCCGCGGATTGTACACGCTGCCGCCCAAAATGTCGGCCGGCAGCAGATCGGGGGTAAACTGCAACCGGTGGAAGACCCCGCTAATCGAACGGGCGGCAGCCTTGGCCAGCGTGGTCTTGCCCACCCCCGGCACGTCGTTGAGCAACACGTTGCCGCCGGAGAGGAAGGCCATGATCAGAAAATCGATCTCCCGGTCCTTGCCCCGGATCACGGAACGCAGATTCGCGCGCAGCTTGTCGGTCAATTCGCTCATGAGGTTACCAGCTCCCCTCCAGCGGATTCTCGGGCGGCGCCGCGTCGGCGGCGTCGGTCGGCGCCGTATGGCGCAGGGCCGCCAGTCGCTGCCGCTGCCCAATCAGCCGCTCCAGGCTGGCCAGCAGGGCCGGCCCGTCGAAAGGTTTTAACAGATAATCGTCGGCCCCGCCCTGAAGGCACAACGTCAGCTCCTCGGGCGAGGCATAGCCAGTTATAATCACGATCGGCAACAAAGGATACTGCTTGCGCGCCGCCTTGACGAACCCCAGCCCGCTCAAGCCCGGCATTTTGAAGTCGCAGAGCGCGGCCGCAAAATCTTGTTCCTTAAGCCGTTCCAGGCCCATCTCAGCGCTGGTGACGTCCGTCACGCTAAAGCCGTCCGTCTCCAGGATCGCCCTCAGGGTCCGACGCACCTCCGGATCGTCGTCGATCAGCAGGATCGGTTCGCTTTTCACCCGGTTCATTGCATTGACCTCCTGCGCAGCGCGGTTTATTATTAATGAGTGAGGGGAGCGGCCAGCCAGGTCGCTGAAACGTGCCCGTTTGCGCGGGCGTGTTTCCGGCCGGAGCGCTAGTCATGCCTAACGAGTCAACGGCTGTCGAATATCTGCCCGTTCCCGCCGAGACCATCTGCGAGAACACCGCCCCGCCGTTCGCCGTTTTTCTGCGCACGGCCGAGGGAAAATTCGTCCTCTTCCTGGCCCGGGGCACGCTGATGACTGCGCGCCAGCGCGAACGCCTGCGCCAGAGCGGCGGCCGCCTGCTCTACCTGCACCCCGACAACCAGGAGGCCTATTACCGCTATTTGGGCGACAACCTGCACACGGTCATGAACGACCCGCTCACCACCTTTCCCCACAAGGCGAGCATCGTCTACGACACGGCCTCCCACCTGATGCACGACGTGCTACGCGATCCCCAGGAGGCCGGCAACATCCGCCGGGCCACCGAGGTGGCCAAGAACACCGCCTCCCTGGTAGGCGACCACGACCAGATCGAAGACATCCTGGCCCTGACCAACTTCGACTATACCACACACACGCATTCGGTCAATGTTTGTGTCTACGGCTTGACGCTGGCTCGACACCTGGGGTACCGCGATCCGCATGTGCTGGGCGAGCTGAGCATCGGGCTGCTCCTCCACGACGTGGGCAAAAGCCTGATCGACCCGAACATTCTCAACAAGCCCGGCCGGCTCACGCCTGAAGAATTCGAGGTGATGAAGCACCACCCCGCCCTCGGCGGCCAGACCCTCCATCATCACGCCAACATCCCGCTGGTGGCGATGCACGTGGTGCTGGAACACCACGAGCGCATGAACGGCCAGGGGTATCCCCGCGCCCTGGCCGACGGCAAGATCCACCCCTTGTCCCGCCTGGCGGCGATCGTCGACGTCTTCGACGCGCTGACCACCCGCCGCCCCTACAAGGAGCCGCTCAGCACGTTCGAGGCCCTGCGCCTGATGCGCGACGACTCCGGCCACCATGACGAACCCATGCTAAACGCTTTCATTGCCATGCTGGCGGGCAAGTAAGGTGTTCTCTACCCTCCCCGCCCGCAGAAGACCAGGTTCTGGCCAGAAACCAGGCGCGGGGATAGCTAGGCGCGCCAGTCTGAAAAACAAACCGGCCATTGGCGTGAAAATCGCCCTCGGTTATCGATCATCCCCGGCAACCGCTCTTTTCGGACACCGCCTAGCCTAAACCCGTCCAAAGAGTATAATGGTTTTTTGGTATATATGGAAACCCGGAATCCTTGAGGTTCCCTTCACGATGCCCGACCTCCTGCTCGACCGCTTTGCCGAGCCCCGCCAATCCCGACTATGGCGGCGCGCCGAAATCGCCGCCTTTATAATAGCTTTGGCGGCCCACCTATTGCTGGGCGGAGGGGCCTTCCGCCTGTGGGGGCCGGCTCATCCGGCCATGGCCATACGCCAGACTCCGCCCCCGGAAGCCGCCCGGCAGTTCGTCTACGTCGACCCCAACCAGGAAGAGGAGCCGGTCGCGGCGGAAACCGCCGTGGCCGAAGCCGCCGTCAGCCGCCAGGCCCGAGACCTGCGCCCCGCGGAGGCCCCGCCGCAGGCGCGCCGTTCGGCCGAGGCCCAGGCCAAGAGCATCGCCCTGGCCACAGCCGGCCGGCCGGCCCCCCGCGTCCCGCCCCGCCCCGAGGCCCGGCCGCAACCAACGCAAGCGACGCAAAAACGCCCTCCGCCCCCCAAGGCCGACAACGAGCCGCCCGGCCCGGGCGAGCTGCCGGCCGTGGCCCGTACCGAATCTGAAAAACCGGCCAACAAGACGCCGGTCTTTGTCGACCTGCGCCAGAGCGACGCCCCTGCCGGCGGCTCGCCCCGGATGCCGGCCGGCCTGCGCGCGGCCCTGACCGGCACCCCCTCGATGGAACTGCTCAAGCGGCGCTGGGGGGCCTACTGGAACGTGGTGCAACAGCGGCTCAACCAGGCGCTATTCCGCCAGTTCACCCTCTCGCCGATGTCGCATCGGGCGGGCGTGGTCCAGATCCGCTTCGGCATCACCCCTAATGGCGGCATCACCGGAGTACGCGTGCTCTTTGTCCGCGACGACATGCTGGCCGAAAAGAACCTTTGCTTGTCCACCATCGACGATGCCGCGCCCTTCCCGCCGCTGACGGCCGAGATGCAGCAGGATGAAATTTTTCAGAACATCAATGTATCGTTTTTCATCCAGTAAGCGCCGGCGGCAATACTCTATCAATTCCAGTTAATTTTAATTGATTCCGGGGTACTTTTTGCGCAAAGAAGGGCCCCCCGCCCCGCCCCCGCCAAAAACTCTCACCGGGCTTCGCCTTTTCGAGCGTTTAAGAGGTCGAATTCAGGAGCCTTGAAATTTTAGCCCCGGCCGATTCGACTCGAATTATCAGGAATGACTATTAGTCCTTAGCCTGGACCAGCAATGTAATTTTTCGGCCAGAAGCAACCCGCAGGGCTACCTTGGAGAGGCTGGGATTTTCAGGGCGTTCGCGCGGCCGCGTCGCCGCTTCAAGCGCGGGCGGCGCGCGCTTCACACGCCTTTGTTAGGGCTGATCCAGCGGCCGCTGGCCGTCCTTGGGGGGCAACCGGGATTCGCGCGGGCGCCAGGGGAACAGCGCCCGCCACGGCACCTTGCGTCCCGTTGCCGTTTCGCCGGGCACGGGCGGACGCTCGCTGGCGAATTCGGCGATCGGAGCGCAGATTTCGATCTCGCCCAGGGGAATCGTATAGATCTTGCTGTCGGGTTCGGTTTCCAATCTCAGATTCTCGGCGTCGGCCGCGAGCAGATGCCCCTCGGCGATCCGGCCGTCCCGGCCGACCAGCCGGACCTTGGCCCGCGCGACGCCGCCTT
>CAYMGG010000109.1:0-16671 GCA_964389915.1 uncultured Planctomycetaceae bacterium
ATGGCTACGCCATTCTAATTTTTTTTGCGGGGGGCTCGGGGGGAGCTTTTTTGCAAAAAAGTTCCCCCCAAGACGCGGTCGCTCCGGGGCGCCTCAGTTCACGGCAGGACCAGCTCGCCCCGCAAGCGGCAGCGGCGGGCTTTCCACTCGGCACCCTTGCGCCGCTGGGCCAAGAGCAGCTTGAGCGCCTGGCGGGCCCTCTCGGCTCGCGGCTGGCGGTAGGAGATGACGCCCAAGTCCAGCGCCGCCGGCAGGCCTTCGACGCCGGAGACCGCCAACTGCGGCCCGAGCGCGAACTTGACCTCTTTGGAAATGATATCGTTCAGGCAGATGACGGCCGTGTCCGGATCGACCGGGAACCACTCGTGCCGTTTGTCGCGCAGCAGATCCTGCAAAGCCGCCCGCCAGGGCAGGCGGACCACGGCGCAGGGCAAGCCCTCGGCCCGGCAGCGCGCCAGTACCGCCCGGTGGCGTTCGCGATTGCTGTCGGCGTCCAGGTCGGAGAAGTCGACGTAAATGAAACGTCGCCGGCCGGCGGCCAGGGCGTGATCGAGCAGGCTGTTGGCCGCGTGTTCGTTGTCCAGCCCCACGAAATCGGCAAACGGCCCGGGCAGCAGTCGGTCGAAGACGACCATGTTCACCCCCAGGATGCGCAGGCGGGCGAAGGTCTCGGAGGCAAAACGGAAACCGCTGGGCCAGAGGATCAGGTTGCGCACCCCCTTGCCGACCAGCTCCAGCGCCGCGTCCTCCTCGCGCTGCGGGTCTTCCTCGGTCACCTTGAGCACGAACAGCGAGCCCTGCTCGGTCAGGGCCCGCTCCAACTCGGTGATATAACCCAGCGAGAAGGGGTCGAGCACGGCCGAGATCAGGGCGACGTGGTCGGCCTCTTCGGTGTTGGCCCGCAGGGTGGTGGTAATGTGAGTGCCCCGCCCCTGGACGCGCTCGAGGATGCCGGCCTTCTCCAACTCGGCGTAGGCCCGCCGCACGGTGATGCGGCTAGTGTCGGTCAGGGTCTCCATCTCGCGTTCGGTGGGGATGCGGTCGCCCGGCCCGTACTCGCCGCGCAGGATGGCACGGAAGACGGAGTTGCGCACCACCTCGGTTTTGGTAATTCCGCCCATGACCATTCTTCCTCTCGGATCATTCCCCGGCGATCGAGTTGCGGCGTTTGCCGGAAACCGGTTTCGGTCTGAAAGCCGGCCGCGGAGAGGCGGCCCGGAAAAGCCTGCCTGGCTCTGGCACGGAGGGCTCGATTTTCGGCCCCTCCTCGCCAGTCGCACCTTGGCCACGGCCTAAAATATAGCCGGCAGGGCGAAAATTTCCAAACAAACTATCGCGCCTGCGGCGATCGAGTCGCCGTAGACTTGGACCATAATCTGGTGGACCAACGGCTTGCGCCGCAGTATGCTGGTTTATGTCGCCCGGCGCAAAAATCGGCGGCACACCGCTCCAATTCCTTGACAAACGCGACCCATGCGGTATACTTAACCGAGTAAGCAAAGGATTTTTATCGCTCTTTCGCGCCTGCCGACATCGGCCCCGAGACCGCGAGAATGAAAACGCTGGCTCAGATCGCGCGGGAGATGGGGGTGAGTACGGCCACCGTCTCCTACGTGTTCAACGACAAGTGGCGCGAGAACCGGATCACCCCGGAACTCGCCCGGCGCATCCGCGACAAGATCGCCACCGACCGCGCGGGCCCCAACCTGCTGGCCCGGCAGCTCAGCACCGGCAAAACCCAGCTGGCGGGCGTGGTCCTGGCCGATCTGACGGCCGCCTACAACCTGGACCTGCTGGCCGGGCTGGAAAAGGTGCTGGCCGGCGCGGACTATCTGGCCCTGCTCTGCAACACCAGCTGCGGCCAGCATGAAGAGCGGCACCTGCTCAACCTGCTGCAACGCGGCACCGACGGGATCATCCTCTGCCCTCAGACCGCCCAGCCCCTGGCCGAGCTGACCCAGGCCGGGGCGCCGCCGGTGGTGCTGATCGACAACTATTACGCCGGCGAAACCGCTTTCGACTATTTCATCTCCGACAACGCCTGGGGCGCGTCTCAGCTGGTCGAGCATCTGGTCGCCCGAGGCTGCCGACGTTTCGTCTACTACGGCGCGACCCGTCACCTGGCCAGCACGGTGGACCGGTTCAACGGTTACGCCGAGGCCCTCAAGCGCCTGGGCCTGGCCACGGACGCCGCGCTGCGCAGCGCCGACGACCCGGACGCGCTGGCCCAGCGGCTCGACCGCCCGGCCGGCCAGCGGCCGGATGCGATCTTCGTCAGCAGCTTGATGTATTTCGCCGCCGGCTTTCGGCTGCTGGCCGAACGCGACCTGCGGATCGGCCAGGACCTCGCGGTGGTCGGATTCGACCGCACTCCGCCGGAGCAGCATCCGCCGGCGGAAATCCCCCAGGCCGTGCAGGCGGCCGAAACCATGGGCGAGTTGGCGGCCAAACAGCTGCTGGCCCGGCTGGCCGACCCGAAGACTCCGGGCCAACAGGTCCGCCTGCGGCCGGTGATCGAAAATCTGTAAGGATGTCTTCAACCCGCCCGCCGGAGCCGACGGGCCCTCAGAGGAGAAAAATTGCGATTGGCACGGCTGGCGGCAGGCAGACGCATATCGGCCATCTGCCGCACAAGCTCGCGCCAGCCGGGCGGCAAATTAGGCAAGGCGAAAGGCTTTTTTTTTAACCCCCTTCGCTTAATCGGTTAATCTTTCCAAAAAACAAAGGAGCGGCACGTGGGCAAGAAGACCAGTCAGTTCGAGCGCGGCAAAGCCATCGTCCTCCTGCGGCCCGGAGAGGCCACGGTCAAGGAGATCCCCTTCTGCCCGGTCGAGGATGAATCGATCGTGATCCAGACCAAATGGAGCGGCATCAGCACCGGCACCGAGATGGCCTGCTACAGCGGCGAAGCCGCGGGCGAAGGCGTCTGGTATCCGTGCGTCCCCGGTTACGAAGAAGTGGGCGAAGTGGTCTACGTCGGGCCCAAGGCCCAGGTCAGCAACGACGGCCGGGCCTTCAAGGTCGGCGACCGGGTGATGGCCAACGAGATCCGCAAGTTCCCCGAGCAGATGGGCGCCTGGGGCGGCCAGTGCGGCTACGCGATCAAGACCCGGGTCGGGGCGATGGACCTGCCGGCGCACATTCCGGACAACGTCAGCTACGAAGAGGCGGTCGTCGCCTACCTGGCCTGCGTGGCCAAGAAGGGCCTGGACATGACCGGGGTGAACAAGGGCGAAACCGTGCTGGTCACCGGCTGCGGCAACGTGGGCCTCTCGGCCATTCAGCTGGCGCGGATCATGGGCGCGGGCAAGGTGCTGGCCGGCGACATCCGCCCCTGCCGTCTGAAACTGGCCAAACCTTACGCCGACGCGCTGATCGACCTCTCCCGCCCCGACGCCAAGGAGCAGATCCTCGCGGCGGGCGGCGGCAAGCTGCCCGACCTGGTCGACGAATGCAGCGGCAATCCCGACGCGGTCAACGCCTGCGCCGACTACGTCCGCCCCGGCGGCCGGGTCCATTTGCAGGGCCAGTACCGCCAGCCGATCATCATCACGCGCTACGCCCGCTGGAATTGCAGCGACCTGCGCATCAGTTGCAGCATCGCCCTCAAGCCCGGCGGCAAGGAGGAGGTGCTCAAGCTCGTCTCCGAAGGCAAGCTCGACGTCAAGAACCTCTACACCAAGGTCTATGCGGTCGACGACGCGCCGGCGGCCTACAAGGATCTCGCGGCCAACCGTTACGACATCCTCAAAATCCTCTTCAAATGGGAGAACTAGGCATGAGTTCGCGCCTGACCAGCTCGCCCTGGGGCTTTCGCCTCTTCCCCTTCGGCGACTTCTGCCGGATAATGAAGAAAAACGGGATCACCGAGGTCTGCTCGATGTTCGGCGATCCGCAGAAATTGGCCATCAACATCGCCCCGACCAAGGCGGCGGCCGTAGAAGCCCGCAAAGCCGCCGCAGACGCGGGAGTCAAGGTGCTGGAGGTCTCGGTCTCCAGCCAGGCCTACGTCGAGCAGTTGCCCCTGGCGGCCGAACTCGGGGCCCGCTTCGTGCGCTTCTGCGAGATCTGGCCGACCGATGCCGAAGCCAAGCGCCGCCTGCGCCAGATCCTGACCGCGGCCGGTGATCAGGCCCAGCAATTGGGGCTGACCGTAATCGTGGAGAACCACGGCGGTTCGCTGACCACGGCCGCCCAGTGCCGCGAGCTGTTCGTCGACGTGGGCCGGCCGAATGTGAAGCTCAATTACGACCCCGCCAACTACTTCTATTACGGCGACCATCCCTGGAAAACGCTCGACCTGGTGGCCGAGTTCATCGGCTTCACCCATTTCAAGAGCGTGCGGGTGGACGTGGGCAAGGCCAGTTACTGCCGGCTGCGCGACGGGCTTTTGGATTACGAATTCATTCTGCGCGAACTGTTGGTGAAGCACAAATACGCCGGACCGCTGGGGCTGGAGTACGAATTCACCGACGACGCCGAGCAGGGCATGCTCGACGACCTGGCCAGCCTGCGCCGGGAGCTCTCCGGCCTGGGCTTGACCGGGCTTATCTGAGAGGGGGCCAAGCTCCATCCCCTTGGCCGCAGACCGAAACTCTGGGGGAACTTTTTTGCAAAAAAGTTCCCCCAGACCCCTTCAAAAAACTCTCATCCGGCGTAGCCGTTTCGGGGGCTTGCCCAGGCAACTTGCCGGACTTCGTAATTTTGGCTTAAAATCGGGTGGAATTGGCGCCGCCGGATCGTATAGAAGACAGAAGTCTGGTTCCAGCCGCGGGATTGCGTCCTTTTATCCTGTAGCTTCCGCCGCGTAAGGAGACGTGATGCCGGCCGCCCAACGCCCCAATGTTCTGATCCTTTTCACCGACCAGCAGCGCCACGACACCCTGGCGGCGGCCGGGTTCTCGCACATGCTGACCCCGAACCTGGACCGGCTGGCGCGGCGGGGCACCCTCTTCACCGCCGCGCATTCGAGCAATCCGGTCTGCATGCCGGCGCGGCACGACCTTCTCACCGGCCTGCCCGCCCGAGCCCACGGCTATTACGGCAACAGCCACAATCCCATCGCCGACCACTCGCTGGCCACCATGCCGCGCATCTTTCAGCAGGCCGGCTATCGCACCGCCGCGATCGGCAAGTGCCATCACTGCCCGGCCCGCGAGCATCACGGTTTCGGCGAGCTGCACCTGATGGAGGAGCTGCCCGCCCACCGCGCCGACGACCAGTACGCGACCTGGCTGGCGCAGGAAGGCTGGGGCGAGGTGCAGAACCTGCACGGCGTGCGGCCGCACGTCTACCATGTGCCGCAGAACGCGCAGATGGACCTGGCCCATCACGGCACCAACTGGGTGGCCGACCGGACCATCCAGTGGCTGGAAGAGAACGGAGGCGAGCCGTTCTTCCTCTTCTGCGGCTGGATTCATCCGCATCCGCCCTGGGATCTACCGCCCGAAGTGCAGGATTTGTACCGCGACCGCAAACTGCCCGAGCCGGCGCCGGTCTCCCGCGCCTGGCCCACGCCGGCCGAACCCGGCCAATGGTTTGGCGACCACGATTCCCCGGAGGCCAAGCGCCGCATCCGCGAGGCGTATTACGCTTCGATCACTTTGGCCGACCGGGCGATCGGCCGGGTCTTGGACGCGCTGGAGGCGCGGGGCGAACTGGACAACACGCTGATCATCTTCACCAGCGACCACGGCGAGATGCTCCAGGACAAGGGGTATTACAGCAAGGAAGTCCCCTACGAGGGCTCGGTGCGGGTGCCGCTCATCGTCAAATTGCCGGCGGGAGCAACTCCGCCCGCCCATCTGGCCCCGGGCGGGAGCTGCCCGGCTTTCGCCGACACCTTGGACCTGTTGCCCACCTGCCTGGAGGTCTGCGGGCTGAGCTATCCGGCCGGCGGCAAGTGGCGGCTGCCGGGACGGTCGCTGACCGATCCGGCGCTCGCCGAGCGCCAGATCCAGATCAGTTCCTTCGCCGACTCGCCCGCCCGCCGCTGGGTGATGGCCCGCAGCCGGCAGCACAAATACATCTACAATTACAACGGCGGGGCAGAAGAACTGTACGATCTGGAAACCGATCCGGGCGAGACCCGCAACCTGTTCGCGGCCGGCACGCCGCCGGCGGAAGCGGCCGAGCTGCGCGCCGCCGTACTGGCATGGGAAAAATCGTGGGGGCCGGAATGGGCGGTGCGGGATGGGCGGCTGGCGGTCCAGCCCCGCCAGGCGCAGGCGCCCTGGGATTGCGGCAAGTTCCACAAATGGGCCAACACCCAGTTCCAGGCCTTTGACCGCCGGCCGCCAACCGTGCGGGGCGAGCGGTTTCTGGAAGAAATCCGCCATGCACTGGACAACCAACGGCACAGCGGAGTAAAGTTAGCCGAGGTGTTCAACGATTCTGAATGGCGCGCGCATTTTGCCGAATGCTGGCGGAAATACGGCACCGGCGACGAGATTTTGAATCAATTGTTCACTACCGAGAATGGCTGAATCGTCCCCCTAAACGCTCTAGCCGGCGAAGCCACGTGAGAGTTTTTTGAGGGGGCCTGGGGGAACTTTTTTGCAAAAAAGTTCCCCCAGAGGCGGCGCACTCCAATCGGTCATTGCAGAAAGGCAGCCCATCATGCTTCCCGTCCTGCGCCATGTGCACCTGCAACTGACCAAGCGCTGCAACCTACGCTGCTACTTCTGCGGGCAATGGGGGGAAAAGGGCTATTTGCGGCACCATCCCGACCAGCTGGTCGAAGCCGACCTGGCCGAATGGCAGCGCATCATCGCCCAAGTGGCGGAATTGCAGCCGCGGCCGAAGTTGACCATCTGGGGCGGGGAACCTTTCATGCACCCGGACTGCTCCGCCATTCTGGCCGAGTTGCGTGAGCGAGGATTCAAAATCGATCTGGTCACCAACGGGGTGCTGATCGCCCCGCAGATCGATACCATCAACCGCTGCGTAAACACGCTGTTCGTCTCGATTGACGGCCCGCGCGAAGTGCACGAGCGCATCCGCGGCGTCCCCGGCATCTTCGACACCATTCTGGCCAATTTCGCCCAAGTGGACGCAACCCGGGTCAACAAGATCGCCATGACGGTCATCAACGAGCACAATTACCGTCTACTGCCGGACCTGCCGAAAGTGTTGGAGCCGGCCGGCCTGAGCACGATCCTGCTGCAAAATCTGATCTACATGACGCCGGAAGACGGGGCGCGCTACCGAACCTGGCTGAACGAAGCCTTCGCCTGCGCCGCGCCGGGAGCGGAAGCCTGGATTCAACCGCAGCTGGGCGATTACATTAACGAACTGCCGGCCATGGTCCGGGAGATCGAACGTCGCAGCGCGGCCGGCGAATACCGGCAGAAGGTGGTCTTGTTCCCCGACATGTCGGGAAACCGCGCAATCGATTATTACCGCCTGCCCGACGGTCTGCCCAGCGGCAAAACCCAGGACGACTATTGCTGGGCCCCGTTCACCCACGTCAACATCGACCCGAGCGGCGAAGTGCAACCCTGCATCGATTTCCACGATCTGTCACTGGGCAATATCCGCCGCCAGACCTTGGCCGAAATCTTCGCCGGCGAACGGGCCGAACACTTCCGCCAGGAGATCGTGGCCGGCCACAATCCGGCCTGCAAACACTGCCCCTGGCGTTTCAATACGCACCTGCTTAACGAGTAAAAACTCTTCCTCCCAACGAAGAGTTTTTGCATTCTGAATTTCCTTGCCAGCCTTTGCTTTAACCCCGCTGATGCCGTAAGGTAAAAACACGGCGAAGAAAATCCGGCCCCCGGCAGCAACTGTTTCTCAAACGCAACTTGAGACCACCATGGTCACTGCAAACTTAAAAAAGGAAAGGTTGCTTGAAGTGGCCGAAACGCAATTCGGCTTCTTTACCGCCAAGCAGGCCCGGCAGGCCGGCTATTACCCCGCCAACTGCGCCCGGCAATGCCGCGAAGGCCGCTGGCAAGCGGTGGACAAAGGGCTGTACCGGTTGCCCGGCTACACTGACAACCATGAAGCCGAGTGTATGCGCTGGTTTTTGTGGAGTCGCAATCAAAACGATCAACCGCAAGGCGTCATCAGCCACCAGAGCGCGCTGGAATTGCAGCAAGCCGGCGCCGGTCCGGCCGGCGGGCCGATCCACCTGACCGTGCCGCCGGATTTTCGCAAGCCGGCCCCGGCCGCCTGCATTCTGCACAAGGCCTCGCTCAGCCTGTCGGCGATCGAAGAGTACGGCGGCTTCATGGTCACCCGATTCGGCCAGACCTTGCGCGACTTGCAGATCTCGCCTGAACTGGATGAGAGCCGCCGGGCTTCGGCGGCCGAAGCCCGGCGCGAGTGCCCCGGGCCTGAATTGGAAAGCGCCCCGGCAAGCGAAACGACCGTCTCCCGGGAGGTCGATCCTCCGGCCGGAGCGGTCGAACTCAAGGCCGCGGCAGATGAAAATACGCCGGAAGTTTTTGCAGAAAGGGCCTGGACCATGATCTACAACCGCTTCTGTCAGCCGCGGCCAAACCGTCGGGCCGAAGCCGGCTTCACGCTGGTCGAATTGCTGGTGGTCGTGGCCATCATCAGCGTGCTGGCCGCGCTCCTTCTGCCCGCTTTGGAAAAAGCCACCAATACCGCCCGAACCGCCGCCTGCGCCAGCAATCTCAAGCAGGTGGGCCTGACTTTCATGCTCTATGCCGACGCCAACACCGGTTTCTTCCCCTCCCCCTGTCAGGACATCGGTTACGGCGGCAGCTATCCGGCCCCCAATTATTGGTACAATCAATTGGGCGGCTACACCGATTACCCCCAGCTGCGGGTGGGCGTCAATTGGTCTGGCCTCAAGCGCACCTTCCTGCAATGCCCCATCTGGACCGGCTCCTGGACTGGATACGGGATGAACCGCTACATCCCGCCCGCAGACAAGGTAACGGCTTGGATGACCCAGCTGGTTACTTTCCCGATCTTGCATCGGCTTGCCACCCCCTCGACCAAGATCCTGGTGGCCGATGGGGGAAAATTCGGCATCGGCAGCTGGTGGGAATTCACCCAACCGGCCCCCGAATGTTTCACCTTCGCTTACCAGCGCCACCAGGGCGGAGCCAACCTCCTTTATTGCGACACCCGGGTCAAACGCGAATCGAGTGAAGAGATCCTGCGCCGCAACGCGGACAATACGTTGTTCTGATTTTTCCGAGGCGGAAATTTGCATTGCCTCAAGAATGGTGTATACTTTGCTTAAGCGATTCAGTTAGGAGATAAGCATGCCTCCATTCTTCCCAGGCCAATGTCGTACGCGCGGGTTCACCTTGGTCGAACTGCTGGTGGTGATCGCGGTCATCTCCGTCCTGGCCGCCATGCTCCTGCCGGCCTTGAACCAGGCCCTCAACTCGGCCCGGGCCATCAGTTGCACCAACCAACTGAAACAATGGAGCCTATGTGTAAATATGTACGCGGACGAAAACAACGGCTTGCTGCCCGCACCGCTCCTGACCGTACCGGTGACCCAGGAGTGGTGCAAAATGCTCTATCGGGCGCTTAAGGTTCCCGGCACGCGGGAAGGCAAAGAGCTGATCGTCTGCCCCAATGCCAAGTACACCTATTCCGCCAAACCCAGCCGCACCTACTCCTGGAATGGCGGGGGGCACAGCAACGACTACTTTCAAATGCTCGCTAAAATCGCCCAGCCGGAAACTAAAGTCTGCCTGAGCGAAGCGCAGGAAACGCCTGGAGTACCGGGGTGGGGTTGGCCTTGCGCCTGGCCCTCGTCCTCTTATATCCCCGACGACAAGACCGACTTCCGCCATGATCGGCAGGCGAACTACCTTTACTTCGGCGGCAATGTAAAAAGAGCCTGGCTCGGCGAAACCAAGACCGAGAATTGGTTGTACTAGCCTTCAGCATACGCTCGAGGTTGCGCTGCCCGCCGAAGGCACCGGCTTTCGCGCGGCACGAGTCCGATTTTGTCGCCTCGCCCGAGGCTTCACGACCCCGTACAAGGAGCCCCTCCCATGCGCGCCGCCCTTCCCCTCTGGTTGCTAACCGTGGCCTGCTTCAGCGGCTTGGGCCTGTCCGCCGAACCGCCCACCGTTCCCCCCTTGCCGGAGGGCGCTTATGCCGAGTGGAATCCGGCCTCGGCCTGGCATAGCGAATCGGCCACGCGCGCGAGCCTCAGCCTGAACGGGCTATGGCGCTTCCGCTCGGCCCAGGCGCCGCAGGCAGACGCCGCCCTCAACGAAACCTACACCCGCCCCGAAGATCTGCGCTGGCAATTGGACCCCAAAAAGGCTCAGGTCTGCCGCTCCAGCCTCGACTTGGGCCAGGCGGCCAGCGGCGGCCCGGCCTGGCGGCTGGACCTCAACCTGCCGGCCCAGGAGAACTTTTTTCATCTGACCCATGAGGTCCCGGTCAAGCCCGAGACGGCCTACCGCCTGGTCATGCGGCTGCGCTCGCAACTGGCCAGCGGTTACCTCAACCTGGAGTTGCAGGACCCCCGCAATCGATTCGACGGCCCCAACAAGAAAATCCATCTGGTCGTCTCGGCTCCAGAAAAAATCACCGGCCAGAGCGACTGGCGCAACCTGGAAATCGACTTTCGCACGCCGGCCGGCATGAACCAGGCCCGGCTCTATCTGCGCTACTACGGCGGCCGCGAGCCGGTGCAGGGCCAGGTTTGGGTCAAATCAGTGGTCCTGACCGAATCCCAGGCCGACAGTTCACACCTTACCCCGCCGACCGACGCCGCCTGGGGTTGGGCCAAAGTCCCCGGCTCGCCCAAAAATCCCGACTTCACCACCTACTGGCCGGCCAAAGATCCGTACACCAAAAAAGCCGACGAGATGAGCTTCGCCTGGTGGGAGCGGGAAGTCGCCATCCCCGCCGACTGGACCGGCCGGCGCCTCGTCGTGGCCTTCGACCGGGTCGGCACCAATCTGACCCTTTTCTGCAACGGCCAGAAGGCCGGCGAATGCGGCTGGTTCGGCGGCGAGATCGAAATCGGCAAACTGATCCAGCCCGGCCAGACCGCCCGCTTGACCGCCCTGATCGAAGGCCGCAAGAGCGGGGAGACCTCCGAGCTCTTCCCCGACACGGGCAAGAAGGCCTGGCAGATCAAGCCCGGGCAATGCTCCATTCTGGGTGACGTGCGGCTGGAATCCACTCCCGCCGGCGCGCGTCTGGGCGCGTTGCGGATCGAGACCAGCGTCGCCCGGCATCAGCTCAAGGTGGTGGCCGAACTGCCGGAGCCGTTGCCGGCCGGCGTCACTCTGGCCTGCACGGTGCGCGACGGCGACAAGGTGGTGAAAGAGTTCTCCGCGCCTGTGGCCGAAAAAGCGACGACGACCGAGGCCGTGACCGAATGGACCGATCCCGAACTCTGGGAGATCGGCCGGGCCAAGCTCTACACCCTGACCGCCGCGCTGCAAAAGGACGGCCGCAACCTCGACCAGTCCCTGCCCGAGCGGTTCGGCTTTCGCGAATTCGAGGTCCGGGGCAAGTTCTTCTATCTGAACGGGGTCAAGCTGAACATCCGGCCGGCGTCATACCGGGTCGACGCCACCTATACGCTCGATCCGGCCGTGATCGACCGCTGGCTCCAGCGGGCCACGGCCGAAGGCCGCAATTTCGTCTATTGCGAAACGGTGGACGCGCCCAACCGCGCCGACGGTCTTCGGGCCGTGCTGGAGGCCGCCGACGCCGCCGGCGTGCTCATGGCCATCACGCCCGCGCAGATCACCGGTTTCTGGCAGCGCTGGGACGAACCGAAGCTGGTGGCCGAATATGCGGGCTATCTGCGCACCCGCGCCCGGCAGGTCTGGAATCACCCGGCCCTGATCATGTACCGGATGAACATGAATTTCTGCTGCTACAATCAGGACCAGAACCCGCTCTTCCTCGACGGACAGAAATATCCGCCGGCCGACAGCGCTTTGGGCCAGCGGTTCGCGGCCCTGGAGCGTTCCAACCAACTGATGCGCGAAATCGACCCCACCCGGCCGACCTACAATCACGCCTGCGGCAACGCCGGCGAAATCTATACGCTCAACAACTATCTCTGCTGGCCGCAGACCCAGGACCTGCGCGAGTGGCTCCACGTCTGGGCCCAGCAGGGCACCAAGCCGCTCATGATGGTCGAATTCGATCTGCCCTACCCCGGCTCGATGAGCATGAACGATCCGTCAAGCTGGTGGATGAACGAGCCGCTCATGACCGAACACGGCGCCCAGCTGCTGGGCGAACGCAGCTACGAACTGGCCCAGGAAGACATGCTGGACTTCATCGACCTGGCCTGGAATCGGAAGACCAACAAGTGGGAGAGCGCCTACGGCTACTATTGCCCCGCCCTGCCCCCGATTTTGGACGAGTGCTCGACCTATTACCACGAGATCACCTTACCCGCCTGGCGGACCTGGGGCATCTCAGGCGGCATGAATATCTGGGAGTACTCCACCCAGCGCTTGAAAAAGCTGCCCGAGAAATTCAGCAGCGGCTGGGGCATGCGCGTGCGCCCACCCGACCTGCCCGTGGCCACCGAATGGGCCAAGCTCCAGCACCCGGGCTTCGCCCCCGACCGGTTCGTCTACGACTGCCGCGGCACGGGCGAAATCCTGACCTATCTCTTCCCCGGCCGGCCCGAGGAGAGCGAATATCTCGAACCCACCAAGTGGGGCCAGACTGTGCCCGTCCTCTATCAGCCCCTCTTCGCCTGGCTGACCGGACCGGGCGAGGACTGGCCGGAGCAGGACCATGGCTTCTATGCCGGAGAAACGGTCCGCAAAAGCGTGATCGTCCTCAATGACCTGCGCACGCCCCAGACCTTCACCGTCAAATGGCAGGCCAAGCTGGCCGGCCGGGTGGTGGGCGAAGGTGCGGGCGAGTTGAAGATCGAGCCAGCCGAAAAGGCTCAACTCAACCTGGAGTTCGCCGCGCCGGCCGTGACCGCCCGGGAAGCAGGCGAGATCATCGCCACGGTCACGACCGCCGGGCGCGACGTGCCGGTCAAACCCTTTGCGTTCCAGGTCCATCCGGCGGCCGCCAAGCTGCCGGCCGCTCCGGCCGGTTGGGCGATTTATGATCCCGTCGGCCGCACCGCCAAGGCCCTGGGCTCCAGCGGTTGCACCTTGCCGGCCGTCACGGGCGGAGCCCTGCCGGCCGACCTGAAGGTGCTGATCGTCGGCAGCGAAGCGCTGGACGCGGCCCAGGAATTGCCGGCCGTTCTGCGCGGCTTGGGCGCCAGGCTGGACGCCGGTTTGCAAGTCGTCTTTTTCGAGCAGACCGCCGCGGCGCTCGAAAAATTCTTCGGCCTGCGCGCCTTCGACCGCGCCAGCCGCCAAGTGTGCATCCGCGATTCGGCCAGCCCGCTCGTCCAAGGCTTGACCAACGAAGATCTGGCCGACTGGCGCGGCCGGACCACGCTGGGGCCGCTCGCCGGCGCGCCCGAGGATCTGGAAGAAAACCAGCGTTACCTGCGGGCCTGGCGCTGCTCGCAGCGCGGCACAGTGGCCACGGCCATTGTCGAAAAGCCGCACCTAGGCAACTTCCGGCCGATCATGGACGGCGAGTTCGACCTGCGCTACATGATGCTCTGGGAGGTGTTCGAAGGCGCGGGCCGGATGGTCTTCTGCCAGCTCGACGTCAGCGACCGCCTGGGGCATGACCCGGCCGCCGACCGTCTCGCCGCCAACCTGATGAGCGAGGCTGCCGCCTGGCGCAGCCCCGCACATCCTCAGACCTATCTGATCGCCGACGACGCGGGGCTGCTGGGCCTCCTGCCCTTCAAGCTCGAGGCGCAAATCAATCCGGTTTCCGTGCCGTCGGCCGAAGGCTCGCTCCTGATCCTGGGCCGGGGTTGCGGCCCCTGGGTCTTCGCCAACGCCGCAGCCTTCAAGCAATACTTCGCTTCCGGCGGCCGGGCGGTGGCCCTGGGCCTGGAGGGAGACGAAGCCAACTTGCTCTCGGCCCTGCTGGCCCCGGCGCTGCCGCTGGAAGCCAAAACGCTCTGGCGTACCCTGCCGGCCGGCGCTCTGCCCGAAGCCTTCCGCGGCGTCAGTCCGGCCGAAAACAGCTGGCGCGAACGTCATACCGTCCAGACCGTGGCCCCCACGGCGGCCGGCTGGCGAACCGAGACCGGCAATCTCGCGGCGGTCAAGATCGGCACAGGCGAGCTGGTCTGGCTGGCCGCCGCGCCGGGCGATTTCGATCCCGCTCGTCGGCCGGATCTGGTCTTCACCCAGGTCAATCAGGATCGCCTCTGGGCCCTGGCCCTGACCAACCTCGGCGCGATGAGTCGTATGCGGTGGACCAATTTCCTCGACCGCCAGCCGGGCCTAGAGGGCTTCTCCCTGGCCGGAGTCTGGCGCGCGCGCAAGGACGAAGCCGCCCAGGGTGCGGCCGAGGGCTGGATGAAGCCGGAGGTCGACGTCACCGGCCCTGAATGGCGCGATCTGCCCACGCCCGGCAACTGGGGCCAGGCCGAACCGAAATGGTTCGGTTTCCTGGGCGACGTCTGGCAGCGGTTCAAGTTCAAGCTGCCGGAGGCTTACGCGGGCCTGCCGCTGGAACTGTATGCCACGGCTATTGACGACACCGACGAATGCTGGCTAAACGGCGTCAAGATCGGCGAGACCACCCGCGAGACGCCCAACTGGTGGGGCGTGCAGCGCCACTACCGGATTCCGGCCGGCCTGCTGCGCCCGGCCGGCGAGGAGAACGTCCTGGTCCTGCGGGTCAACAACAACTACATGGACGCCGGCGTGCAGGACCGGATCGAATTGCGCCTGCCCCCGGCCCTGACCAAGCCCGCGGCGGCCCAATACCTCGACACCCGCACCCCGCGCGACGATCCTTACGCGACCATGCGGTGGTAATGCATCGCGGCATTTGAATCGCCAAAACGTCCGGGGGAGGCTCAGCCTCCCCCGGTTTTCATTAGCGGCAATTTTTATCCCCAAACCTACATCAGCAGCGCTAACTGTAGATTTTTAAGCCGGACGGTTTTCCGGCCGTACTCCTCGTGCTCGAAGTTGAACAGCTCCACTTCGTTCAGCCCCTGACGCAAATCGCCCAGCTCTAGCGAGAAGTATTGCAGCCGTTCCGGCTCCGGCAAGGCCTCGCGGGAGAAGGGCGTAACCAACTCGCCCGTATCCAGATTTGGCTCAGCGGCCACCCCGTTGATCTTCAAGCCCAACTGGAGGCCCTGCAAGCTACCCTCGCCCTCCAGGCGCAACCGCGCCCGACCAAAACCGCCCGGCAATTCGTCGCCCAGGAGAACGTCGAACCCCGCCCGCTCTCCCGGTCCCAGCGCCACCGGGAAGGGCGGCCAGGAGTTGCCCCAGTGATAAAGCTTGGGCTGAGTACGAAGCCAGACCGGGTCGGCGATGCGGCGCAGCGCGGCGAAATGCGGCTCGATTCCAGGGAACTGCTTGCGCCGGGGCTCGGCGAAGGAGTGATCGCGGACATAATCGAAATTAAACAGGCTGACGCCGTCCGCGCCGCGGGTCAGAAAATTTAGCGCCGTGGCGTAATAGAGTTCGGCCGGCGTCTTGCGCAGAATATTGTTGCCGAAGCCACCGGGCAGAGGCGAGCCCGCCTCATAGATGAAATGCATCTCCCCGTAAACCGGGCAGCCGGGCAGAGCGGCCTTGAACTCCTCGATCTCGCAGTTCAGGGCATTGATGAAAAAGGTGGAGACGTTGGCCAGATCGATCAGGCCCCGGCGGTTCCACTCGACCGGATCGAGCCCGTATTCGGCGCACAACCGCAGGCTGCGCGGCAGACGGACGCAGAGCGCCAACTCCCGGCCCCGCCGGCGGCCGGCCGCCCGCAGCATCTCCCGAAGCTCGGCGACAAACTCGGTCATGAGCGCCTGGCCTTCCGTCGTCCGGTCGGGTGGAAAATACGGCGGCGAACGCATGAAATCGAGTTCCAGTCCGTCGAAATCGTAGTTCTCGATCAGCTCGCCCAGTACCTGCGCGACCCGCGCGCGGACCTGCGGCAGCAAATAGTTCAAATGCCCGGCCGGATTGGTCCGGGCCGGCAGCGGGCCGATCCGATACTCGGGATGCTCCCGCCAGAAGCGATCGTGAGTGGGACAATCCGGAAAGATCGTCATATGATGGTCGTTCATCCGGTAGGAGCAGAAGATGGCCTTGCCCGTCTCGTGCGCCGTCCGGACCGAAATCGCCACCGGGTCCAGCCCCGACAGCATCATCCGCCGGGCGCGCCAATAGACTTTTTCGTAATACTTCCAATCCGCCTCCGGCAAGGGCTCGGTCTGGCCGGGCGCGACTACGGTCCAGTGCGGTTCGAGCCGCGACGGGTACAACGGCAACCGCCAAGCCGTGGGACAACACATGATGGCGTCCACCGCCGTGTCCGCCAATTCGCGGATATAACCTTCGACTTGAGCCGCGCCGACATTCTCCCGATAGGTCTGATAAGGCGTCTGAGTGGTCACCACAATCAGCAATTCGTGATTGAAAAGGCACTTGTATGGGACTGCCATCTGACTCGACTCCCGGAAGAGAGATATAATTACGCCTTTTGTTATAACAGCTACATCACAAAACGGGAGTTGTCAACTCCGGAGCCGACATTTTTTGGGCAGGCAGGGGCTTGATCGTAATTCGCGCGACACCGCCTGATATCAATCCAAGTTAATTGAGACCGATTCAGGGGAACCTTTTTTACAAAAAA
>CAYMGG010000110.1:0-7351 GCA_964389915.1 uncultured Planctomycetaceae bacterium
GAAGTCTAAAGAAAGGACGCGCAGTCATGAAGAGTTACCAGATCGCAGTCATGGGCGGCGACGGCACCGGGCCGGAAGTCACCCGCGAGGCCGTCAAGGTGCTGGACACCGCGGCCCAGAAGTTCGGGTTCAAGCTGGAGAAGACGAATTTCGATTACGGCGGCGAGCGCTATCTGCGCACCGGCGAGGTGCTGCCGCCCAAGGCCACCGAAGAACTGCGCAAGTTCGACGCCATCCTCCTCGGCGCCATCGGGCACCCCGACGTCAAGCCCGGCATTTTGGAGAAGGGCATTCTGCTCACCCTGCGCTTCGAGCTGGATCAGTACATCAATCTGCGCCCGGTCAAGCTCTACCCCGGCGTTGAAACCCCGCTCAAGGACAAGGGCCCCAAGGAAATCGACTACGTCGTGGTGCGCGAGAACTCGGGCGGCATCTATACCGGTATGGGCGGCATCGCCATGAAGAACACGTCCCACGAGACCGCCACCCAGATCATGTGCTACAACCGCCACCAAGTCGAGCGCTGCCTGCGCTGGTCTTTCGAATACGCCCGCAAATACGGCAAGAAGGCCCGCGGCGTGGGTGCCGAGAACACCCTCGGCCTGGTCGGCAAGACCAATGTCCTGACCTATGTCTATGACCTGTGGGAGCGGGCCTTCCACGAGGTCGGGAAGAAGGATTACCCCGAAATCAAGCGCGACTACTACCACGTCGACGCCACCTGCATGTGGATGGTCAAGAACCCCGAGTGGTTCGACGTGCTGGTCACCGGCAACCTGTTCGGCGATATCATCACCGACCTGGGCGCCATGACCCAGGGCGGCATGGGCATCGCCGCCGGCGGCAACATCAACCCCGAGGGCGTGAGCATGTTCGAGCCGATCGGCGGCTCGGCCCCCAAGTACACGGGCAAGAACGTGATCAACCCGCTGGCCGCGGTGCTGGCCGGCGCGCTCATGTTGCGCCAGGTCGGCGAAGACCAGGCCGCCACGGCCATCGAGGACACCGTGGCCTCGATTACCCCCAAGATGAAGAGCCAGGCCGCCGGCAAGATGGGCTACTCGACCACCGAGCTTGGCGATCTGGTGGCCAACACTCTGGCCAAGAACTGAGGTTTCATCCGCTTCAGGTCCGCGCAAATCACGCCGGGACGAGCTGGGCTCGTCCCGGCTTTCTTTAGCCCGAGGCTAAATCCAAAACCGCTTCCGGGGGACCTTTTTTACAAAAAAGGTCCCCCGGTCCCCTCCAAAAAATTCTCACTCAGCTTCGCCCCTTCGCACGTTAAGGGGGAAGGATTCCAGGCCGGCCGAACGCGGGCCGTTTCATCCTTCAGTAGTGGCAAAAATTATTCGAAGGCAGCCGCCAAAATTACGCCGACGGTGGCGTCTGACGATCCGCCAATTCCCGCAGGCTGGCCAAAGCCCGGGCCTGGAGCTTGGGATCGAGGTGCAGACGGCGGGCGGCCGAAAAGGTAATGATGGCGCAGATCAGGGGCAAGACGGTCAGGATCGCCCCCAGCGTGGCCAGGGCGGTAAAATGCGGCTGCTGGGCCAGGCGGGCAAGGTTACCGTTCAATTTGAAATAGCTCCAGGCAAGATACGCCAGCGTGGCCAGCCCGAAGCCAATGGTCGCGGCGAAATAGAACAGTGCGGCCTTCACCAGCCTCAGCTTGTGCGCGGTAAAATCGAGGATTTCCTCAGGCGTCGGTACTTTCACGCTTTGCGCCTCATTTGCCGATGAAACTGCGCAGCAATTGCCCGACGCGGGCGGTTTCGACCAGGAAGGCGTCATGCCCGTAACGCGAGGGCACGTCGACGTAGGTCAACGGCTTGGCCAGGCGGGTCATGGCCTGGGCGAATTCACGGCACTCCTCCGGTGGATAGAGCCAGTCGGAGGAGAACGAAACCACCATCAGCTGGGTCTGGATCCGCTCGCAAGCCGCCACCAGATCGCCGCCGCCCCAGTAATCGGCCGCGTCGTAATAGTCCATCGCCCGGGTGATGTAGAGATAGCTGTTGGCGTCGAACCGCTCGACGAACGAGCGGCCCATATATTCGAGGTAGCTTTCGACCGCGAACTCCACGCCGAAGGAGTAGCCGGCCTTGTCCAGCGTCTGCCGACGGCGGCCGAATTTGGCGTGCATGCCCTCGTCGGAGAGGTAGGTGATGTGGGCCAGCATCCGGGCCGCGGCCAGGCCCGCCCGCGGCGGCTCGCCTTCGTAATAATCGCCCTGGTTGAAGTGCGGATCGTTCATGATCGAGTAGCGGCCCACGGCGTTGAAGCCCAGGCCCTGGGCGGAAAGCCGGGGGCTGGCGGCCAGCACGATGCAGCGCCGGACGCGCTCGGGGAAGGCCAGAGCCCACTCGATGGCCTGCTGGCCGCCGAGAGAGCCGCCGACCACGGCCAGCACTTCGCCGATGCCCAGGGCGTCGAGCAGCTTGGCCTGGAGCCGCACCCAGTCGTGGATCGTCACCACCGGGAAGGTCAGGCCGTAGGCCTTGCCCGTGGCCGGATTCAGGGACGAGGGTCCGCTCGTGCCGTAGCAACTGCCCAGGAAATTGGAGCAGATGATGAAATACTTGTTCGTGTCCAGCGGCTTGCCCGGTCCGACCACCGAGTCCCACCAGCCGGGCTTGCGCTCGCGCCAGGGGCGGCCGGTTTCGGCGGCCCGGCGGTCCCAGCCGGCCACATGGGCGTCGCCCGAGAGCGCGTGCAGGACCAGCACCACGTTATCCTTGGCCGGCGAGAGCCGGCCGTAGGTCTCGTACTCCACGTCGACGGGCGCGAAGTCCTGGCCCATCTCCAGGCGAAACGGGTTGGCCTCATCCGCCAGGCGGATGGTTTGCGCCTCGGTCCAGCCGACCGAGTGCGGGCTGTCGGGGCCGTCGTCGGGCATGACGATCCGTTCGGTCATGCCTGGGCCGCCCTCAGAGCCTGATCGAGATCGGCGGTGAGGTCGGCTACGTCCTCCAGTCCGACCGAAAGCCGGACCATGTCCGGCGAGACGCCCGCCTTTTCCAGCTCCGCCTCGTTTAGCTGCTGGTGGGTGGTGCTGGCCGGGTGGATGACCAGGGTCTTGGCGTCGAGGATATTGGCCAGGTGCGAGCAAAGTTTGACGCGATTGATGAATTTGCGCCCCGCCTCGCGCCCGCCCTTGACCCCGAAGCCGAAGACCGCGCTCGGCCCCAGCGGCAGATATTTGGCCGCCCGGGCGTGGTCCGGGTGTTCGGGCAGGCCGGCGTAATTGACCCAGGCCACGGCCGGATGCTGCTTGAGGAACTGGGCGATCTGGCGGGCGCTCTCGCAATGCCGCTGCGCGCGCAGGGGGAGGGTCTCCACCCCCTGCAAGATCTGCCAGGCGTTGAAGGGCGAGAGGCAGGCGCCCGTATCGCGCAGGAGGCCGCAACGGATCTTGAGCGTCAGGGCCAGGCCCGGCGCGACTGCGCCCGGATGGTTGCCAAAGGCCTCCCAGAAATTCACCCCGTGATAGGACTCGTCCGGCGCGCACAGTTCGGGGAATTTGTCCGCGCTCTTCCAGTCAAAGTCGCCCTTTTCGATCACCGCGCCGCCCAGGCTTGTGCCGTGGCCGCCGACGATCTTAGTCAGAGAAAGCACGGCGATGTCCACGCCGTGGGCGAAGGGGGAGAAGATGGGCGGCGGGGACATGGTATTGTCCAGCACCAGCGGCAGCCCGTGGCGGTGGGCCACTTCGGCCAGGGCTTCAAAGTCGTCCACATTGCCGCGCGGATTGCCGATCGATTCGGTGTAGACCAGCCGGGTTTTGGCATCGATGGCCTTTTCCACCTCGCGCGGGTCGCTGGAATTTACGAAACGCACTTCGATCCCGAACCGCTTGAGCGTATGGGCGAAGAGCGTCACCGTGCCGCCGTACAGATTCGTGCCGCTGACAATGTTCTGTCCGGCCGAGGCCAGAGTGGCCACGGTATAGAAGATGGCGGACATGCCCGAAGCCGTGGCCACGGCCGACGTGCCGTCGTGCAGGGCGGCCAGCCGCTTCTCCAGCACCTCGGTGGTCGGATTCATCAGCCGCGTATAGATATTGCCGAACTGCTTCAAAGCGAAGAGGTCGGCGGCGTGCTCGGTATCTTTGAACAGATAGCTGGTGGTCTGGTAGATCGGGACGGCGCGCGATAAAGTGTCCCGATCCGGGACCTGACCCGAATGCAAGGCCCGAGTCTGTAAACCGGTTTGATTTAAATTCATACTAAATGACTCCAGTATATAAAGGGGCCACCCTCAACTCATTAGAGTTTACTAATTTATAATAATATCGATCCTAAGTTTCGGCGTCAAGAGGACAATCCTCCGTCTGCCTAATATCAACGCCAGACATTGATGGCCGACTAACGTTCGGGCCAGGTGAGAAGGTGGAGAGTTTTTTGGCGGGGAGTGGGGAACCTTTTTTGCCAAAGGGTTTTCCAAGATCAGGCATTATTAACTTGAACTGAGCTAATTTAACGCGTTGCCCAGGCCAAGGACAAGAGTTTATTGCGGATGGGCAGGGGGGCTTCCCGTAGATCGGCTTTCCGGCCTTAGGTTTCGGCCGCTGGTTCCGGTGGCGGCAACTCTCCCGCCAGCGGTACCGGTGGCGGGAGGCCAGCATAGGCTTCAGCTTCCAGGGCACTAAAAGACGTGGCCAACGCTTGGTTGAGCCGTTCCTGCTCGGCTTTGCGTTGCGGCCCGTTGAGCTCCTGGGCCGGATAGAGCGGCTCGCCCAGATATAACCGCAGCCGGTGCGGGCGAGGGAGCTTGCGGTTGCGCGGCCAGCTCTGGTAACTACCCCAGACGTAGACGGGCAGGATCGGAGCATTATTGCGTACCGCGATCAAGCCGGCCCCGGGTTTGATCGGTTGCATCAGCCCGGTCCGGGTCCGGGTGCCTTCGGGGAACATGACCACGCAGCGGCCTTGCTCCAGCAGAATCCCGAATTCGCGCATGGCCGCGTGCGCGCCGCCATCGCGATCGAGCGGGAAGGCGTTCAACCCCTGCAATGCCGGGCGCAGCGGCCAATGATCGAACAGAGTTTTGCGGGCCATGAAGCACATTTCGCGCCGCAGAAAGGTGCCGAGCAGAATCGGGTCCAAAAAGCTCGCATGATTGCCGGCCACGATCACGGGGCCCGAATCGGGCAGGCGTTCATGGTGAACGACCTTGACCCCGCAGATGGTGCGGAACACCGCCTGGAGTGTCACTTTGGTCGTATAGTAGAATAGTTTGGACATCCTGCGCTCCTACGGCAACGAGTCCGCAATTTTAACGCAAGGGCAACCCCGGGGGGAACTTTTTTGCAAAAAAAGTTCCCCCCGAACCCCCTCAAAAACTCCAGCGGCGCTACGCCGTTTCGCGCGTTCAATCGGATGGGTTCGAAATTTCTCCCTTTGCGCGTCTCTCAGGTTTTAACCGGCGGAAAACGTAAAGCATTTGATGCGGGTGCGGCCGCGCAACTGCATATAATCAACCCCTAAATCCCGGCAAAAAAGCCCGTTCCGCCGACCGATCGCACCCCGGGAGTCGTGTCTGCGTCAATTAAGATAATAATGCTAATAATCGAGAGCATAATTAAGGTCAAGGCCGAAGGAGAGAGGTTATATTTTAAGTGTAAGGCGCGTAGGCCGCCTGACTCATAGACCATCGCCAAGGAAGAAACCATGATTCGCATCTCCCGTCAAGACTATCGGCAGAAAGTGCTGGGTTGCTGGCTGGGCAAGAACATCGGCGGCACACTGGGAGCGCCGTTTGAGGGCAAGCGCCAGATCAATAACGTGGATTTCTATACTCAGAAGCTGGGCGGCGAGCCCCTGCCGAACGACGATCTGGACATCCAGCTGCTGTGGCTGGCGGCCATGGAGCAGCGCGGGATCAAGGTCACGGCCCAAACCCTGTCCGAGTACTGGTGCCTGTTCGTCACTCCGCACTGGAATGAATACGGCACGGGCAAGATTAATCTGCGCTCTGGCCTGGTGGCCCCGTTGGCCGGCAGCTTCCGCAATGAATATAAACACAGTTGCGGGTCGTACATCCGCTCCGAGATCTGGGCCTGCGTGGCTCCGGGCCTGCCGGCCGTGGCCGCCGAATACGCCCGCCGGGACGCCTGCATCGATCACGGCGACGGCGAGGGCACTTATGGCGAGATCTTCTGCGCCAGCCTGGAGAGCGCGGCTTTTGTCGAAAAAGACGTGCGTCGGCTGATCGAGATCGGCCTCTCCTACATTCCCGAGGACTGCGCCCTGGCCAAGGCCGTGAAAATGGCCGTCGCCTGTCACGATAAGAAAATGACGCCGGTGGCCGCGCGCGACGAAATCCTGCGCAATTTCATGGGCACCTACTGGGCGTCGTGCAGCGACGAAGACCGGAAAAAGGGATTCGACAAGGGCGTCTTCGGTTTCGACGCGCCGTTGAATGTGGGCCTGACCATTTTCGCGCTGCTGCATGGCGGCGACGATTTCGGCAAGGTGGTCTGCACGGCGACCAACACGGGCGAGGATACCGACTGCACCGCCGCCACCGCCGGAGCGATGTGGGGCCTGATCCACGGCGCCCCGGCCGTGCCGGAAAAATGGATCACCCCGATCGGCCACGGGATCAAGACGATCAGCCTGAACCTGGGCGATATGGGCGGCTGGATTCCCCAGACCGTGGACAACCTGGCCGAACGCGGCGAACGACTGGCCAATCAATTCCTGCTGGCCAGCTTCCGCGGCGGCTCGGCCAAGTCTGGCGACGTGGAGTTCATCGAGCAGGGCGAAACCACCTGCGACAATCCGCAAGGTCTCTTCTGCCCGCCGGTGGTCAAGGAAGCTCTGCTTCAGTTGCGGGCGGCGCAGTACGAGTTCGACTTCTTCCGCGTGGCGGTCGATTACGGCGACGAGCCGGTGATTCAGACCGGGGTAGCCAAAAAGGTGCGCGTAACGGTCCGGAACATGCATAACATCCAGGCCAACCTTTCGCTGCACTGGTATCTGCCGGAAGGCTGGAGCGTCTCCCCGGCGGCTGACGGTTTGGTTCAGGCGCTACCGCTGCATTGGCGAGGGCATGGGCCGGTCGAATTGGAGTTCACCTTCCTGGCGGAAAAAGTTGCCAAGGGCGCTAATCGCGCGGTCTTGGAGCTGACCGCTGAAGGGCGGCCGACCGTTATGCTGGTGCCGCTGGTGATGTTGAACGGCAATATTCGGGTTTGACAAAATCGTAAAATAATCCGCCCGAGATTGAATGAAGACTTGACAACTTGCCTGCGGTAGCGTATTTTTTAAATGCGACTAAAGCGTGTTGATTGACGGGGCGTCAAGCATCATGGAGGGTCGGCCGATTGGTCGACCCTTGTCGCATTTTA